>NZ_CP095413.1:1527272-1832727 GCF_023016285.1 Muricauda sp. SCSIO 64092
TCGCATTGTATTTTGTAGGTGTACATTGTCATCACCAGAGCCATGTACCAATAAATAGTCACCTTTTAACAACTCCGGATAATTGAATGGGGACTCGTTGTCATAGCCCCCAGGATTTTCCTGCGGGGTCCTTAAAAAACGTTCCGTGTAGATGGTATCATAAAACCGCCAGCTTGTGACAGGGGCAACAGCAATGGCCATTTCAAAAACATCGTTCCCCTTTAAAAGGGAGTTGGTACTCATATGCCCCCCGAAACTCCAGCCCCAAATACCTGTTCTTTCCTCATCAATGTAGGGCAATGCGCTCAATTCCTTTGCTACCGCAATCTGGTCCTCCGTTTCATATTTGACCAAATTAAGATAGGTGGACTTTTTAAAATCCCTTCCCTTAAAACCGGTTCCCCGACCATCAACACAAGCAACGATAACACCTTGGGAGGCCAGCATTTGGTGCCAATAGTCATTGCTCCCCATCCATCGGTTGGCTACTTGTTGTGAACCAGGGCCACTGTATTGATACAACAACAATGGGTATTTCTTGGAGGGGTCAAAATCCGCAGGCTTAAGGGTCCACATATTTAGCTCATTGCCATTTATTGTAATCGTGGAGAATTCCTTAGGGACCATTTCATAATCGCCAAGCTTTGCAAGCAAGGATGTATTGTCCTTGATGCTCTTTAGTTTTCTTCCGTCCTTGGCCCTATTGAGCGTAAATTCATAAGGGGTTTCCGCATTGGAAAATGTATTGATATAGTACGTATAATCGGAGCTGAAATCAGCAGAATTGGTTCCTTCTTTCGTGCTCAACCTTCTTTTGTTCTTCCCCGAAATTGATATGCTGTACACATCCCTGTTGATGGAACCATTCTCCACGGATTGGTAGTAAACCCTATCATTTTTCCGGTCATATCCGTAGTAATTGGTCACTTCCCACGAACCTTGGGTAATTTGGTTGGCCAACCCACCATCTTGATTGTACAGATACAGGTGGTTATAGCCGTCTTTTTCACTGGTCCAGATAAAACCATCATCAGCCAAAAAAGTAAGGTTATCATGAATATCCACATAAGCTTCATCCTTTTCCTCGAGTAAAACGGCGACCGAATTGTCCTTGGCATTGACCTTATGCAACTTTAAATGGTTCTGATGCCGGTTAATTGTTTGAACACTCAGGTAATCGGGATTGTTCATCCATTGGATCCTTGGAATATAGTAGGTATCGCCCAAGTCAATATTGGATAGTTCATCCGTAGCAATATCGTATAGATGTAAACTTACCTTGGCATTTTCCTCTCCCGCCTTTGGATATTTGAACTCGTATTGGGCAGGATACAGATCGGTCCCGTAGACATCCATGGAAAATTGGGGGACATTGGTTTCATCAAAACGGATGAAAGCTATTTTTGTGCCATTGCTGTTCCATTCAAAAGCTTGTACAAAAGCAAACTCCTCCTCATAGACCCAATCCGTAATTCCATTGATGATACGTCCATAAACCCCATCTTGGGTGATTTGTTTGGTTTCACCGGAGACCAAATCCATGAGGTACAGATTATTCTCAAATGCGTAAGCCACTTTGGAACCATCGGGGGACAGTTCCGGCTCCTGGATTTTGTTTTCCGATATTTTTTTTATCGATTTGGAACCAATATCATAAACGTAATAGATGCCCAACCTGGAACGGCGAAAAATGGGCTCTATCGCTGTCGCCAAGAGCATCTTTGATTCATCATTACTGAACTCATACGATGTGAAATACGGAACATTATCCGAAGAGGAGACTATGGTTTCCACCTTTTCCAGGGTTTTGTAATCATATTTATCAATGGAACTCCTTCGGGGATTTCCATCAAAATTGAGTACGGTGTACTGCTTGCCATTTTTCATGGAACGGAGTACATCCATTCCCTGTGTCCTAAACCCACCGCTCCAAATATCCTGGAGGGTGATTTTATTTTTTTGGGCTAAGACAATTGTAAAAGAAGATAAAACGAATATCAGTGGGAGCGCTATTTTTCGCATAGGTGTTTACTGCTTAAAAACGTTCAAGTATACTAATAATTTGTTGAACCCATTTGCCCTTTGTTGTCCAAACCGGTTCCTGAATGTCCTAAATATAAGGATTGATCCCCTCATAGTACAAGAACTAAAGCAAAAACAGTAAAATGTATCTTTGCTGTTTTAAAGATACTCATGCAAAAAACCGTAGAAGGTTTCTCCAAATTATCCAAGGAGGAAAAGATAGATTGGATTGCCCATAATTGCACCACCAATCCAGAGCGGACAAAAACAACCCTGGCCCAATACTGGAACCACGATAGGGAACTTCAAAAAACCCATGATGAGTTTATTGAAAATACGCTTACCAATTACTATTTGCCTTTTGCGGTAGCCCCAAATTTCCTGCTCAATGGAAAGGTGTTTACAATCCCCATGATTATTGAAGAGAGTTCCGTTGTGGCTGCCGCCAGTAAAGCAGCCAAGTTTTGGTTGACCCGTGGTGGGTTCAAAACGACAATACTGGGAACTGAAAAAGTGGGCCAGGTACATTTTATCCATCACGGTGAAAAAAATACCTTAATCGATTTCATCAAGGAAATAACCCCAAGATTTTACGAAGGGACCGAAGCCATTACCCGTAACATGAAAAAGCGGGGCGGGGGCATTACGGCCATCTCCTTAAGGGACAAAACCGAAGGTTTACAAGGATACTACCAATTGCACTGCACCTTTGAAACCTTGGATGCCATGGGGGCGAACTTCATCAATTCCTGTTTGGAACAATTTGCCAAAACCTTAAAGGAAGAGGCGGCGAAAACAGCATTGGAACTTGAGGTCATCATGAGCATATTGAGCAATTACGTCCCCAATTGTCTGGTCCGTGCGGAGGTTTCCTGTCCCATAAGCACAGCTAAAGGTGACACAACGGTTTCTGCCGACTTTGCCAAGCGGTTTGTCCAGGCGGTTGCCATTGCCAAATCCGAACCCTTTAGGGCAGTTACCCACAATAAAGGAATTATGAATGGGATTGACGCAGTCGTCCTGGCCACCGGAAATGATTTTAGGGCGGTAGAAGCGGGTGTACATGCTTTTGCGGCCAAGGATGGCAACTATTCCAGCCTTACCCATGCAGAGATCAAGGATGGCCTGTTTACCTTTTGGATAGAGGTTCCTTTGGCACTTGGCACCGTAGGTGGCCTAACTTCGTTACATCCACTGGTAAAATTGGCTTTGGAAATCCTTCAAAATCCATCTGCAAAGGAATTGATGCAAATCACTGCCGTAGCTGGACTGGCCCAAAATTTTGCTGCATTGCGCTCTTTGGTCACCACGGGAATCCAAAAGGGCCATATGAAAATGCATTTGTTGAATATGTTAAATCAGCTTGGGGCCTCCGAACAGGAAAAAAGACAACTGGTGGACTATTTTAAGGAACGTACCGTGAGCAATGCTTCGGTAAAAGAGGGCTTGGAATTGATTCGGAAACAATAATGGAAACGACCTATTACAGCAATGGCAAATTGTTACTTTCCGCTGAATATGCTGTCTTGGATGGAGCTTTGGCATTGGCGGTTCCTACAACATATGGACAGTCACTGGAAATCATGCCTTCGGATTCCGCAACTTTGGAATGGCAAAGCCTGGAACAACACAACAACGTCTGGTTCAACGCTGCATTCGACACCAAAACGTTTGACATCCATTCTTGTTCCGATTCGGAATTGGCGGAAACCTTAAAACGGATTTTGACCCAGGCCAGGGAACTGAATCCAAAATTCATTGCTGAATCCAAAGGGTACAGAGCCATTTCCAAGCTTACCTTCCCAAGAAATTGGGGGTTGGGTTCCTCATCCACGCTACTGAACAATATTGCCCAATGGGCTTCCGTAGATCCTTATACCCTGCTCGAGCGTACTTTTGGTGGAAGTGGTTACGATATCGCCTGTGCGCAACACAACACCCCTATCCTGTATCAACTTGTTGACAAAAAACCCACTGTCGAAGAAGTAGTTTTCCAACCCTCTTTTCAAAGCCAACTGTATTTTGTCCATCTCAATCAAAAACAGGACAGCAGGGCAGCCATAGCCAATTACCGAAAGCAGGATTTTGATACGTTGACATTGGTCACCGATCTTACCGGTATTACAAGAGAACTTTTCCATACCGCTACGTTGACCGATTTTGAATCTCTTTTAACGGTACATGAGGCTATCCTATCCAAAGTCCTAAAAATAGCTCCAATAAAGGAGCGGCTTTTTTCGGATTATTATGGGGCCATTAAAAGTCTTGGTGGTTGGGGCGGTGACTTTGTCCTTGCCACGGGAAATGAAGAAACCCCCAGCTATTTTAAAGCCAGGGGTTTTACTACTGTTGTTCCGTATTCGGATATGGTGCTTTAATAAAAGGTTGCCCTATTATCCTCAATCTCCGCACTTTCTTTGAGTGCATTGTATACACCGGTATTGACCGCGCTTCGTTTTTGATTGGTAAGGGTATTGGCAAAGGTGCTGAAGTTAGGTAAGGAAGCCCCTTCTTCCTTTTTGGTTACTTTGACCATAAAAAGCCCTGTTTCCCCTTTGATCACTTCGGAGGTTTCACCTTCTTCCAGGGCAAATGCCCTTCCTACGACCAAAGCTTCCCTACCGGCCCCTGGAATGGTAGGGGATTTTCTTGTCACTGCAGTTGCATTTGAAGTGCTTACGCCGTGATTGGTCGCAAAATCCTCCAATGTGGTCACCGCGGTGTTGGACATTATCTGTGCGGCCTTCTTCTCCTTTCGGATTTTTGGCAGTGCCTGTGCCGATGCATCTTCTACGGACATCGTACCTTCCTTGTACTTCTTGGTCAATTGTACTACGGCATAACCATTCGTTAAATCAAATCGCTTGATGTTCCCAACCTTGGTATCTTCATTGAAGGCCCATTGAACGATACTTCTTTGGGAATCCAAACCGGGAAGGTTTTCATCCATTTCCTTGATCTTATTCACGGGACGCACCACCAAGTCACTTTCTTTTGCAATATCGGAATAGGCTTCGGCTTCGGCATCGGAAACTGACATTTCAAATTTGGTAGCATCCGTAAACAAGGCATTGACGGTCTCTTCGGAAGGCTGGATTTCCCTTGATAAGGTAGCGACCTGAAGAATATCCTGTTTATCATCCACCCTTATGATATGAAACCCAAATTCCGTTTCTACCAGACCTATGGATCCCACCGCATTTCCAAAACAAAAATCATTGAATTCATCTGCCATAATCCCTTCCTGAAAATATCCTAAATCCCCACCTCTAGGGGCAGAAGGCCCATCAGAATTGTCCCTTGCCAGTGCAGTAAAATCAGCATCCGTTTTTTTGGCCTCTGCCAAAATCCTTTCGGCTTCCCGTTCTGCTTCTTCCTTGGTCCTCTTAATCTCAGGATTGGCCCGTGTGGCCCCCTCATACGCAAAAAGAATATGACTTGCCTTTACCGAACCTTGGGGTTTTCTTGCCATTACCCTTGACACCCTAAAAAAGTCCCCATCCCTATATGGTCCATAAACCTCACCATCCACCAAATTGAAAATGCTGTCCACAGCAACGGCGGGAAGGTCCTTTTTGGCCTTATAGATGGTATCGAATTTGGTATCGGAATTCCTATCCAGAAAAGCGGTCATGTCCTGGGTATTTCGAAAACCGGGAATGGTATCCGTAGTGTTGCGTTCCTGGATGTACTCTACCGTGTCCTGTAATAATTTGGCGATATCGTCCCTTACCGCATTTTCATCTTCAGCGGAAGCAGCCTCTTCAAAAAACACAAAGCGGATATCCCTTGCTTTCTCCTGTTTAAAATCTTCCTCATTTTCCTTGATGTAGGCGGCTATTTCATCTTTGGACACCTGTATGGTGCTGTCCGGAATGGAAGTATAGGGAACACGTACAAACTGCAAATCCACTTTATCATTGGCCAACTTATAGTCAAATTCCCCTTCGGATAGTGTAGCGCCCGATCCCGCTTTTATCAAATTGAAATAGATTTGCTCCTTGGCGGACTGCATGATCTGTTTTTCAATTTCCAACCAGTTGTCATACAATAAAGGATTTGTTTCCCTCCAATCAGCAATGGCCGCTTTAAAAACCTCTGGGTTAAAGATTCCATTTTCGTCTTGAAAAGAAGGGTCCTGGGCGTAACCCGTATTTTTTATGAAATCCACGATCTGATCGCTCTCCACATCAATGCCCAGCTTATCAAATTGCTGATTTAGAATGGCATTCCTGATTTCTTGGTCATATACGCGGTTTACCAACTGGGTCGATGAAAAACTGGGGCCAAATTGGCGCTGGGCCTGTTCCAATTTTCGGGTAAAGTCCTCCCGTGATATCGGTTCCCCATTGACTTCCGCTATTGTTGAGCCAATTTTTCCTCCGGCAAAATCATTTCCTGTAAACACTCCGGAAATTACAAATGCGAACAACGCCATACCTATGATAAGGATCAATACCGTGGTGCGTTTCCTAATATTTTCTAAAATAGCCATCTACCTGCTTCTTTTCGTTGATTTTAGTGGGCGAAAATACCATTTTCTTTTCAAATGGGAAAGCCAAAAAGCCTTCCATGGAAACCGTACAAAGGTTTTATGAAACTATTAATCCTCTTCCAGGAAATGGACTTCCACCAGGTCTATTTTGTTGTTGGAAACCTCCAAAATCTTAAAGAAGTGATTTTCTGTTTTGATTTCCTCATCCTGTTCGGGAATCTCTTCCGTGATATTGGTAATAAGTCCGCCCAAGGTTTCATACTCTTCACTTTCGGGAAGTTCCAGTTTGTAGTTTTCATTGATATAGTCAACTTCCAATCGGGCAGAAAACCGGAAGGTCCGTTCACTTAGGTGTTCTTCGATCAAATCGGTTGAATCGTGCTCATCCTCAATCTCACCGAAGAGCTCTTCCACAATGTCCTCAACCGTCATTACTCCGGAAGTACCGCCATATTCGTCCAAAACCACTGCCATACTCTTCCGTTTCTTGGTAAGGACGTTTAAGATATCGTGAATCAACATGGTCTCTGGGACAAATTCCACCGGTCTTAAGATGTGTTTTATGGTCTTGGGCATTTTAAAAAGTTCATAGGAATGTACATATCCTATAATTTCATCAACCGTATCCTTGAAAACCAAAATTTTGGAATACCCGGTCTCTATGAACAGTTTGCTTAAGGTCTTGGTGGTTTCATGCAATTCTATGGCCATGATTTCCGTGCGCGGCACCATAACCTCCCTGGCCTTTACTTCTGAAAACTCCAAAGCATTCTGGAACAGTTGTATTTCGGAATCGACCTCATCCTCTTCCTCCACGGTCTCCATTTGTTCCGTAATATAGTCCCCCAGCTCCAATTTGGTAAAGGCCAGTTGTACCTCGTCCCCATCGGTCTTAAAAAATGTCTTTAGAATGAAATCCGAAATTTTAATGACCATCCAGGACAGGAAGGAAAACAGGACATAAAAAACATAGGCGGGGAGGGCCAATACCTTTAAAAGGGTATTGGAATAGATCTGAAAAAGGACTTTGGGCAGAAACTCTGCGGTAATCAGAATAATGAATGTGGAAATCACCGTTTTTGACACCAGACGGAAATCCGTAAGTAGTACATTAACAAGATTTGAGGTGGTGGGCAATACGGTTTGGAACCAATTCATGAGCACATCCCCCATAAACAGTCCATAGACCACCAATGCAATATTGTTTCCAATGAGCATGGTGGCAATAAACTTGGATGGTTTTTCTGTAATCCAGGCCAAAACCTTGGCCAAAAAGCCCTCTTGTTTTTTCTCCAGTTCTATATGGATACGATTGGCCGAAACAAAGGCAATCTCCATTCCCGAAAAAAAAGCGGAGAAAAATAACGAAACAATTATGACAACGTAAGCGGAGTCCACGATCAACCCTGTTCCCGTTCCTTCTTTCTAGCCTCGAATTTTTTAAAATACCGCCTTCGGAAGAAAAAATTGAATCCCGTTACGACAGCCAAAAAAATAAAAATATAGGCCCTGTTCCTGTCGGTTTCCCAAAAATTGAATGCCATGTAAACGGAGAGCAGGGAAACTATCAAATTTATGTAGATGGTATACTTTAAAAATCCTTTCATTCTTCTTCTTTTATAGTCATTAATCCAAAGGTTTTATGGGCACTGAAAAAGGTAAACTCCCGGTTAAAGTCCATTCCCTGTCCATCCATTACGGTCCCATCTTCCGGATTGGTGTATGTAAATTCCGCTTCGGTAAAAATCCATTTGTTCTTACGGTCCCAATACAATTGGGGCGTTTCGAGCTTTTTGCCATCGTGGCTTTCTATGACCACATTGCCCTGCAAATCTATGACATTGGTCTGTGAATAGATAATTCCGTAGTCCGCCTGAATGACACTTTTTTGGTTTTTTTCATCGAAAAAATCCACCTGTAATCCGTTGGGAAAAACCTTGTATTTAAAGCTTTGGTTATCATAATCCTCATTCAAGGGACTTTTCAATATGGCTATGACCCTACTTGTTGCCGAGTCTTGCGTGGATAGTTCTTTTTGCGTCTCGGTATAGGTTAGCGTAAAATTGGTGGCCACACCCTGTGGATAGTTCTTCTTAAGGGCTTCTTGCCCCACGCGTTTATAGCCATCCCCACATCCCCAAAAAAGGATTGCCACAACCATGGTTGTGGCAATCCGCTTTATGTGATATACTGTATTGTGTTTCACCCTTATAAGCTCGGTACCTTTACACTACCTCCAACCCAACAGTTAAACGTTACGGTTTTTCCGCCCATATCCGCGTTAAAAATCATGGTTTTGTCCGGAGCCCTTTGTGCATAGCTCGATGCGGTTTTGTTGGCCCTGGATGCCAAAGATGGGTCTACCCTGCCTGCTTTCCTGGCCATCTCGGCAGCCTTCCAATAAATGGCACGTTTATTAAACGGTGTATCGCCACAGGCATTGGCACTGCTGGCATATAAATTCGCAATGAGCAAATAGGCCTTACCATTGGCAGAATTCGCATTAATTGCCTTTTGGGCATAGTTTCTGGCCTGGGACTTACTATTCTTTCTTACGATGGTCGCAATCTTGTAGAGGATGTTGGACTGTCTGTAGGAATCCGTTTCCAATTCCACTGCCTTATTAAAATCGGCAATGGCCCCTTTATTATCACCATTTTTGGATTTTAGGGTTCCAAGATATACGTATACGTCCGCGGAGGGATCCAATTCTGCCTGAACCTCCACCATCTTGCTGAACAAGGGGGCATCAGTACACTCTTTGGAGAACATCCTTCCCACGGCCCTTTTCACCCAGGTGATGTCTCCTTTTTTGGATTCAAAACTCTTCTCATATAAGGGAATCAGGTTCCCGCAATCTGCCAAGGCCCCCAATTTGGAATCTATACTTCCGGAAATCTTACCATAGGACTCAGAATTGACCGTGGCCGCCTTTTTTTGTCTTTTTTCCTTGGAAGTCAGTGCAGTACCCGCATCCTCTTTTGCCAAAATCTTACCCAGTACAGCTGTCAATTTTTTATTTTCTTCTTCCACCTTTTCAGTAACATCATCATAGGTATCAAAAACCGATTGCAAATCTTTTTTCCCAGCATTGTGCAAATCCACTAGGGAAGAGAAATATAAGTAAAGTGCCTTAGGATTTTTGAAATTATCCCGGTCTTCCTTAAATGCTTTATCCAACATATTGAATAGTTGCTCATCCGAAGCCATTTTGTTGTCATACATCAACAAGGTCTTGTCAATGGCCACTCCCGCCTTTGGGAATTTGGTAGGGAAATATTTTAAGCTATTATCAAACAAGGCCAAGAGGTCCTGGATATATCCATCTTTGTCGGCACCTGATGAATTTTTGATCTTGTGCTTCAAGATTCTTTCGCCCAATGAGAAATTGGCCTTATTGATATCCGGACAATTGTCATAGACCATTTTCCAAGGCTCGTAGGCCGCATCATAATTTTTAACTTTTGCGTGTTCTGCATAAATGGAGAGATTGGTCATGCACTCCGGGTTTTGAGCTTGGGCAATACTTAAACCCATCGACATCATGACCGCTATCATCGTTAAGTAGAGTTTCTTCTTCATTTTACTATATTTAAAGTGGTTAATGTACAAATTTTTATAGTTAAACCTCTATTTTGGTTGGTTTTAAGCTTTTTATTTAAGAATTTTTTAAACTTTTAACGCTAGTTTATTTTTCGTTGAATAAACCACTGGTCATTTAGCGAAAGTCCTATACTCACATTTAAATAACTTTCCTCCAAAAGTCCTCCGGCCCTGGTTCCCCTTCTGCCCAGTTCAAATCCAATGTTCAAATTGGAAAACCGATCCGATCCGGTTCCCACAATCGGTACACCAAATCCAAAAGTTATGCCAAAGTTGTTGATCTCCCTTCCTTCGACCACCAATCCCGTTTGGTCATAACGCAATCCTCCGCGATACGTAATTCGATTAAAAATCCCCGATAATGCCGAATAATTGGGCACATAGTAGCCCCCCAATGCCATAGTGCTGGCATCCTCAAAGGCTACATTCTCCTGGCCCAAAAAGGTATTTTCAAAGGAACTTAATCCTTGAAAGGCATACTCCGCCCCAACAAACCATTTCTTATCTTCCCCATAGCCAAGACCAATGGTGGTCCGGGTAGGAATCTTAAGCTCGGTATTTCTTAGGTTACGGGCATCCAGGTCCACATCGAATACTTCTATTTCACCACCCTGCAGTGAAAAGGAACCTATCTGTTGTGAATTTTGCGAAACCAAATTGATTTGGGTATCCACTCCCAAATGGGTAAACAAGGTATGCTTTTCCCCTATTTTAGGCGTGTAGGTTCCACCAAAATTAAAATCAAAGCCATTAATACGGGATTCACGTCTGTCCAGCGTTCCAAACTGTACATTTTGGGTGCTTTGGACCCGATCGTAATCCAAAGTGCCAAAGTTGAAATTCACTGTGGCCCCCAATGCAACGTTTTTGATCGGTTGAAATCCAAGGGAGAGAAACACCTTATTCAAACCTCCTTCACCGGAAAAAACGTTGGTAACGGTGTCCTGCTCCGCATTGATGGTTTCAGAAATTAAATCATATCCTACGGAGGTAAAGGGCTGTATGCCAAAACTAATGGCAGTATTTTTGGCCAGTGGGAAGCCCACGGCCAAATAATCCAAATTGGTAACGGAAGTGCGTTGTGTCTCGGAATTGTCCCTTAGGCGCAGTTCCCTATGTGATATCCCTGCGGTGTACGCCGTTAACCGGAGTTTGGACAAGGCTGCCGGATTTCTTAGGTTGATATGAATGCTGTCCCCATAGAGTTGTAGGCCACCCATCATCCTATTTTCAATGGTACCATTGTTCCTGGTATCACCAACGCCAAAATATGAGTACGGGGAAATTGTGCCGTTTTGAGCATAGATGCCAAAAGAAAGTAGACATGCCAATGCTATCAAAAAATTTTTGACCATCTAATGTTTATTGTATTCCAGTAGGTAATTCAGCCCCTCCAATAGGAATTTAGAATTGGCAAATATGGAATTTTTTAACCGTTTGGCAAAAAAATGGGAATCCCCGCCTGTTAAAATAACTGTTAAATGTTTAAAGCGGTTTTTGTATTGATCAATGGTACCGTCCAACTCATGGCAAATACCTTGCATTACGCCATTGTGCATGCTCTTTTCTGTAGTATTACCGATAAAATTGACAGGAAATTCCGGCCCCAAATGTGGGAGTTTTGCCGTTTGGTTATGCATTGCCAAGTAGCGCATACGAAGTCCAGGGGATATGGCCCCTCCCAGATATTCCCCATCACTATTCACAATATCATAGGTGATGCACGTACCCATGTCAATAATCAAGGTATTGCCCTTAGGGTTGTTGTAGAAGGCCGCTGTGGCCAGGGCCACCCTGTCCATTCCCAGGGTCTGTGGTGTGGCATAATGATTTTTGAAGGGTATCTTGGACGTGGCGGAGAGCACATGGACCTTACAAAAAAGGGAAAGGATTTTGTGCTCTTTATGTTCCAAATTGCCCACCGATGAAATTATGGCATAGCTTATTTTTGGGTAAACTTCAAAAAACTGTTTTACCTTGGAAAGGAAAAGACCGGATTCCGAACTTTGGTCAACAATCAGTTTTCCCCTCTCAAAAACGGCGTATTTGACCAAAGTATTTCCAATGTCCACGATAAGGTTCATAGGACAAAGGTCGGCAAAGAACAGGTTACACAAAAAAGCAGGGCTCTTTTTGGTGGCAATAATTTGTAAATCCTAAATTTGAAACTATATTTGCAGCCCTTAAATGGGAAACCGTAAGGAGGTACCTTAGCTCAGTTGGTAGAGCAACGGACTGAAAATCCGTGTGTCCCTGGTTCGATTCCTGGAGGTACCACGAGCATAGCGAGTGGAAGCTACAGCAAACGTCTTGTGAGAACAAGGCGTTTTTTTGTGCGCTGGCACAAAGAATCGAAGCCTGTCCCGAGCGACGGCCGAGGGGATTCCTGGAGGTACCACGGGCATAGCGAGTGGAAGCTACAGCAAACGTCTTGTGAGAACAAGGCGTTTTTTCGTGCCTTGGCACAAAGAATCGAAGCCTGTCCCGAGCAACGGCCGAGGGGATTCCTGGAGGTACCACGAGCATAGCGAGTGGAAGCTACGGCAAACGTCTTGTGAGAACAAGGCGTTTTTTTGTGCGCTGGAACTGGAAGCCGGTCGCACAAATAATGTGGATTGGAATCATGTGTGTGATTATTCGTCCAATCCTGCCATCCTTTTCAAGACCATAACGGAAAAAACACTTCTTTTGTAATGGGTCCACAAAATAATCATTCCATGAAAAAAAATTGGTTGCTTTTAGGAATAGTAATCCTCTTGCACGGCTTAAGTTCCTGCGGGGAGGACCAGACGGAAGTGCACCTTCCCCAACCCCAAAAAACCCTGTATACCCCCTCCCGCACCTTCCTTACCAAGGCGGAATACCATGACAAGGTTTTGGGTGCGCTGGTAGGCTCTGCCATAGGTGATGCCATGGGTGTGGCCACGGAAATGTGGAACCGTAGGGACATCCAACGAAGGTATGGTTATATTTTGGGCCTTAGCCCGGCATTGACCAACCAATCCCCGGAAGGACCCTGGGAACATAACCTTCCGCCAGGCGCTACTACTGATGATACCCGATGGAAGTATCTTTTGGCAAAATACATGGTGGGACATAAGGACGCCATCAATGCTAGTGCCTTTGCCAAATTTATTACGGATTATTACCAAAGCCAGACAAAAAAATTATCCGATGTGCATATCCAAAACCATCCCGATAGCCTGGATGCTAAAATTGAAAACGTGGACTGGATCAAGGAATGGGCACGGGTGGCCTTCTCCTATCAAGAGGGCGACATCGCCCATCAACATGTTGGGCACCGCTTCTATGGTGGGGAAATGAGTTGTGCCGGACTGTTGTACACCCCCCTTTTTGGTTTGGTGGCCCCAGATACGGAAACCGCTTATACCCTGGCCTATGAGCATGCCATTTTTGATATTGGCTATGCCCGGGACATCTCCAGTTTGGCATCGGCCATGTGCCATATGGCCATGCATACCCAAAATATGGACTCCATTTTAAATGTACACGCGTTTATTGACCCCTACCAGTATTTGGACAGTAGGTTGGTTGGGCGGATCCCCCATATGATTGCGCGTACCACCGAGAATTATGCCCTGGAAGCGATGGAAATTGAAGAAATCCCATTGACCCAATCCCTTATCCGCAATGATAGTATTACCCTGGGCCGTATCCCAACAAATGGAGTGGCCGTAATGGTCCATAAAGAGGCCATCCAATTACGTATTCCCAAAGGATTTCCCGGAAAGGATTTGGATTGGTACAGGCAGGAGACCATTTATAAAAATCTGGAAAGGAACCAGCGGTTGATTGCCTTTCATGCTGGGGAAATCTGGGAAATATTGATTGCCGGACTCAAGTTTGGTGGCGGTGATTTTGAAACCACATTACAGTTCATCATCAATTACGGCCGTGACAATGATACCGTTGGGGCCGTTGCAGGTATGATCTTGGGGGCCAAGGACGGGTTCCACCAACTGCCCGAAGAATTAAAAACGGAAGTACTCGCCATTAATAGGGACGTATTGGGTATTGACCTGGAAGCCCTTGCCGATGAATTGACCGAATTGGCCTACCCGGAATAAGGGCTCCCAAGTGTTCCCCAAAAGAGGGCAGAAACAACTACCCCTTAATTTCCAAAAGCTGCCGTATCATCTGGTTCGTAAACCCCCATTCGTTATCGTACCAGGTCATTACTTTTAATAAGTCCCCGTCCACTACGCGTGTCATCGCCAGGTCCACCGTTGAGGCATACGGACTTTTAATAATGTCCGAGGATACAATAGGCTCATCGGTTACCGCCAATACCTTGGCATAACGTTCCGTTTGGGATTCTTCTATCAAAATTTGATTGACCTCCTCTGGGCTGACTTCCTTTTCCATAACAAACGTCATATCGGAAATGGAACCTACAGGAACAGGGACCCTAATGGCCACGCCATCAAACTTCCCGGCATACTCCGGTAGTGCCTTGGTAGTGGCAATGGCCGCTCCCGTAGTTGTAGGAATCAGGTTTTGTGCTCCCGCACGGCCCATCCTAAAATTCTTCTTGGAAGGGGCGTCCACAATCCCCTGCGAAGCGGTATAGGCATGTACCGTGGTCATAATGGCCTTTTTAATCCCAATCCTTCTCCCCAAAATCTCCACTACCGGACTAATGTTATTGGTCGTACAACTGGCACAGGAAAAAACACTTACCTGACCATCCTCGGAGTTTACCCCATGCACCACCGTTGGGGTATCCACACTTTTGGTGGGGGCAGAAATGACCACGGTTTTGGCTCCCGCCGCTATATGGCGTTCCGCATCTTCCCCGTTGGTGAAGACCCCTGTGCTTTCAATAACCACTTCTACGTCATATTCCCTCCAAGGCAATTCCTCGGGATTGCGGATGGAGGAATACTGTATGCGTTGCCCATCCACAATAAGGGTATTCCCTTCATGGGCAACTTCTTTTTCATAGGTTCCATAGACCGTATCATACTTTAGAAGGTAAGCCGTATTGGCTATGGGTACAATATCGTTTACCGCCACCACTTCCAAGCCCGGCGTTTCGTTGATTACTTTTAGGGCCGCACGTCCTATGCGCCCCATACCGTTGATTGCTACTCGCATTTTCTTGTGTTCTTAGGTTTAACTTTGTTTTGGCTTAGTCTTATTTAGTACGTGGAAATTACAATTTGAACCTATCCGAAGTTTACCAAAAGGTTAAAAATGAATAACTCCTTTTTAAGAAAATGGAGCGATACCATTTATAAAGAATTCCTTACCAATTATAAAGATTAACCATAGTTGAACTATGGTTTTTTATACTTTCAAACTATAATTAACCTTAAAAAGATGAACACTACAGGAGAGAAACTCGGCTATTTTTGTTGGTATTTGGTTTTGGGCCTATCGATTGCCCTTTTCCTGTCCAACCTATTCTTTTATTTCAACAATTAAGCTCCCTAAATGGAAGTGACCAAATCAATCATTACATCATTGATTTAAAACTTACCCATGAAAAAGGTTTCCATGT
The DNA here is from genome assembly GCF_023016285.1 of Muricauda sp. SCSIO 64092. Lineage (GTDB taxonomy): Bacteria > Bacteroidota > Bacteroidia > Flavobacteriales > Flavobacteriaceae > Croceivirga. The sequence goes on from NZ_CP095413.1 coordinate 1,542,917, forward strand.
TCAAGGTAGTACAGCGTAAAACGGTAAATGGAAACCGAATTTTTAAAACGAACAGTCCACTCATCATTTATCCTTGAACTGGAGTACAATGGAACCGGAAAATCATGGTTCCATTGTATTCCCTACTTCTTTTCAATTCGGCAATATTCCCACTTCCTTTCCAAAGGAACCAAAAATCAAGAAGCCGCTATTGCACTTACCCCCTCTGTTTTGTTACAAGTTCCCTAAAATCCACTATTTGAAACATTGGTATCCATATCTTTGGATTCCAAATGAAGTCCATGCGCATTCGTCTTCTTTATCTGCTGTTCGTATTCACTGCAATGCCCTGCATTTCGCAAACCATCGATGGGGCCCTAAAACGTTTTAACAGCGGAAGTGTACCCTATATTAGCGTGCCGGAATTAAAAGGTTCAAGTCCAATCCTTTTGGATACCCGTAAAAAAGAAGAATATCAGGTGAGCCATATAGAAGGAGCTATCTGGACCGGTTTTAAAACCTTTACCTTGGACTCACTTCAACGTCAAGTTCCTGACAAAGAAGCGCCTATAGTCGTGTATTGTTCCATAGGTGTTCGCTCCGAACAGATAGGGGAAAAACTGCGCAAAGCTGGCTATTCCAATGTAAAAAATCTTTACGGAGGCATATTTGAGTGGAAAAATCAAGGTAATCCCGTGGTGGATTCGATGGGTCGGCCCACGGAAGAAGTGCATGCCTTTGACAAGCATTGGGGCAAGTTATTGACCAACGCCAAAAAAGTGTATCATACAAAACCAGAACGGATTGAGAACCAACCCTGACCTACTCCTAATTTTTACCCGGAACCCGGAACTTGGAAAATGCAAGACACGCCTGGCGGCAAAAATTGGTGACAAGGCCGCATTGGATATCTATAATTTTTTGCTCCAACATACGGTCGCCATTACACGAGAACTGAAAGTTGACAAATGGGTGTATTATTCCGAAGCGATTTGGGAAACGGATATTTGGGACAACAAACACTACGGAAAAGAACTTCAAGAGGGTACCGATTTAGGGGAGCGCATGATGAATGCTTTTCAAGAAGGTTTCAACAAGGGGTATGAAAAAATTATTATTATTGGCAGCGATTTGTACAACTTATCCCAAACGGATCTGGAAAACGCTTTCAACCTGTTGGAAAAACACGAATTTGTGGTTGGTCCTGCCGAAGATGGTGGATATTACCTGTTGGGAATGCGGAGCTTGAAAAAGGAATTGTTCCAAAACAAAAACTGGGGGAACGATACCGTACTAAAAGCCACCTTGAACGATTTGACTGAAAATGACCATGTCCTTTTGGATACCAGGAATGACGTGGACCACTATGAGGATATTGCAACCATTGCAGCGTTTCAACCCTTTTTAAAACATATGCGGAAATGACAAAAAAACAATTGGATGAATCTGTTGGATACCTAAAGAACAAAGGTTTTGACAAGCCGGAAATAGGTATTGTACTGGGAACGGGCCTAGGACAACTGACCAACGAAATTAAAAATCCCATAGAGGCCCACTATAACCATATCCCCTATTTTCCATTGGCCACCGTTGAGTTCCATTCCGGGAAGCTTATTTATGGAACAATTGAAGGAAAAAAAGTGGTGGTCATGCAAGGTCGTTTTCATTTATATGAGGGATATGATTTTCTGGATGTGACCTATCCCGTCCGTGTCATGCACCAGTTGGGAATACAAAAATTGTTCATCTCCAATGCCGCTGGAGCCATCAATCTGGACTTTAAAAAGGGGGATATGATGTTGATTGAAGATCACATCAACCTACAAGGGGGCTCCCCTTTGGCCTTTAAAAATGTTGCGGAATTTGGAGATCGATTTGTGGATATGAGCGAACCTTATGATGTGGAAATGAGGGAAAAACTGGAAGGGATTGCCAAAAAAGAAGGAATCTCACTAAAAAAGGGAGTCTATGTCTCCGTAGTGGGTCCACAACTGGAAACCAAAGCAGAGTACCGGATGCTGAAAACCATGGGCGCAGATGCCGTTGGCATGAGTACCGTTCCCGAAGTCATAGTGGCCAATCACTTAAGACTACCGATCGTGGCGGTATCCGTTTTAACGGATGAGTGTGATCCAGACAATCTAAAGCCCATAAATATCCAGGAAATCATCGAAATTGCAGGAAAGACCGAACCAAAAATGGTAAAATTGTTCAAGGAACTGATCAATCATATCTGACTTGCCGCTTACGATCCATGACCTTAAGGCCAGGCCCAACGATAAAAATTGGGAATAAGTGAAATCCCTACGTAAGGAAGAAAGGTTTTTTGCTACTCTTATTGGCATAGAAGCCCAATTCTTATGAACGACGCTTTAGGTATAAGCATTATCATCCCTACATTGAATGAAGCCCAAGGTCTGGGTCGTGTCCTGGAACACCTCAATACCATTAAAAACAAAAAGCTCACCAAGGAAATTATTGTCGTGGACGGGGGAAGTCACGACCGAACCATTGAAATAGCCTCACATCACGATTGTACCGTAGTACATTCAAAGGCGGGAAGGGCAACACAAATGAATAAAGGAGCCGAAATGGCCCAAGGTGAACTCCTTTATTTTTTACATGCAGATACCTATCCTCCCAAAAAATTTGACCATCTCATCCTCACGGCCGTTCATGATGGTTTTGAAGCCGGTTGCTTCCGTATGAGGTTCGACACTAAAAATCCGATCCTTCGGTTTTTTGCCTGGTTATCCAGGGTGAACCATACCTTGTGCAGGGGGGGAGATCAATCTTTGTTTATTACAAGGACACAATTCCGGAACCATCAAGGTTTTGATGAGAAGTATCTTATCTATGAGGATAGTGAATTCATCCAAAGAATATATAAAAACCTGAATTTTAAAGTGTTACCACAAAACGTCATTACCTCAGCACGAAAATACAGACAAAAAGGATGGATGAAGGTCCAATTCCATTTTGGGATGATCCACCTCAAGAACTTTATGGGGGCACCTCCCAATGAGCTTTACAGTTATTATAAAAAACATCTATTGAACTAAACCCACACGCATGATGTCTAAATCATTTTTTTTCGTGTTTGCCATTTTCCTATTGCTATGTAGCTGTATGGAAGAAAAAAGGGACAAACCAAAATCCATAGTGGACAAGGATTTGGCAATGGCCCCAGAAGGTTGGATACGGAAAAGGGTACAAAAAGCAGCACAACGATTTAATGCCACGGAAGCAGGGAAGATTGTTTGGCAGGCCATGGAAGCCCATGGTGGGCTGGAGAATTGGTATGGCAACGGTCCCGTGTCATTTCATTTTAATTATCAACCCTTGGACGGCGGCGTACCAAGAAACACATACCAGGTTATAGATACTTGGTCCAGTAGGGCAAGACACTATCAGGCAGGGGACTCCCTGTCCCAATACGGTTGGGACGGCAAAGCGGCATGGGTAATGGCAAAAGACAGTACTACGTTCAATTACAATACTAGATTTTGGTCCCTAACACCTTACTTTTTTATGGCCCAACCTTTTGTTCTCGATGGAAAAGGTGTTCATTTGGAACAACTTCCCCAGAGAAACCATAACGGCAAAATTCAGGATGTGATCAAGGTAACTTTTGATCCAGGCACCGGTGATGCTCCCGACGATTACTATATCCTTTATTTTGATGGCGAAACCCATTTGCTAAATGTTATAAGGTATATTGTTTCTTACCCTGGGTATTTTGAAAAAGGGAAGCATCTTCCTGAAAAATTTATGCTTCTTGAAGGAAAGCAGACCATAAACGGGATTCCATTTCCAAAAACCTATAAAACGTTCTGGCTTACCAGTGATGGGCAACCCGGGGAGCATATCACCGATATTACTTTGGATGCGATAAAATTTATGCCAAAATTGGAAGCGGAACTTTTCCATAGTCCACCAGAAGCCAAAATCCTGGATGGCCTATAAAAGCCAAAATCAATAGGAGTTTCTGGAGTTTAAAGCCAAATCAATCAGTTGTTCTCTAGGGATAAATTCGCGTAATCCGTTAGGACACCGTTGGTAATGATATTGGTAAGCACATTTTCTTGGGAGCTGATCGATATTCTTTCCTCAATACTGGGATTTCTGGAATCCCCTATATCAATCATAGTTACAGGAGGCAATACATTGGTCACCAAATAAAGATTGCTGCTATTGGCAAATACTTCGGTAAAATTCTTCTGCTCGTTTTCAATGCTGTTTTTATTGAAAATGTGCTGTAAACTCTTTGCGAAACGCTCACTTTCCGGGCTTTTACCATGATGGAATATGGAAACCTCAAAATGTTTGCTATCCTTTACCGTGTTATTCAGGTTAATGACCACTATTCGTTGGTACTTCCCCATATTCTTCAGGTAGCGCTTGTTTATTATTTCAACATAATGCTGCATCTGGTTTTGGTCCGCTATGGCATTTTCAGTGGTATCACCATTTTCGATTGCGGAAGGGGAAGATAAAATATCATCGTCCTTCAATTCATCTATTAAATACACTTTGGCCCCGTGCACCATCAATTTTTGGGCAACACTGCGTACGATCTGATTTCGTACAAATTGCAATTCCCTTGACCCCTTCACACCATTCTGACCGGACAGCAAATAAATGACCGCATTTTTTAATCGTTCACTCTTAGGGGAAATGGAACCCAACTCTTCATCAAAAATGGGGGATTCCTTATCAATCCCTTCCGAAATGCTCAAAGCCATTTTTTTAAAGGAATCCGGAGCATCCGGGATTATATATTCCCTATCCAGGTAGAGTTCGCTGCCATTTTTCAAGTCATTAAGATTCAGGCGAACAAAATCCGCATAATATTTAACCGGATCCAAACCTTGCTTCCGTAATATGGAAAAAATACCATCACCACTTTCTGCCTTTACCGCAATGGTTTGGGCAGTTGTTAGAAAACTACAGGAGAAAACTAGTATTAAAATGAATGGTTTCATTAAAATCATATCGCTGTGACGGCAACAAATATAGTGCTTCATCGATGAAATGCAAAAAATATCGATGAAATGTATTCTAAAAATATTGACCTATCCCAAAAACGACCCCCCTGGTCGCATTGGTGGTAATGCCATGACCGTAATCTATTCTAAAGATGGCATTGAAAATGCGCTTATGGATAAGCCGTATCCCTATTCCTGGATATATGCGGAGGTTCTGATCATCGGCAAAGTCCCCAAAATCACCCCCTGGATTCCGCCAACTTCCCCCATCTATAAAAATGTTCCCCTGAAGGACAAACCAATCCTTTTCAATAATGGAATGTCTGTATTCCGTATTAATGACAATGGCACCGGTTCCGCGGTCAATAACGTTGCCAACTCCACGAATGTTCAAATTATTGTCCACCGCAAAAGGTGCAAAAGGGGTGTCCAGATTGCTGGCCAGTCCCAATCGTAGCCTGGAAGCCCAATTCCCTTTTTTCCCTACCCTCATGAAGTAGGAAAAATCATTGAACCCAATCCAAAATTCCGGAAGTTGATCGCTTGTACTGACTACATACTGAAGGTTCAATACGCTTCGAAACCCATTCAAATAATGATAATAATACGTAATGCCATCATGATTGTAAATGAGTTTGTACAACAACTTATCCACCATAAGTTCCTGTGGGACATCTGGGGAAGTGGCTCCAAAAAGGTAATTGTAATCCTCGGTAAATAGATTGATTCCCAATTCAAAACGATTTTTAAAATTAGGCTCAAAAAGTGCCAAAAGCTCAATGGATTCGTTATTGTACTCATAATCTGCAGTTCCGTTGTCCAAAAAGACCGGTTCCTGTGTAGTTAGGTTCTGGTAATTTAGGGCAAGCCCCCATTTATTGGAGAATAGATATGGAGCCCGAATGTTAAATCCATAGGAATGGAAAACATCGTACTGATAAAATGCACCCAAGGTCATGTTCTCGCCCAGAAAGTTGAATTCCTGCAATCCAACCCTAAAGGCGAATTCGTCATCATTTGAGGTGAATATATTGGCAAAGGGAATTAACGTGAAATTCTCCTCTATACCATAAATTACGTTGTAATACCCTTCCACATCGGACATAAATACTTGATAATAGGCATGTGATATGGACGGCAATCGAATTAACCGGTCAATATCCATCTGAATTTTTGTGGAATCCAAGACCTGACCCGGTTTTACCTGGGAAACCTTTTTAATGAAAGCTGTCCTGGTACGTTTGTTTCCCTGTACTTTAAGGTCCGCTACCAGAGGTTCCTGTCCCTGCATTCCGGTCAACACTAAAAAGAACACCATAAAAAAGTGAAATTCCCGAACCAATAGCTTTTCTTTTTTTTAGGGAACCTATACTACTACAAGGTAAACAATATCCCTAGACCGCAATCATTTTAATAGCCCTCTATTGTAAACTAAATGTTATTTCTGAAAAAAGGTTGACCCAGTTATCTTCCGTTACTGCCAAAAGCGAAAAATTATAAGGGACATTCAATTCCAATTCCGGTGGTATCTCCCGTGTAATATTGAGCACCACATTATCCAATTTGTAGTATTGGAAGTTTCTTTCCAAGGTGTAGGTGCCGGACAAAAGATCATCATCTTGGGTGGACACTACATGAAAATAGATAATGGAATCCCCAAAAACACCGTCTACCCAATTGAATTTTGGCATTGTGGGTTGTTCCCTATTGTCCACACTTACGTTTTCCGGTAGAAACTCCGTGATTTGGGTGAGATGGCGCAACCGAATGGGATTGGAAATATGGACCACCCCATTCTCTTCAAAGGTGATGATTACCCACTTTTCACGTTCTGGGTCCACTTCAAAAAACTGGAGGTAATTATTAAAAATCCCCCGCAAAGGAGGCAGTTGTTCCGTATAGTTCCCATAAGTATTGGGATCTTCGGTGATTGTTTCCGTTTCAAAATAGCGGATATTGGTTACCCCGGGCCTTGGGTAAAAGTACACATTGACCAGCTGGCCATCCCTACTGTTTCCTGCACAGGCAATGACACTAGAACTCACAATTTCCCTTCCTTCAATGGCAGATGCCAAGTTAAAACGGCTTGGATCATTTTGCTCATCAGTGGAACAGGAGCAAATCAAGAGCACCCAAAAAAAATGAATGGTCCTCCGCATCACATTGCGGTTTTATAGAACTCCTTAATGACCCTTTCCGCGGGTTTGTTCTGTGGGGTAAAGCGATTGTCTCCCGATCCTCCCGAGCGTTTATGATGGATAAACCATTTCCAGACAAAACCACCGGCAAACCACTCTTCTTTCCAAAAATCATCAAAAACCACCTGTAGCGCTTTTGCCTGGGCATCCAAATTCACCTGCATTTGGTTTTGATCGACCAACCACGGCTTTTTGGCCGTATAATCCATACTGCGATAACCAAATTCCGTGAATAGGATTGGGGTTTGGTAGTGGTCCGACATCTCTTGCATGGCAGATTTCCATTTTTGCCAGCCTTCCCGCATTTGTTCGGGAGTTGGATTACGGGCCTCGGACAATGGAAAATAGGCATCCACCCCAATATAATCCAAATCGTTCCAAAAGGGTGTACGTTTATACTCATCCCAATTGGCCGCATAAGTCAATTTTCCTTTGTAGACCTTTCTTATCTCCGTTATGAGCGTACTCCAAAAACCAGGTCTGTTTTTTATGAACTCATCCAGTTCGGTCCCAATACAGTAAACAGCGGTTTTTGTTTCCTGGGCCAATTTGGCATAAGTTAAAATGAAGTCCTTATACGTTTGTTCCAATGTTTGCCAGTCTTTTTCATTTTTCATTAAGATATCCCCGGTAAATTCACCCCGCCATACCCATATCTGTGGTTTCAACATGATCTTTATACCATTCTTTTGAAGCAGCTGGATATACTGCTTGGCTCCTGCCCTTGTTTCCCCATACCATTGACGGTCCGTATCAAATATTACATTGGGGTTGTCCAAACTTCGAATAAAACCAAAGGGCATAACGGCGGCGTAATTGGCATGTATTGCAATTACCGGATCTATATGTTCCTGGTTTACTTCTTCCCTCGATCCAACAAAACTTATTCCATTGATTTTGTCAACCGGTTGACTACTGCAGGTAAGTTGGAGTAAACCTAAAAAAAGCAGTCCCAATCGTTTCATAAAAACTTCGATTGGGACTAAAATACTTTTTTTAGGGACAACCCCTTAAAATACAGCCCTCAAACCTATGTTAAATGTTTCTCCAAGACCCGTATCATTACCCCTTACAAAGTTGGTGTACAATCCTTCAATGTTCAATTCCTTTGTTATTTGGTATTTTAATCCGCCCCCCAAGGCCGTAAAATCCTGGGAAAATTCGGTTCCCCCCAAATCCAGCAATTGTGAGTGCTGTGCCAAGACCAATACCGTGAACTTGGAACTCGGGAAATAACTTAAAAAGAGTCCGGGGGTCAGTCGTAAACTATTGTTGGCAAAGCTATCCGCCTCATCCCCAAAATTGAGCTCAGAGTTGATTTCAGAGAACAATTGCCATTTGCCTTCGGCGAAGGAATAATCATAAAAGAAACGATTTTGCCATATAAAACCATCTTGGTCCAAGAACACTCCATTCTCCGTCTCATTATCCACCAGGGGAATAAAAAATGCACTTTGTATGGAAAAATTATTTACGCTGGCAAATGGGGTAAACTTAATCGCAGGTGCAAAAGAGGTGAGGCCAGACCTTGCTGAACCTTCTTCACCATCAAAGGACAAAAAATCAAACAAACCCCTTCCTCCAACAGTGTTGGATCTAAATTCCAGCAACAGCCCTACATTCACACGCCGGTTTTGACCTACTCCGGTAAAAATATCCAAAGTGGAGGTGAAAAATACATTCCTTGGTATATCACCGCTGAACGTATCTTCCGTTTCGGTATACAGGTTATTGAACCATTTAATGTCCCATTGTCCTTTTCCAATGAGCTTTGACGGTGTCAAATTTTGAATATTACTCCCTTGGGAGGCATCGTCCTGGTCATTCGTATCCTGTGCGCTAAGCGTAAATGTGGATAAAAGGAGCCCAGCCATTACTACATGGTACTTAAAATATTTCATGATTTAAAATTCTAGCGGATTAGTTATTACTATTTAATTTCGTTTAAAGACCAATCATAGGGATAGTAACCTATCTTCGCCGAGGTGTCCAATTTTTCCTCTCGGAATTGGTTTACATAATCAATTTCAGATTTTCCGCCCTGGGTAAAATCCCCTTTGTACCATTCAAAAATCTGGGACAACTGTACCTTTCTACCTTTAGTCTTAATAAAGTTTGAATTGTTCAGGGCCAAAGTTGTCTGCCGTTCCAATTGGGATTCCAACTTTTCGGGGGTATAGGCTTCATTGATGATGGGGGGACAGCCCAAACCTGCACAGACCAACACAAAATGAAAACGGGCTTCCTGGGGGAAGTTTCCCCGTAACAATTTGTTTTCAATATCGTTCAACGTAATTTGTTTCCCCCCAATGTCCCTTTTCGTCTTGTCAAAAAAGCCTTTAATGTCCAAGGGGGACTTTACCGGGTAATTGTCCACAATTCCCTTTATAACGTGAAGGTTGTACCCATTTATCCAAAAAGCCTGGTAGTTTTTGGCATCACTTTTGGAAATCGAGATGGTCTTGCCCAAATCCAAAACTTCCAGAAGCAATTCGGGATTGGATTGTATGGCCTTATAATCAACCAATCCATTTTTTACATAAGTAGTAAAAAAGGTATTGGACTTTGAGAAAAAATCCGTCACATCCTGTGCACTCCCAATTTGAAAGCTTAAAAAGAGTATTCCCAATTTTATAAAAGCGGTCGTTTTCATTTTTATTTTTTTGTGGTTGATTCCAATTCCTTCCGTCTGTCGAACGAAAGCGACGTAACCTACACTCCTCCTTAAAATTTTATGAAACTTTTAAGTTTTTAAAAATCAATAGGTTGAACGTTCGAAAGTTGCTGTCCAACCTTACAATGGCATATAAAATTTATAATCTTTCTAAATTAAAAACAGCCTGTAAAGTTTATACCTTTAAAAACGACAACCCTTACAACCAATAGCAGCCCAATGGAGAACATTGTTATTATTGGAAATGGTATTGCCGGAGTTACCGCAGCAAGACATATCCGTAAACTTTCCGACAAACGCATCATTATTATTTCTGCAGAGACCGATTATTTCTTTTCAAGAACGGCACTCATGTACGTGTATATGGGACATATGAAATTTGAACATATACAGCCTTATGAAAATTGGTTTTGGGAAAAAAATGGAATTGAATTGGTACGCGGTTATGTAACCCATGTAGATACCCCCAACAAACAAGTATTGGTGGATGGTTCAAGGGCCTTCCATTATCATAAATTGATTATTGCCACGGGTTCCAAGCCCAACAAGTTTGGCTGGCCAGGGCAGGATCTCCATGGGGTTCAGGGTTTGTACTCCAAACAGGACCTGGACCTGTTGGAAACAAATGCACCTAACAAAGAGGCCTGCAAAAGGGCCGTAATCGTTGGTGGCGGATTAATTGGTATTGAACTCGCCGAGATGCTTAGAAGTAGGGACATCCCGGTTACCTTTTTAGTCCGCGAGACCAGTTTCTGGAACGGGGTACTTCCCGAAGGGGAATCCCAGTTGATCAATGAACACATACGGGAACACCATATTGATCTGCAATTGGCAACGAATTTGGTTGAAATCATTCCCGATGAAAACGGAAAGGTAAAAGCGGTAACCACGGACAAAGGGGATACCATAGCATGTGATATGGTTGGATTGACCGCGGGCGTGACCCCCAATATTGATTTCTTGAAGGCTTCCGGTATTGAATTCGGCAGGGGGGTCAAGGTAAATCGTTATTTGGAAACCAATGTAGCGGATGTCTATGCCATTGGTGATTGTGCGGAACAACATGAGGCCATTGGAAATAGAAGGCCCATTGAGGCAGTTTGGTATACGGGAAGAATGATGGGCGAAACCGTAGCGCAGACCATTTGTGGCAATCGTATCGAATACAGACCAGGGCATTGGTTCAACTCCGCAAAGTTTTTGGATATTGAATACCAAACCTATGGATGGGTCTTTAGCGAAAGGGGAAAGAAAGAATTTGAGCAACACTTCCATTGGAGGGACGATAAAGAGAACCTATGCGTTACCATTGCCTTCCACAAGGAAACCAAACAGTTCTTGGGTATAAACACCTTCGGTATTCGTATGCGCCATGAAATTTTTGATCGTTGGTTGACCCAGCAACGGGATGTGGAGTATGTTATGGAGCATTTGGCAGATGCCAATTTCGACCCTGAGTTCTATGCGAACTATGAACATAAAATTGTTTCCAAATTCAATTCGGACTTTGGAAAATCCATAAAATCGAAAAAGAAAAGCATTAAAAGAATATTTCAAATTAGTTAATAGCGAATCGTTAAAGTTTAATAGGGCATTCCTTTTGCCTACCCATTGACCTTTGACCCATAACCGATACACATGAGTACATACGATAGAAGCATGGCCCTTACTGGCCAACCCCCTGTGATGCTAAGTCGAAATCAAAAAATCGCCACCCTGGTAGGGATGTTTGGCCTTGCCGTTATCCTCTTGGCAGCCTTCAACATCAATTTTCCGAACAAATCCCTTTGGCTTACCATTTCCCTTGTTTCCATAACGGGGGGCGCCGTTTGGTACTCCTGGGATGCCTATATGCACAAAGCCCCTGGAATTAAAAATGATGGCGTTTGGTTTAAATCCCTTTCAAGTCAGGGCTTTTGGGGTTGGATAGCCGGTATAGCCCTAACCGGGTTCTATATCGTGCTATACTTCTATCCGGAATACCTGGGTCTTGTGGCAAAGGGGGACAATAAAGGGGTAATCGGGTTATTTGACCCTTTAAGTAAGGCTTTGAGTGGCAATCCCGCCAGTCAATGGTTTGTGTATGGCACCTTGTATACGGTCGCCATTTTAGCCTTTGGCATTAAGTTCCTTTGGAAATACCGGCACAACAGATACGAAAGGATACGGACCTTTAGTGTTATGTTCTTTCAAACCGCCTTTGCCTTTATCATCCCGGAATTGATGGCCAGGCTTAATGGAAGCTCCTTATTGAATGGTGGAAGCCTCCCTTATTATGATTTAAAAAATATGTGGCCCCTGAACTACTATAATTTTGAAGGGTACCGCATTAAAGGGTTTTTAAGTTCCGGTGATATTGGTTTTGCCATGCTTATTTTCGGGATTGCCACCATTTTTATCATCAGCCCAGTTTTGACCTATAAATTTGGAAAAAGGTGGTACTGTTCCTGGGTATGTGGATGTGGAGGTTTGGCGGAAACCGCTGGGGACCCCTTTAGGCACCTAAGTGACAAAACGGTAAAGGCATGGAATATTGAACGCTGGGTCATCCATAGCGTTGTGGTATTTGTTACGCTAATGACCACAGCGGTGATCTACTCTTATTTAGGCAATGACACCAGTAAATATTGGCTGACCAAAAGTTCTTTTTTAATTGGTGTCGCCGTTTTATTGACCGCGGTTTTTGTCTGGGTGATGCTGTTTAAAAGGGAACAATTTAAAAAGGATGCCATCTATGGTGCCATTGGTTATTTTGTCATTATAATAGCCTTGATAGGCTTTCACTTTTATAGCGGTGATGGTAATGTATTCTTGTTCAAATCCGGGACCCTACGTAAATCCTATTCGTTTTTGATCGGCAGTATTTTCTCCGGAGTCATTGGCACAGGTTTCTATCCGGTTTTGGGAAACAGGGTATGGTGCCGTTTTGGATGCCCAATGGCAGCGATACTGGGTTTTCAACAACGTTTGTTCTCCAAGTTCCGTATCACCACAAATGGGGGCCAGTGTATTTCCTGCGGTAATTGCTCCACCTATTGTGAAATGGGTATCGATGTAAGGGCCTATGCCCAAAAAGGGGAAAATATCGTACGTTCCAGTTGTGTGGGCTGTGGGATTTGTTCCGCGGTTTGCCCCAGGGGCGTTTTGAAATTGGAAAATGGCCCGTTAAAAGGTAGAATAGACAGCAATCAGGTCCTATTGGGGAACGACGTGGATCTAATGAAATTGGTGAACCAAAAATAAAATGCTGCGCTACGCTCTGATCCTACTGATCCTTTTAAGCTCCCCGGTCAATAAGACCTACCATAGGGATTATTTTGATAATGGCAATGTAAGGGCACAAGGATGGAAGCTCGGAAATTCCAAGGAGGATTTTTGGAAATATTTCCATACCAATGGAAAGCTAATGAAACAGGGGCATTACAAAATGGACCAAAAAGAGGGCTATTGGTATTTTTACGACAAAGAGGGCAAGTTGGTAATGCAGGGGCATATGAGTAATGGGCAAAAAGTGGATTGGTGGCTGTTTTATGATGGCAATGAAAAAATAAACCACAAATGCCAGCTTAAGGACGGCGTAAAGAACGGGTATTGCCTAAAGTATGTGGATGAAAAATTGAAATCGGCAGAAAAATTCCAGAACGGAAAAAAGATAAAGGAATGGTTTAGTTTTGCGAGCTTTAAAAGAGAGAACAACCTTTCCGATCTAAAATAGCATTGGTTTAAACTTTTTGGATTGAAGCGAAAATTGATGGTTTTGTGCCCAGATAAAGGCTTTTTTGAGCTGCCTAGCTGGGCTACGCCGAAAGAAAAAGACAAAATATGGGTGTGAAACATTTTTTAAGCCAATTTGTAAAAGTTGAAACCGCTTTGTAATGGCAGATATAAAAGTTATCATTCCCGCTTTTAACGAAGCAGATTCCATTGCCCATGTTATTGCCGATATCCCAAAGATGGTTTCGGAAATTATAGTGGTCGATAACGACTCAACGGATGCAACGGCCCAAAACGCCAGGGAAGCGGGATCTACCCTGTTGCAGGAAAACCGAAAAGGGTATGGTTATGCATGCCTTTGTGGAATGCATTACATCGAGAATCAATCCAAACAGCCCGATATTATCGTATTTCTTGACGGAGACTATTCTGATTATCCCGAGGATTTAATAAAAATAGTCGACCCTATTTTAAATGAGAATATGGATTTTGTCATCGGCGCAAGAAAAAAAGCACTTCGGGAACCTGGTTCCATGACCCCGCAACAGGTTTTTGGCAATCAACTGGCCACCTTTTTGATGCGCTTGTTTTTTAGGGCAAAATTTACGGATTTGGGACCTTTTAGGGCCATTAAATACGAAAAGCTCAAAGAATTGGATATGCAGGACAAAACCTATGGCTGGACCGTGGAAATGCAACTGAAAGCCCTGCGTAAAAAACTGGCTTACAAAGAAGTACCTGTCCGTTATAAACGAAGAATTGGCGTCTCAAAAGTTTCAGGAACCGTAAAAGGTACTATATTTGCTGGCGTAAAAATTTTGGGTTGGATTTTTAAATACAGTATCAAATGATTATAGGATTGACCATTACTTATATCATTATTGCAGTTTACAGTATTGCTCTCATGCTGATCTTTTTCTACAGCTTGGCTCAATTGAATTTGTTGGTGAATTATTTGACCTATAAAAAACAAAATGAGGAAGCCCCAAAATTCAACTTGTTGGATCCAAAGGAGATTCCCTACGTTACCATTCAATTGCCCATTTACAATGAGGAATACGTTATGGAGCGTTTGTTGGAGAATATATCCAAAATCGAATATCCGAAAAGCAAACTCGAAATACAGGTACTGGACGACTCCACGGATGACTCCGTAGTGGAAACCGCAGCCCGGATCAAGGAATTACGGGCCACCGGATTGGACATCCAACATATTCGGAGGGAAAACCGGGTGGGATTCAAGGCAGGTGCCCTTAAGGAGGGACTGGAAAGTGCCAAAGGTGATTTTGTGGCCATTTTTGATGCAGACTTTATGCCCGAAAGCGATTGGCTAAAAAAGACCGTTCCCTACTTTAAAGACCCGGAAATTGGAGTGGTACAGACCCGTTGGGGGCATATTAACCGTGATTACTCCACCCTCACCAAAATTCAGGCCTTTGCCCTGGACGCACATTTCACCCTGGAGCAGGTAGGACGCAACTCCAAAGGACATTTTATAAACTTCAACGGTACGGCGGGTATTTGGAGAAAGGATTGTATTATAGACGCCGGAAACTGGGAAGGGGACACCTTGACCGAAGATTTGGACCTCAGCTACCGTGCCCAGCTGAAAAACTGGAAGTTTAAATACCTGGAAGATGTGGAAACTCCGGCAGAACTGCCCGTGGTCATGAGCGCAGCACGTTCCCAACAATTCCGATGGAACAAAGGAGGTGCGGAGAATTTTAGGAAAACGGTCTGGAGTGTCATCACTGCAAAAAACATCGATTTCAAAACCAAATTCCATGGAGTAATGCATTTGTTGAACAGTTCAATGTTCCTATGTGTCTTCCTGGTATCGCTTTTGAGCATTCCCATGCTCTACATCAAAAATACATACGGACACCTGGCCTGGGTCTTTGAAATTACCAGTTTCTTTATCGTTAGCACGGTCATCCTTTTCTTTTGCTACTGGTTTACGTACAAAAGCATTCAAGGAAGTGGATTTGATAAGTTTATAGACTATATCAAATTGTTCTTTACTTTCTTTTCCGTGGCCCTTGGCCTCTCCCTTCATAACTCCATAGCGGTTTTGGAAGGCCATTTGGGAAAACGAAGCGAATTTGTGCGTACACCAAAATTCAATATCAATAATTTGACAGATAGCTGGAAGGGAAATAAATACCTGGCCAAGAAACTGTCCCCAAATATGATTATTGAGTTTGGTATGATGCTCTATTTCCTTTTTGGGATGTACAGTGCAATTCCCCTGAATGATTATGGATTGTTCCCTTTCCATTTAATGTTGTTCCTGGGATTTGGGTTTGTTTTCTTTAAGTCATTGATGGCAAAAGCATAAACAACACCCTTTTTTCGTTTATCCTTATTTTAGTGCCAAAGGCTAAATAGTGCCCTTATTATGGAGGATAAACCGAGACTTTCCAGATTGACCGCGATTCTGACACAATTGCAATCCTCACGAATTGTAACGGCCAAAGTCCTTGCCGAAAAACACAACGTTAGTATACGGACCATATACCGGGATATAAGAACATTGGAAAAATCCGGGGTTCCCGTAGTGACCGAAGAAGGAAGGGGATACCGTATGATGGATGGTTATTCACTGCCCCCCGTGATGTTTTCCGAAGGTGAGGCCAATGCCCTGATCACGGCAGAGCAACTTATAAACAGGAACAAGGATATTTCCTTTGTGGAACAGTACAAAAGTGCCATTGAAAAGATCAAGGCCCTTCTCAAGGGCCCCCAAAGGGAAAAGGCCCACCTGCTTACCGAAAGGGTCTATTTTAGGAACAACTACGAAAACGAAAAATCCAGTAGTTACCTCATGCAAATTCAATTGGCATTGACAAATTTTCAAGTTTTGAAAATAGAGTACCTGTCTTCCAAACAAGTGCGAACAACACGAAAAATAGAGCCCTTTGCCCTCTACAGCACTCAGGAAAATTGGTTATTGGTGGCATTTTGCAGGTTACGAAAGGAATTTAGGGTCTTTCGGATAGATTATATCCAAAAAGTATCCAACACCTTGGAACAATTCGAGTCCCATAACATGACACTTGACGAATATTTCAAAAAACAATATGGCTGATGCCAACCCCTGACATACCCTTGTCATAATTGGACCATACTTTTGTGTCGATCAAAAAAGCAAAACAGATGAAAAACACAAAAATTGGAGAGTTGAACATTGTTGGGGTTTCCACACGAACCTCTAATGAACCTGGAAAAGCCGAGAGGGATATCCCGCAATTATGGCAAAAATTCATGTCCGAAAATTTAGGGGCCAAGGTTTCCGCCAAAGTAAATGAAACCATTTATGCCGTTTATTCCGATTACGAGGGCGATCATACCCAGCCCTATACGTTGACGATAGGCTACAATGTATCCCATCTGGACAATATTCCGGAAGAGCTTACGGTTAAAATAGTCCCCCCGGCCAATTACGCCAAGTTTATATCCAAAGGTGATCTCACCAAAGATGCCGTAATCAATACGTGGATGGAAATTTGGAATACCGAATTGAACCGTAGTTACACCATGGATCTGGAAATTTATGATGATAGGGCCATGAACCCTACCAATGGTATAGCCGAAGTGTTGGTTGCCCTAAAATAGTCCTTTTCCCCTAAAGATCAACGAGTCTATGGCAGAAGAAAAGACACTGGACCTATTGAAATAAAACACTTGCCCATAAAGCAAAAGTGTCATTTTCTTCTGCCTTCCAAGCACATGGGATTTAAATCGCAATTGGAAAATGGACCCTAGGTTGGTTCTTCGATACAATCAGTGTCCACAAACAGTTTTTAGTCACTTTCTTAGATGCCCTTCCTATGAGAGCATTACATAAATCAAAATTGTGAGTACGGTAAGTATAATGCCCGCCTGCCTTACCCTTGGCCAGGCCCGATCAGGATATTTGTAGGTATCATATACATAATCGGCCATGGGATAGCTTTTGGAAACCAGGAGCATGATGACAAAATTCAATACGAATTCCATGCCCCAGAGGTGGACAAAATGGATGTCCAAGTTTAGGATGAAAGTGGTCAAAATATAAAACGAGAACCCAAAAAACAGTCCCGCTTTGGCCCCAATGGCATTGATCTGTTTTACAAAAAGTCCCGCCAGAATCACAGAGGAAATGGGAATAAAGAAAATACCGTTCAATTCCTGTAACAGAAAATAAAGTCCGTCCGGGGCATAGGCAACAAATGGCGCAATCCCGATGGCCCCAACAGCAAGAACAACAGAGGTAAGCTTACCCCATTTCACCAATTGGGCATCAGTAGCATTCCTGTTGATGACCTTTTTATAAATATCATAGCAAAATATGGTACTGGCAGAGTTCAACACACTATTGAAGGTACTGAGCACAGCTCCCAATACCACAGCCGCAAAGAACCCATACAAGTAGGCGGGCAGTACCTTTTTCACCAATAGGGGATAAATCAAATCCGGATTTGCATAAAATTCATCCTGAAAGTAGTAATAGGCAATCAGTCCGGGCAACACAATGATCCCGGGCACAAACAGTTTTAAAACGCCCGTATAAATAAGCCCCTTTTGGGCCTCGGCCAGATTTTTGGCCCCAAAGGCACGTTGAATGATGGCCTGATTCATCCCCCAGAAATACAATTGGTTGATCATTAAACCGGTGAACAATGTAGAAAAGGGCAACACGGAATCCGGACTGCCTATGATATCAAATTTATCCGGTGCAAAATCGTAGACTGTGGCCAGACCATCGATTACATTGCCTTTTCCAATTTGGTATAGGGCTATGGCCGGAATGAGCAACCCGCCCAACATTAGACCGACACCGTTAAGGCTATCGGAGTACGCCACCGCCTTCAACCCGCCGAAAATTGCATAGAGCGACCCAATGACCCCTATGGTCAAAACGGTGTAGAGCAGTGCTTCGGTCTTGGTAACATTGAACATTTCAGTAAACTCAAAAACGCTTTCAATATTGATGGCGCCGGAGTATAACACTATGGGCAGTAGCGTCACCACAAAGGACAACATCAACAAGAAGGCCACGATTGACCGAATGGTTCCATCAAATCGTTTTTCCAAAAACTCGGGAATGGTTGTCAATCCCATTTGTATAAAACGGGGAAGAAAGAATATGGCCGCAATGACCAAAGCAATGGCAGAGGTCACTTCCCACGCGATGACAATGATCCCATTTTTATAGGAACTGCCGTTCATGCCAATTAGGTGTTCCGTGGAGATATTGGTCAGGATCATAGATCCTGCAATGATAGGCCCTGTCAAGGTTTTCCCTGCCAGAAAGTATCCCTTGGCCGTCCCAAAGTTGTCTTTACGGAGCTTGTATGTGGTATACAGGATAACAAGGAGCGTAAAGCCAAAAAAACCGAGATATGTAGCTGCCATTAAAGTTTGGTTGGTTTAATCTGAGCATTCTTTAGAACCTCAACTTTTCGGGCAAATATTTTGCAACAAGATCTTCGTAATAGGGCTTCAATGCCGTTGTATCGGGCTTTACGGGGGCTTTGGTGTACAAATCGTACGGATTGAATTTTTTTACCCATTCAAACATCTCCCGGTCCTTTTCATTCAACAAATGGTCATAGGCATGTTCACGGTGTTGGGCGTAAAAGGAATGGTAGCGAATCATATACAATGCTGGCTCCGGCAAATAGTCTTTCATGATGTGGTAGAGATACTCGTCATGGCCCCAACTCATTTTTACTGCCTCTAGACCACAGTTTTCCGAATATATCCCAAACTTGGTATTGTATCGCCCATCGCTATAATCCGTGTTTTCCGAAAAGAATTCCGGATAGACGATTTTGTCCGAAAAAGCGCAACCTACGGGAAAGGTATCACCAACAACAGCCCACTGTGGCTCCCCGAACAGGCACAGCACTTTCCCCATATCGTGCAAAAAACCGGTAAGCACAAACCAGTCAGGGTGCCCATCGGCACGTATGGCCTCCGAGGTTTGCAACAGGTGCTGCAATTGATCCAAATCTATGTCGGGGTCGCTATCGTCCACCAAGGTGTTCAAAAAATCGACGGCATCCCACAAAGACATCTCCCTCTTGTTGAACTGTAACAGTTCCTCCTGCTTTTTGCAGACAAAATCATAGGTCTGGAACGTATGGTTCAATCTGTAAAATTCCCGCACTGTATCCACCCTATGGGAATCCTCATAATTGCGGAATTCCTCTTTTTTCTTGCCATCCTCCGTCGGATCTGGATAACGCTTTAAAATATCCTCTTCCCAATGCTCCAATGATTCCAACGGATTGTTCTTATCTATGCCCATATCCTAAATTATATGTAAAAACTGTTATTCATTTTTCCAAATTGCAATGCTTTTGGGCCCAAATTGGCCATTGCCATTATATTCCTTTCGCCAAAAAAGTTCGCCTACATCTATTTCAGTAGTTCGGTTCCATCAAGCATAATCCCAGCACCAAACATAGCATTCCATGTCGGCATTGAAATGGACAAGTTTTTCAAAATTATGGAAAGATTGGTCATTTGCATTGTCAAATCATCAACATATTCACTATTTGATCAACTTACTTGGTGGGAATCCAAACTGTTTTTTGAAGCATCTACTGAAATAGAGGGGGTCATTAAATCCTATATAATCCGTAACTTCAGATACGTTATATTTTCTGGTTTTTAAGAGCTGGGCGGATTTTTTCAGGCGCACTGTCCTAATGAATTCATTAGGGGCCAAATCGGTCAGTTCCTTAATCTTTCTATATAGTTTTGAGGAACTCATCCCCAATTCCCTGCACAAAAAGGTTGTTGTAAGGTTTGGGTTATTTAAATTCTCGTGGACCAAAGCTGTTACTTTTCCCATAAATTCCTCATCCACCGGGGAATGTGTCAATAGACTTACTTCACTTTCCACTTCTTCGGAAAATTTTGCCTTTAGTTCCAATCGGGTGCGCATAATGTTCTCTATACGGGATTTGAGTAGGGAAGGGTCGAACGGTTTTACCAAATACCCGTCTGCCCCCACATTGAACCCCTTGATTTTATCCTCATTTTCTGACAGTGCGGTCAAGAGGATAATCGGAATATGGCTAATAAATTCATCATTTTTAAGGGCTTCGCAAAACTTGTAGCCGTCCATGATCGGCATCATCACATCTGCCACGCAGAGCACGGGTCGTATTTGTCGGCATAGGGTCAATCCTTCCTCGCCATTTTCAGCACTGTACACCTTATAATAATCGGATAGGTAATCCACCAGATAGCTCCTAAGTTCCTCGTTATCCTCGATAACCAAAATCTTTTCTTTGAGATGGGTACCTTGAATGATCTTTTTTGCCGATTGCACCTGTATGGACTCTTGTTTTTTTGACTTGGCAGCGTATTCAAATACCTCGGTCTCTCTATAAAGATTTCGGGCTATGGGGAGTTCCAAGGTAAATATACTACCCTTCGCATTATCGCTTTGTAGGCTTATGGTACCCTTATGAAGTTCGGTCAACGATTTGACCAGGGCCAGCCCAATTCCGGTTCCCGTATTGTTTTCCCTACTATTGGCTGCTTGGTAGAACCTTCGAAATATTTTTCTCTGACTCTCAGGCGGCACCCCAATGCCATCATCACTGACCTCAACCACCAACCAGCCCTTGAGATTATCCTTTAAACCAATAAAAACATCTACATGGCCATAGTTAGGTGTAAATTTTAGGGCATTGGACAGTAGGTTGTACAGAATCTTATCGAATTTGTCATGATCGACCCACCCCATGATTTCCTCTTCCTCCGCACTCAGATTATAATGGATCTTTTTGCTATAGGCCAATGGCTTGAACGAATCGAATATGTTTTGGGTCTGCAATAGAATATCCGTTTGGGTGACCTTTAGCTTCAATTCGCCGGTTTGCACCTTTCTAAAATCCAGAATCTGATTGACTAGGCCCAATAGGCGATTGGCATTTTCATAAATGAGGTTAGAGCGGGTCAACTGGTACGTATTTCCGTGCTCTTCACCTTCTTCGATCATTTGTTTGGCAGGTCCCAAAATAAGGGTCAACGGAGTTCGCAACTCGTGGGAGATATTGGTGAAAAACCGTAGCTTTTCATTACTAAGCTTTTCGTCATGTTCACGTTTCACCTTCACCATCAGTAGTTCCTGCTTTAGCCTTAGCCTGTTCTTTATTTCCTTTCTGATAAAATAGAAAACCACAGAGGCAAAGAATAGAAATACCAACAAGGCTTTGTACGTCAGCCAAAATGGTGGGGATATACTGATACCGTATGAGTTTTCGTTGCTCCAATACCCATTGCTGTTGGCCGCCCTGACTTTAAAAACATAATCATCCGGATACAAGTTGGTGTACCTAACCGTTCTTGAAGCACTGTTGACCGCGATCCAATCTTCGTCAAAGCCTTCAAGTTTGTACTCATATTGGTTTGAACGCTCCCGCACATAGGATGGCATGGCAAACTTTAAGGAAAAATTACGGTTGTCAAAGTCAAGCGCTATTTTTTTTACATAATTTAAATCCTCAGTGAGTAACTTTTGTCCATTGATAACCGTTCCTGGCAATACATCCCTATGGGCAATTTTGAATTCGGTAATCAAAGGTTGGGGAGCCCAATGGTTTTCGGATAGCTCCGAGGGTGAAAAATAAATGACCCCATTGTCCCCACCCAGATAAATCCGGGAATCATCATAAAACAAAAACCCTCTTTTGTTGTAAATGTTGGAACGCACCCCGTTGTTCACAAAAAAGACCCTGAAGTCCTCCGTTTTAGGGTTGTATTTTGCAATCTGGTTGTAGTTCATGTTCAACCATATATGGCCTTTTGAATCTATCCCCATATCCGTGACCCAGATATTCTTTAATTCCTTGGGGGCATCCTTGGCCAGAAACCGATCCCCTTGGGGGTCATAAAAATTGAGTCCATGTCGGGTAGCGACCCATACCCGGCCGTCCCGGTCAATCGAAATATCCTTTACCTTATTGTTGGTCAACCCATCGGTTTTGTTCTCGTCATAGCCATAGTGTTTAACTTGCCCATTGATCTCATCGTATCGGAAAACACCATTTTCGGTAGCAATCCAAAGCAAACCATATCTTGAGCCCACAATTTTGTTGATTTCCTGGGAACCAAGGCTTTCCTTAGCGACTGGGGCGCACTTCTTGGTGCCAAAATCGTACTGCCATAGACCTTTTCCCTTGGTTCCAATCAATAACTTGTTGGGTTCCCGTTGGTAGAAGGAGAAAATAGGGCCATTTTCAAACCCCAACCGCAATTCCTTAATGATCTTGAGATCATGATCATAGCAATAGACTTTGCCATCCCACATGCCAATGTAAAAGATTTTTTGGTCCAGGGAATAAATACTGGCGATGCGCTCCTCCACATCAAATATTTTTTCGATTTTCGTTCCCTTGGTCAAATAGATACCATTAAAATGGGTGCCTATCAACAGTTCCCCATCATAGGTTTTTCCAAAACTGCTGACCACGGGCGGTACCCTAGTGGAAAACGCTCGCTCGGAAATGAGTTTGAACTGGTTGCCAAAGGGGTCGTATTTCTCCAGCCCATTTTCAGTTCCGATCCATAAAACCCCGGATTTGTCAAAAAACAGTGCGGAAATGTAATTGTTGACCAAGGAGTTGGCATTGCTCATATCAGGTAGGTGGCGTTTGTATCGGCCTTCGGCAATATCCTCTAAGGCATCGCATGTTATTATGCCGTTTTGGGTTCCAATCCAATATTTCCCGTCCGGACCTTGGGTGATGCACCTAAAAAAATCCGGGTCTTTCTGTTGCACCAATTCAAAGGAATTGGAAGATCTGTCCAACTTGCCAAGTCCTTCTTGGGTTCCGGCAAAAATATCCCCTTTGTCATCTTCATAAATAAAATAGACCCCAGGGTTAACATTACTGTCCTTGTCCGAATATTGTAACATATAGCTTTTGAGATTCGTAAGGTTATTACCAGAATCGATGTCAAAAGAATATATGCCATGTTTAAAGGTCCCAATCCACATTTTCTTATCACGTGTTTGGGTTATGGCCCTCACATGTTGAACATCTTCAATGTTTATTTTTATAAATTGTTCCCGGGATTGATCGTAATAACAGAGGCCTTTAAATTTGGTGCCTGTCCATACCCTATCCCGATCATCCACAAAAACTGCCCGCACCCTGCTGCCACTTATACTGTTCAAATTGGTGGAATCGGGCAAAAAAGTGGCGAAAGATCCGGATCGTAAACAAAATCGGGTGAGTCCTTTGCTGGTGCCAATCCAAAGTTTTTCGTTTTTGTCCAGTGCCAATTTTGTGATATCATCATCCCGAAGGTAATTGGGATTATCCGGCTGCGCATGGTACACCTTGAAATCGTGCCCATCAAATCGGTTGACACCTCCAAAAGTGCCCAGCCACAAAAAGCCATTTTTGTCCTGCAGAATGGAACGAACGGTATTATGGGACAAGCCATCGGCGTCCCCATAGTGTTCAAAGACGATATCCTGCCCAGCTATTGACTGAACAAATAAAATAGTTGCTATGAATACCCTTAACTTTCGCACTGTACTATAAAGCTACAATAATGGTCATTTTGATTCAAATTGTCACTCAACTCGGATTACCTGCCCTTTTTCCAGGTCTACCCTAAAGTGGTCGGAAGGCACCCCCTGTAGCATTTTGCCAAATATCTTTGCAAAATCCCCAATCCTTTTTTGAGGCCCCTCCCCCTCGGATTGGAATCTACCCAATACTTCCAAATATTGTTGTAATCGATTGTGGCCAATATCGGTCAAAGCCAATTCATCTCCGTTTCGGATCTTATAAAAATCCACAATTAGGTCGAAACCGGTCCATGACCGCAATTGATTCCATGGCATTGTCCTATCCTCATGCATGGCCTTGGCCAACATACGATCCAGGGTGGCTTTATCCAAAATTTCATCGTGTACAAACAGATTTGAATCCATTTTGGCGGCGACCCATAACTCTGCTCCATTTAGGGATAAGAGTAGGTTTTTGGACTCTTTGGGCCAATCATTTTTCAAAAACCGTAACCGTACCAGTTCCCTTAAATGCCATTCGGTAAAATCCCCAAAGGTAGCTGAGGAAAGAATTTCGAAATCCCAAATATCTTGGGCCAGGGACGCTTTCAAATAGGCATGTTCCATTTTATAGAGCGGAAAAAGTTCCTGAAAATTTGGAACCGTGTCCATCCGAATGGTCTCTACCTCTATTTCTTCGGATGATCTTAAGGTAGCTATTTTATACGCAGGACAATAGGCTGCCAGGGAAGGAACCTGAACATTGACCAAGGTATTACCCGTTTTGGTGGTCCTAATTCCCGTATCATTTATATGCATATGTCCCCCAAAATGGATTTGTAATCCTGCCTCTGCAAATCCCTGTGCGATGGACTCCGAAGGAACACGATGCAACTGGAACGCGTTTTCCCCAAACATTTTGACCATTTCAATGGTGGCATCGTCGTTGAAGTCAACCATGGGATAATGGCTGAATGCGATAAGCACCTTTTCCTGCTTTTTGGCCATGGCAGCGACTTTTTTAACCCACGGAATCAAATGCCCTTTATGGGTGATTACCTGATTATAGCCAATACTGGCACTGCCGTAGTATTTGGGATTTGAAGGGGAGTTTTTCGCTTCATCCTTGGGAATGTAAACATTACCGTCCAAGGCCAATAACCATAACCCTTCCATGGGCTCCACCAAATAGCTTGCATCCGGAATTTTTATCCCATGGGATGAAATGGTGTAGGTTCTGTTTTCCAAGGTTGCCAATGGTAATGCCTTTTCATAGGAATAGGTTTCTGGGGTATACTCTGAAAAAGGGGTTTCCCAGTACAGATAATCATCCTTGGGGGAAAATCCATAATTTTTCAATGCGGACAACACCCCTTCATAGCCCATTGTTTGAATATCAGCAGTTACAATGGGCAAAAGATCATTGGCACTTTCCCTGGCCAGTTCCAACCGACTCACAATGGCCTGTTCCCGACCTCCATTTCCCAGAAAGTCCATTTTACCTGCCGGCATGGCAAAGGGCCTTACGGGGTCATGGTTTCCGGTGATGGCAAAAAAAGAGAGGTTATATTGCTGGGAATAATCATCCAAAATTTGCCGTACGGCCCTAACATTGAGGGGTTGTCCATCATCACTAAAGTCACCGGGCAGCACTACATAGGACACGCCACGTTCAACCGCATCATCCAAAGCCGCCAAAAATGCAAAATAGTTTTCATTAAAGAGGCGGGTGGACCGCAACTGTGCCCCCATGGTTCTTATGGTGTTGTATTTTCCGGTCATAGGGTTTTTGACCCCGGAATAATCAATGTCACCAAAAGTCCCATAAATGTCATGTAAATGAACATCCGCCATAAAAGCAATTTTGATGGGGTCCGTTGACATTACCTGTCTTTCCCCACAGGCGGATAAACATCCAATAAGACACAATATGCAACCTATTTGAACCATTTTACCAGTTTTTAGGTTTTCCAAAATGGGTACTACCAGCTTACTCTTTAACACGTTCATAGGCTCCATCATCAAAAATCACCTGAAAACCAGAGGAAAACAGGGTCGTAGGAATATAATAATCTGTGGAAATTACTTGTGCACCAGAGGCTTTGGCCTTTTGGAACCTTGTGTAATCAAAGTTTCTGGCTTCTTTTGTACCTGCATCTGCACGCGTCCTGACCATATAGCCTTTTTGGATCAGATTCCCGATATATTCAAAATTGCGAACCGGATCATTGACAATTCGAAAACCGGCCTCAGGGTTTCCTTCCTCGCTATTGACAAACATAGCGGCTTTGTGCAAGTTTGGGAAACCTTGCAGATATCGACCAATTTTCTCTTCATTTTCATCCAAAACAAACAAGATGCGGCCTCTGACCTCGTCAAGATCGGGCCATCCCGATTGCAATACGGCTTCTTCCAAAGTTGGGTGGTTACCCCTTACAAAATCCGGGGTAATCAAATCTTTATCTTTAAAAACACTTCTGATTTCTTGGTCTAAACTATCCAATGCATTTTTTGAAAAAGGTAAGGGTTTGGTCGTCCCATCCAGTGTTTGGTCCTTGGCATTGATCAGAATAACGATCGGGGTATGATCGGGATGTTCAGCACTCCATTTTTTAATGGCGACCAATCCATTCTTGAAAAGCAGGTGGTGACTTCTAAAATCGATGTCCTGGATATGGAACATTTTTAGACCTGGTTGGAGTAAGTCCTTTTTCAAATCGAATGGAATCGGGGGTACTCCCGTACTTTGAACAATACCCAGTCCCTTGGGCTGGGCATAACGGCCGCCAATGGGGTCATGAAATACATCCAGCTCTAAATTCCTCAGTCCCAAATCCAATTGTGTCCGTAATGGAGGATGTTCATATTGCAGGCTCATTGCAGCACTGCTATCCTTTATCCGGAGATACCGCAACAAAGGCTCCTCAATGGCAATTTTATAGCTATTGTGGCTGCCTATTACCTGGATTTGGTTCCATTTAAGAGGTTCCTCCTGTGAACAGGCCATCAGTAGAAGAATTAGGGCCCATTGCAATATCATACGGTTTGTCTTTGGTTTCACACTGCCTGTGTTTTTAATCGGTCAGGGAAAACGGCCTGTCTTCTTTCTGGGCTCCCCAGTTTTTATTGGGCTGTTCCCCCATTTCAAAATGGAGTACTCCCCCATCCATCATATCAAAATGGTTCAAGTAGTTTTTAGTGATCGGAACGCCGTTTACCTTAAGCGATTGAATATATTTTTTGCCTTTTGATGCTCCCGGAGCATTGATTATCAACTCTTTGCCATTCTCCAATGCAATGGTGATCTTATCAAAATGTGGCCCGGAAATTACATACTCCGGTACGGAAGGTGCCACGGGATAAAACCCCAGGGCCGCAAAAACATACCAGGCGGACATCTGCCCGGCATCGTCATTACCGCTGAGGCCCCCAACCTCGCTGCTGTATTCCGTTTTCATGATGCGGTCCACCAGCTTTTGGGTTTTCCAAGGCTCCCCTGAAAAGTTGTATAAAAAGGGAATTTGGTGTCCCGGCTCATTGCCATGCCAATACTGACCCGTTCTATGAAAATTGTCCAGATTTTGGTTGAACCCTTTTTCACCCCCCATAAGCTCCACAAGGCCACGAACGTCGTGGGGAACATACCAGGTGTATTGGTAGGGTGTTCCCTCGGTGATAAAGGGTTGTCGCACATACTTGTCAAAATCCGCAATAAAGTTTCCATTGGCATACTTGCCCCGGACACAGGAATCCTGCACACTATAGACATGGCGATAGTTCCTGGCCCGTTCGGTCAAAATTTCCATATTTTTTTTGTCCCCTTTCCTTTTCGCGACACGGCTCAGTGCAAAGTCGTCAAAGGCGTACTCCAAGGTTCTTGATACCTGTTCGTTTTTATGGAAGGATTCCTCCACCAAATCCTCCAACGGCACATAACCGTATTTTAGATAGGATTCCAAGGCTCGACGGCCCTTTCCTTGTTTGTACGCTTCAAAGTCTTTGGGCGATTCAAAGGCATTTTTGAGGAGATAGGCATATTGTTGATCCGTGAGGTCAATCACTCCCTTGACATAGGCATCGGCCACAGTGGCTATCACATGGTCACCAATCATGGCCGAGGTATAGTGGTTCCAACAGGGAAAAATGGGAAGCCAACCGCCCTGTTCGGCCATAAGGAACAAACTGTTCATCATCTGTGCATTTACGGAGGGGGTAAGCAAATTAAACAGTGGATGCGATGCCCTGTAGGTATCCCACATGGAGAAATCCGTGAAATAGTCGCCTCCTCCGGTATTGAGCAACTGTTCCCCACCTGCAAAACTTTTATATGTGCCGTCCGCATCATTAAAAACCCTGGGCTGTAAATAGCTGTGATACAATGCGGTATAAAACATGATTTTGTCCTCTTCACTACCGCCTTCCACCCTGACCTTTGCCAATAGGTTTTCCCAGGTGGTTTTTAGGTTAGCCTTGGCCGATTCGAAGCTCAAATGCCCGGTTTCGCGCTCCAGGTTTTTCCTGGCCTCGGCAATGCCGGTAAAAGAAGTGCCCACCACGGCCTCAATGGTTTCGCCTTGTTTCACCTTAAAGGAAGCATAGCCCCCACTGTTTTTTTGATTGGAAATTTCAATTGCCTTTTCCAGGATTTCATTTTGGCGGTACACCCCGTAGTTTTCAAAACTTCGGGCAAATCGAACTACAAAATATCCGCTAAATCCGGCAGGTTCACCCCATCCCTGATAAATGCGATGTACGGGGTTGTACCCCACAATTTCATTGGATTCGGGCAGAATCTGCACAAAACCTTCCCCTTCATCACTGTTGGGATTTACCACTACATGGGCTTCCCCCTGTTTGTTATACGTAAATTTGAAAAGACCGGAACGCTTGGTGGCCGTCATTTCAACAGTCACATCATGGTCTTCCAACTCTACTTCATAGACAAAAGGAGTGGCCCTTTCTTTTTTATGGTAAAACTTGGATCCCCTTTCCTCGGGAAGGCATTTAAGATTCCCTGAGATGGGCATAATCGTCATACTGCCATAATCCTGAACGCAGGAGCCGCTGAGCCAATGACTTCCCCTAAACCCCTGGATAATGGAATCGGTATAATAGTAGGGGGCATGACATTTGGTTTCGGTCACCTTGGTCTGGGGTGTCCAGTTGGTCATTCCAAAAGGTATGGTCACATAAGGCACCACTTGGGCGTTGTTCTCTTTGCCATGCCCATGTTTTAAGGCACTTATAGTAGTGGCAGGTGCCGTGCCAATAAGGGGATTAACGTAGGTGACCAACGCCTTTTGGGAGGTTTTGACCATCGTTTCACAACCCAGCACCAAAAAAAGGACCGCACTTACCATGGCCATCCCACGATGGGTTTTTAATCTAGCCTTGAAAAAGATATCCTTCATACTAACTTCCTATCAACAAGAACCGGTGCCCTATAAAGTCGTCAAACCCTGGTCTAATCAATTTTTTTAATGGTATTATCCAAACGGGCATCATTCTTAACACCCACCGTTTTCTTTAACACAATTTGTTTATGTGCCGTAGGAGGGAGGGTAATATTGTTAAGATTTACCCTTTCCGCATCATCAAAGATATAGCCGGGACGGTAATCTTTGTCATCCAATTGTAACGTCACATTTTTAAAGGTGATGTCCTTTACGTGCCTTACATAAAACCCCCAAGCGGGAAGTTCCCCGAACATGGAAAACTCCGGGTAGTCATTGATCTTTTCCGGCACTTGGTCCAATCTGCCCAACGGAATATAGGCCATGCCTTTTGAGGCCCTGCCCGGAGCGGTAATCTCCACATTTTCAATAATTATATCCTCAACTTTGTGCCCAGGAATGCCCGTTATGGAAGAGGGAATGGGATTGTGAAAAAAATCCACTGCAGGCCCTCTCATATCATAGTCCAAATCAGGTCTTCCAAACGGAACCTGAACTTTAATATCCTTTATATGGACATTTCTTATTTTACCGGGTTGTTTTCCGCTTCTGTGCCCTAGGCGGATAAAAATGGCGTTGCCCGTGTTCTTGGCCACGATATTGGAGACATTGATATTCTCTATCACGCCCCCGTCCACACTTTCTATGGCAATGGCCGAACGAAAGGTGTCAAAAACCTCAATACTATCTATGGTCACGTTTTTAAATCCACCATGGGAGGCGGTTCCAAATTTTAGTGCACTTGCACTGCTCCTTACGGTACAATTGGCAATGTATATACTATCGTTATAATAATCTGGGTAATATGATTTTAGGCAAATACCATCATCGGCCGAGTCCACATCACAATGGGTCACCTGCACATTTTTACAATCGGTGATATCGATGCCGTCATTGTTCCAATAGGCCCTGTTGACCACTTTTAGATGGTCTAACTTCAGGTTTTCGCAAAGCTCAAAGGAAAGTCCCCAGCAAGAACCGTTGTACAAATCCAAATCCAAAATCTCGACATTCTTACAGGCAGAGAACCGAAAGAGTTTGGGTCTGGCCGTTTCATTGGGGCGCATTCTTCGGTAATTGTATTTTGGGTCAATGCGTTCCCCAGTGTGGTGAAGGCTGTCTATGGCCAAGGCCAATTTCCTGCCTTGGCCATCAATCCTGCCCCTGCCATATATTTTGAAATCATTCGCTTTGTAGGCCACCAAAAAAGCCATTTGGGAATTGTCATCTTTCTTGGGTGATTCCGGTTTGCCCTCCATGGCCATTTCCTTATAATCATATGGATTGGTGCTTCCCAATAGCACTGCTCCCTCCTTCAAATAAAGACTTACATTTGATTTCATTTCCAAACTTCCCGAAAGGTACTGCCCCGCAGGAAACACCAAAGTTCCCCCACCTGCTTGGTTTACCCGGTCTATCAAAGCTTGTAAGGCTAAAGTGTTCAGGGTGTTACCACCTGAAACAACGCCGTACTCGGTAACTTTATACTCCAGGTCGTCAGTTTTCTTTATGTATGTTTGTTTGGCTATTTCCTTTGAAAGCGGTTTTTCTTTCGTTGTGACTTTTTTGCAGGAACCAAGAAAGAGTAGGCTTGACAAAATGAGTTTAAAATATAAATACCGACAATTGAATAGCATAATCAAAGGTTTTTACCCTTTTTTGGGTTTAGGTTTGTTTCCAAGTTCAAATTGCAAGACCCCTCCCCTCGAAATGAGATTGAAGTCTATTAAGCTTGAGTTGATTTCGTCTCCATTCCAAGTTACCTTTTGAATGAATATGTTTTCTGTGGAAAATCCATTTGTCACTATTTGCAAAGGTTGATCCGGGGTCTTGATTGCTATTTTCTTGAATAATGGGGTAGTCAGGGCCAACTGTGTGCTTCCGGGAAATACGGGATATAGGCCCATGGCCGAGCAGACGAACCAAGCAGACATGGTTCCCGCATCATCGTCCATTTCCCGAATATAACCATGTGGCGTGGCCTGAAATATTTTACGTGTACTGGGTGTTTTCCATTTCTCATGGGTGCCATACCAGTTGTTGGTTTTCTCGGTCATCAACCGGTTCACCAATTTTTGGGTCTTCCATGGTGAACGAGTGTAGACATATAAATACGGAACTTGAATATCCGGCTGATTTCCAATATTAAAAAGCTCGTTATCAAAAAAATAGTCCAATTGTTCCTCAAACACTTCCTTCCCTCCCACTAACTTCTGGATGCCTTTTATATCATAAGGTACCAACCAACGGTATTGCCAAAGTGTACCCTCATAAAGCCCGTCCCCGTGCATGATATCGGAATTGTCACCCATGTTCCGAAACTTATCCTTCCACGTGTCTTGGTATTGAAGTGCTTTTTTTAGGTATATACTGTAATCCTCCTTCTTTCCAAGTTCCTTTGCTATTTGCGATAGTGCCCACAAATCGTAACTGGATTCCAGCACATTGTCCGGTGTTTTAAAGGGCAGTCTTATCGCTTCCTCCAGTAGCTTGGGATAAATGGATTTGAGGTCAAAGGGCAACAGTCTTTTCTGAAGGGCTTCCAAAAGTACTATGCTCGAATGTTCTGTACGCACGGTGATAAAAGGTTCCTTTTCCGTGGCCCAATCAGGCTTGCCCTGCTGATACAGTTTTCCAATGGAACTCACCATGTCCTTATAATGCTCTGGGTATAGCAAGGACAATAAAGGCATCTTGGTTCGAAAAGTGTCCCATATAGACCACCCATGATAATGGTTGGTCCTATCCGTTTTATGGATTTCCCCATCGCTTCCTTTAAAGGAACCATCCCCATCTTGAATCTGAAAAGGGGTTTGTAGCAGGTGGTACAAATGGGTGTAAAAAAGCTTTTTATCCTCCTCATTTTCAGTATAAACCTTAACTACCGATAGGTTTTTGGCCCATTCTTGGCGGGCCTGTTCCTTCACCTCTTCAAAATCCATATTACGGACACGTTGAAGGTTTTTTAGGGCATTTTGACTGCTTACCGTGGATAGGGCACACAATACCCGGACTTCTTGCCCTAAATCGACATCAAAAGAGAAAATGACCTTTGCTTCCTCTTCTTCAACATCGAAATTTTCTGAATCAGTAGCCAATGCAAAGTAGAAAGTGTACTTGCCTTTGTTGCAGACATTTGCCCCTGACACTTCACCCAACACCACTCCATCTTTTTGCAGATGGTGCTTTTCGTAGTAAAATTTAGAGAGTGAGCTTTGCAGGTCAACGGTAATTCCCCCAGCTCCACTTTGAGGGAAGGTATATTTATGAAAGGCAACCTGGCGTGTTGACGTCAACTCGCATTTTACTCCGTTTTTCAAGTCCACTGAGTAATAACCGGGCTGCGCCCTTTCCGTTTCCTTTTTATAGCCCTGGGGATTGGGGTAGGGTGACTTGACCCCCAAAAAAGGAAGCATTCTGAGATTGCCTCCTACACCGCGACAACCAACACCAGAAAACCGGGTATTGGAAAAACCGAGAATGTGGTTGGCATCATAATCATATCCCGAATGTCCAATAGGATAGGTATCGGGTGCTGGTTTGGCCATTCCAAAGGGAACCGCAGCGGCCGGGTCGGTTTGGCCATGGTCACTGCCGGTACATATAAAGGGGTCTACATAATCCACAATTTGTTTCTCGACTTGTCCGTGTTCCACTTGCGCACAAAGCATTGAAACGCAGATGCACATAAAAATTGCTATGATTTTGTGTTTCACCTTTACGTTTGTTATTGATCCATACCCTATTGCCTGACTTTTGGGAATTTCATTCTTATCCCTAAAAAAAGGGCAGATGCAGGGATTGTACATCTGCCCTAAACCTAATTAATCTAACTACAAAAACTAACTAAACTCAAACTATTAAAACTAGAATGACTCTCAATACCCGGGATTTTGTTCCAAAGAGCCATCGGACAATAACAATTCATTGGCAGGGATGGGTCTTAACAGGTGAATGCTGCTATCAAATGCGCCATGATCGGCATTTTGGGGGTTGTACAGATTCAGTCGTTCCTCCAATCTACCCATTCGTTTTAACACTGCCCAACGGTTTTCCTCCCCAGCGAGTTCAATGGCCCGTTCATCAAGGAGGTTGTCCAAGGTAAGCTGCGTATAAAAACTGGCCTCTCCGGTCGCCCTTTCCCTGACAATGTTGAGGTGTTGCAAGCCGGATGTGCCGTTACCGACAGCCAAATAGGCCTCGGCCGCAATCAAATGGGTTTCTGCTATCCTAAACACATAGGTATCCCTGGAACCATTACCTGCCCCATCTATACCGATATCGTCGAATTTCTTAAAAATGGGGAAATTGATTCGGTTAATATTGGAAGAATACTGGTAGACCGCCCCTGGAACATTGTCTGGAACACCGAACAGGTATTGATCTGGTTGGTACACCCAGTATCGGTTAAGCCTATCGGCCAGCTCTGTAGCATCGAGGGTCATTTTGGGATAGTAGATTACCGTATCACCCACTGCGATGGGGTCTTCCGGTTGTCCTTCACCCGACGAAAACGTGACCTCTTCCGCAGCAAACAAAGCTCGGTGCAAGGTTACATCGTCCCGGGTATCGTTAGCGGCAAAAAGTCCGTAAAAATAGGGAGTGGGCATTAACCCGGAACGCGAACTGTTTGCTCCATATATACTGTTTCTCCCAATACCTGCATAGTTTTCTATGGCATTCATCAAGAGTCCGTGCTTGGAATTGCTACGATCGTTATCATTTCCCCCAGGCCCATATTGCACGGCAAACAATACCTCATCATTCACCTGGTTATCATAATCAAACAGCTCTTCAAAAGTTTGACTTCTTAAATCGTAGCTCCCAATGGCCTGCTCTGCAAGGGAAGCAGCTGTATCAAAATCTGTGGCATCGCCATATGATTTGTAACCCCTTGTCAGATATACATCGGCCAACAGATGCTGTGCGGCCCTTCTGGAAAACCTACCTGTTTGCGGTGCATCCAGTAAATTGGGAATGGCCGCCTCCAAGTCAGAAATGATTTGCCCAAAGGTTTCCTCCTCACTGGATCGTGCATAATCTGCACGTATGGATGTGGTCTCTTCCAATTCTAAAACCACCCCTCCATAGTGCTGTACCAAGTTGTAGAATGCCAATGCCCTTAATGCCCTTGCCTGGGCAATTCCATAGTCCCTGGCACCCAAATTGGCATCGCTCCAGGAAATATCGTTCTGGTATCTGTTAACGGCAATATTGGCGTCCGCAATCAAATTGTAGTTTACCTTCCAATATTCCACGGTGTTTTCATTGTCCGAACTCAATCCAAAATAGTCGTTGAAGCTATTGAATTCCTCCACCTGGGTTTGAACTGTATAGATATCGGTACCTGACAAGTTGATATCATATTCCTTATAGATATCCCTCAAGTCCTCATAGATGCCCACAATCAATTGGTCTGCATTATCCTCCCCTATGAAAGTTTCTGCAGTGACATCGGAAAAGAACTCCTCTTCCAGATAGTTCTCACAGGCTATAAAACTTGCCATCCCAATAAGGAGAAAAGCGTATTTTAAATTCTTAAAAGATTTCATTTCTAATTTTTTTTAGGATTAAAGTGATACGTTCAGGCCAAAGAGGATAGTCTTGGTCATATAGGCGCTGCTGAAAGAGTTTTGCAGCCCAGTTTCCGGGTCGGGCCCTTCATAATCCGTAAATATGAAAGGATTTTGGATATCCAACGAAAGACGAAGGCCATTCAATTTTATTTTCTCCAGCAATTCCCTTTGAAAGGTATAGGAGAGCCCTATATTGCCAATCTTTACAAAATCAAATTCCTCGTAGTAATACTCCCCTGGATGCGCATAGTCCAGTGCAGGTCTACTTGCGTTAGGGTTATTGGGAGTCCAGTAATCCAGGTCCAGTTTATTGAATTTGGCCCCGTCATTTTGATAGGGTGCAAAGTTTTGGTAGAACTCAGAGTGGCCCAAAGTACCTTGTCTTGTGTTCATTTGAACCCTAAATTCAAAGTTCTTATAGTAGAAGGTATTGGTCATACCCCCAATCCAATCGGGAGCGTTTGAACCAATGACCACCTTATCATCATTGTTGATAAGACCATCATTATTTTGGTCAACAAATTTGAATTGCCCAGGTCTGGCTCCAAAAGTTTCCGCTTCAGCAGCTTCATCAAGTTGCCAAATCCCTTCATTTTCATAAGCAAAAATGGCGTCTACCGGTTGGCCTACCTGCAATACACCGTGACGCCCAAAGGGCACCATGTCCAAATCTCCGTCAATACGCAGGATTTCGTTTTTATTTCGGGCAAAATTCAGTTCTGTTCTCCACCTAAAATTCC
Source organism: Muricauda sp. SCSIO 64092 (assembly GCF_023016285.1). Lineage (GTDB taxonomy): Bacteria > Bacteroidota > Bacteroidia > Flavobacteriales > Flavobacteriaceae > Croceivirga. Next base: position 1,578,764 of record NZ_CP095413.1, read on the forward strand.
TCGTTGATATGTTCAAACTAGTGAAAGACACTTCAACACCTCGGTTCCTTACCGAGCCAAAGTTGCCTATGGCGTCGTCAAAACCCGAAATATCAAACAATTCCCTATTAAAAATACTGCCATCGGTTTCCTTATTGTAGTAATCGATGGACAAGCCGACCCTGTTGGAGAACAGTCCAAAATCGAGACCAATATTAATTTCATCCGATACTTCCCAAGTCAAGTTTTGATTGGACAACCTACGTACGGTTTGACTATTGGTAAGCTCATCACCGAACAAATAGGTAGAGCCGTTCAAGAAAGATAAGGATCCGTATGGGCTTACCGATTCTATATTGCCCGTTTGGCCGTAGCTCAATCGCAACTTAAGGTTGGACAACCAGTCGATGTCCTTGGCAAAATTCTCCTCGCCAATTCTCCAGGCAAAGGCGGCAGTGGGAAAGAAATCCCATTTATTGCCTTCGGCCAATCGCGAAGCACCATCATAACGGCCGGTCAAGGTAAACAAATATTTATCTTTGATGGAGTAGATAATCCTTCCCGTTAACGAGGCCAAATTCTCTTTTACAAAGAAGCTGTCATTATCCCGGATATCCAGTCCAGCTCCGGTATTAAAAAAGGAAAAATCGTCCGTACTAAAATTACGGGTCTGGATGTCGCTTCCCTCGGTTTCCCTTTGGTAGAGGGAGCCAATAACCGTTGCTTTAAGCTCATGGTCCTGGAAAGGGGTGAAATCCATGTTTATAATATTGTCCCAGGCATAGGACACATCGGTAAAGGTGTTGTAGATAGAGCGTATCCTACTTGGATCATTTCTTGAAGATTTGGTAAGCAAACCCCTATATTCGCCAAATCTGTTGCTACTCAGGTTGGGCGAGAATTGGGTTTTAAGGTTCATCCAAGGAAGTGGTTTGTACTCCAAAAAGACATTGGCAATAATATCAAACCGTTTTGTGTTCACTGTCCATGCACCCTCCTTCTCAAACAAAGGATTGATAAATCGCTGATCCTGCTCATCGGGAATAAGGTCGATGGCCCCATTCTCATCAAAAGGGTTTACCGTTGGTGCCAAACGAAAGGAGCTCCTGAACAGTTCACGGCTGCCCTCTTCCCTCTCGGAAAAAGCCAGGTAGGTCTTAACGCCCAAGCTGAACTTGTCATTGACCTTCTTGGTCAAGGCACCCGTGAGGTTATACCTTTCAAATTGCTCGATACCCAGTACCCCTTCATCCTTCAGGTAGGCAATGGAAGCATTATATACCAAACCATTTTCACCCCCAGTTACCCCAAAAGTATGACTGGTCTGTATCCCGGTTTCCTGAAAGAGGTCAATCCAATCGGTATAGGCCCTTTGGGCGACATTGTTGCGTTCCTCATCATCAACAAACTCGATAGTGAGATCGGGAACAATGGCATTGTAATCATCCACAGTTGGATTGCCGGGAAACAATTGCCCAAAATCCCTTGCCCTGACCACATCCTCAACAAAGGCTACATATTCATCCCCATCGTAGAAGTCCGGAACGTTTACGGGAGACCTAATACCAAAAGTGGCATCATAGGTAAACCTTGTAGGACCTTCCAATCCATTTTTGGTGGTGATAATGACCACCCCATTGGCACCCCTCGCTCCATAAATGGCCGTGGAGGACGCATCCTTCAATACATCTATTTGTTGAATATCCGCAGGGTTCAATGCATTAATATTGTCAAAGAAGATGCCGTCCACCACATAAAGGGGTTGCGATAGATCACTGCCAGGGTCATCATTCACACCATCATTGCCCGCATTGTTGTTGGCCAAAGCGGTATTGCCCCTTACCAAAATGGACAAAGGTGCTCCAGGTTTATTGTTCAGAGTCCGTACGTCCACCCCGGCCAATCTGCCCTGAATGGCTTGGGCCACATCCGTTTTACGTTGCTCCACGACATCCTGGCTACCCAGGGATACCACGGAACCGGTAAGGTCTTTTCTGGTGGTGGTACCATAACCTATAACAACCACCTCGTCCAATCCTGTTGCCGAGGCCGATAGTTGTACGTTATAATTGGTGGAACCGTCCAGTTGAATTTCTTTGGATTCAAATCCAATATAGGAAACCACCAAAATGGCACTGTCATCCTGCACCGTAATGGTAAAGTTTCCGTCAAAATCTGTGACCACTCCATTATCGGTACCTTTCTCCAAAACACTGGCCCCGGGCAGTGGTACATTTTGGTCGTCAAGAACCACACCGGTCACAGTTTGCTGTCCCCATGAAATGGCTGTCATTCCCACAAAGAGCAACAGCCACAAAAAGATTGGTTTTTTCATCATAAAAAGCTTAGTTATATATTCAGTTGATCAAACTTAACTGCGCCCTTGCCATATCGTAATGGACATTTTTGCCAAAAAAATGGATAAATCCATCAATTGCTCATTTTTGGTATTCAAGCTGTCCATGAAAAAGGGCTTTGCACCATACTATTATGAACCTTTTGAACAGTATGGGAGTGCTACTCTTGTTCGAACAGTATTTTTAAGGACGTATGCCCATGGGAAACATCCTGGAGCAACCACAAACAGTACATTTTTTTAGAGCCTGTTTGGGAATTTGTCAATTGTTTTCTTATGTCCCTTTTTGCGGCCAGCGCACCATCTGGCCCCTCTTTTAAAGGCCAAACCGTTGGCCTTTTCTTTCGGTCCTGTTAGAATTTTGGTCCATAACTATGGCCATGCATTTCCATCGCCCCGGCCCGCCCACAGCTTTCGCTATGTCGTGCCTCGTTCCGCACTAAAAATGGCCTATAACAATTCCAATCACAAACTCCCAAACAGGCTCTAAAGAATATATGGGACTATTAACTTCTGCAATGGAAGCTTTCCGTGATGATGCCTACAGATTAGAAGCTATCAACGAGAATATAAAAGATGTAAAGATTTCCATTGACCTAAAAAAAATTAAAGCTGTCTTAAAAGAACATAGCAAGCAATTGGAAAGCTAAAGGGAGCATCAGGAACGGTTTTACAATCGAATGGCATCCCTCTTTCAAACAGCAGGGGTATATCCCAAATGGGCGGTTATCACTTTTGTTGTTACCATTATTGTTTCCATTAGCTGCATTTTTTTCCTGTTTACTTCAATGTACAGTTGAATTAAATCGTTTATTTTGAACTATCTACCATCAGAAGGTTAATAATCTAACAAATAATATATGGAGGTTACAATGAACAACCAACAATTGAGAGAATACTGCCATAAAAACCAAATTATAGTTGGTCTACACTCAATAGCATCAAACGATTATATTGCAGCTAGATGTTGTTTTTATAATGAAATGCTTGACCAAGCATATATTTTGGCCTCTCAAGCCATTGAAAAGGAACTAAAATGTATGCTGTTATTAATGGATGAAGACACTGATTTAAACAATATTAAATCTCACTCTCACGATTTGGAGAAGTTAATGGATAAAATCCAATCCGTTAAAGATATGGGGCTGCAAGCTTTCAATGACATCAATGAAAGGTTGAATGAAACATATTTAATGTTTAGATATCCCGATAACTTCATCAAAAAAATGAATGGGTATAAAAAATATAGCCATGGAGGCGAAGAAATAAATGAAATAGACAAGTACTTTATCCATTTATTGGATACTATCCCATTACCCCCAGAAGTCAAATATAGAACGGGGTTTCTTGTTACGGCCTTTCGAGAAGAAACCTATGGCATTCAACCTACTGTATGGGCAAAACACAATAATTTAAGTTTTAACCAAAACAAAAAGAGATGGTACAATGAGTATCTCTTGATAAAAAAACATCTTTACTCTTCTCAGTAATAGATTATTGGATAAAATAGATTTGCAATACGCTTAGCAAAAATTTCTTCATTTACGGATTTCCTCTTTTTAGTTTGCTTTTAATTGTTTAAACTGGACAAAATTCGACAAGTCATTAATTGAAACGTCAAAATTTGATTAGCCATCAAATGTTTTGAAGGTTCAATTTGACAGGAGAATATTTATTAATAGCAAATCAAAGGTCATGAAGTTAGGGAATCGCATTAAAGCGTTACGGGAAAGTCAAGGTTTGTTGCAACGGCAAATCTCGGCGCAGTTGGAAATTGACACACCTATGTTCAGTAAAATAGAACGTGGTGAGCGCAGAGCAAAACGGGAACAGGTGATAAAAATGGCTGAGATATTAAATACCAATTCAGAAGAACTATTGACCCTTTGGCTAACCGACCAGGTATTAGAGGTGGTCACCGATGAAAATCAGGCTTTGCAAGCCTTGCAACTAGCGGCAAAAGATATTAAGACAAATAAAAAATAAGGCAACACCATATATGGCAAAAAAGAAAGTCGAAAAGACAAAGACGATTGAAGAAACCCTTTGGCAATCGTGTGATAAATTAAGAGGTTCCGTAGAGCCCTCGGAATATAAACATGTGGTCTTGGGACTTATTTTCCTAAAATTCACCAGCGATAAATTTGAAGAACGCAGGGCAACGTTAATTACTGAAGGCAAAGAAAAATATGTAGAAATGAAAGATTTCTACAATATGAAAAATGTCTTCTTTCTGGAAGAAGTTTCCCGTTGGTCATACATCAGTAAAAATGCCAAGCAAGATGATATTGCCATAAAAATAGATACGGCACTACATACCATTGAAAAGAACAACCCCTCATTACGAGGTGCTTTACCTGACAACTACTTTTCACGGTTGGGGCTGGACAAATCCAAATTAGCATCCCTATTGGACAAAATCAATGAAATTGATACCCTAAAAAATAACGGTCAAGATATTGTGGGACGTGTTTATGAATACTTCCTGTCAAAATTTGCGATCAAGGAAGGAAAGGGAAAAGGGGAATTCTATACCCCAAAAAGTATTGTAAACCTTATTGCTGAAATGATAGAGCCGTACAAAGGTATTATCTATGACCCAGCCTGTGGTTCAGGGGGTATGTTTGTACAGTCCATAAAGTTTATAGAAAGCCATCACGGCAATAAAAAAGAGGTGTCCATTTATGGGCAGGAATACACCAATACCACTTACAAACTGGCAAAGATGAACTTGGCCATCCGGGGTATTTCGGCAAACCTTGGTGAAAAAGCTGCCGATACCTTTGCAGATGACCAGCATAAAGACTTAAAGGCTGACTTTATCATGGCCAATCCACCTTTTAACCAAAAGGACTGGAGAGGCGCAGATGAACTGTTGGACGACCCCCGTTGGAAGGGTTATGAGGTACCTCCTAAGAGCAATGCCAATTATGGCTGGATTTTAAATATGGTGAGCAAACTTTCTGAAAACGGAGTAGCAGGATTTATTTTGGCTAATGGTGCTTTATCAGGTGGCGGAGAAGAATATAAGATTCGTAAAAAGCTTATTGAAAATGGAATTGTGGAAGCTATAGCCGTGTTGCCACAAAATATGTTCTATACAACCAATATCAGTGTTACACTTTGGATTTTAAACAACAATAAAAAGGAAAGAACACTACAACTTCCCGATACTATACGGAATTATAGAAACCGGAAGGAAGAAGTGCTGTTTTTGGATTTAAGAGAAATTGGAGAACCTTTTGAAAAGAAGTTCATCCAATTCTCCGATGGCCCCACTGGCCATGTTAAACAAATTGCAGATACGTATCATAGCTGGCAGCAGAAAGATTTCGGCTATAAAGACAAACCGGAATTTTGTTATTCAGCTACAAAGCAAGAGATTATTGACAAGGATTATTCTCTGGTTCCAAGCAAGTATATTGAGTTTGTAAACCGGGACGAGAATATTGATTTTGATGAGAAGATGGTGTCCTTGCAGTCTGAACTTAAATACCTATTAAAGCAAGAAGCGGCATCAAAGCAAGAATTGTTGGGTGTTTTTAAAGAACTAGGATATGAAATCGAATTATAGAAGAATAGGCGATTTCATAGAACTGGTTGACGAAAGGAACAAAAATCTTTCGGTTACTACCTTATTAGGTTTAAGCATTTCAAAAGAGTTTATTCCCTCTGTTGCGAATACAGTTGGAACAAACATGAAAAACTACAAAATCATACGAAGGGGACAATTTGCTTGCAGCGTTATGCAGGTTCGTAGGGATAAAAAAATGCCTGTTGCTTTATTAAAGGATTATGATGAAGCTATCATTTCCCAGGCGTACCCGGTTTTTCAAATTAAAGATAAAAATGAATTACTACCGGAATACCTTATGATGTGGTTCTCTAGGTCAGAATTTGATAGAGAAGCTTGTTTTTATGCGGTTGGAGGTGTACGTGGTAGTTTGGAGTGGGAAGATTTTGAAGATATGCAGCTGCCCGTTCCCTCAATGGAAAGCCAAAAAGAAATCGTTAAAGAATATAATACCGTTGTAAATCACATCAAACTCAACGAACAGTTTAACAAAAAACTGGAAGAAACTGCCCAAACTTTATATAAGCACTGGTTTGTAGATTTTGAGTTTCCAGCATATTTAAGTGGTACCCTGAGCGGAGCCGAAGGGTATAAATCTTCGGGTGGTAAGATGGTTTATAATGCCGAGTTGGATAAGGAGATTCCTATTGAGTGGGAGGTTATGAGCTTAGATAATTTTTGTGATTGCTTAGATAATTTAAGAAAACCTCTTTCAGGAGAAGAAAGAGATAAAATACCTGGAGCTTACCCTTATTATGGAGCAATGTCCATTATAGATTATATAGACGATTTTATTTATGACGGTATTTTTCTTTTAGTATCTGAGGATGGAGCTAATGTTGTAGACAAAAAAGGAAGGCCAGCGACACAATACGTGTGGGGAAAGTTCTGGTTAAACAACCATGCACATATAATAAAGGGAAAAGACTCCTACTCTACCGAGTTTCTGAAAGTTGCTCTTTCTTTTATAAATGCTTCTCATTTAGTGACCGGTGCGGCGCAACCAAAAATTAATCAAAGAAATTTAATGAGTATAAATCTTCTAAAATCTAATGACAAAATTCTTAATTCGTTCGATAATTTAATTCAACCAATATTTAAGAGAATTGTTTCTAATTCAGAGGAAATAAGATTATTAAAAGAAACTAATGATTTACTTCTATCCAAAATGACCAGGATTAAGGCTGAAAAAGAAATGGTAAACTTATAATTAAAAACATGCCCGAAACCCAAAACATAGAATATAAACAAAGTTGGCATGACGATTACCTAAAATGGGTATGTGGTTTTGCCAATGCCATTGGCGGTAAAATATACATTGGCAAAGATGATAACGGAACTATTGTTGGTGTTGATGGGGTTAAAAACTTAATGGAATCCATACCACAAAAAATACAAAACCACTTAGGTATTATCTGTGATATCAATACCATAGCCGATAATGGAAAAGAGTGCATTGAAATTATAGTGCAACCCTATTCTGTTCCGGTATCGTTAAGAGGACGGTATTACTATCGCTCTGGAAGTGTAAAAACGGAGCTAACAGGGATTGAATTAAATGAATTCTTGTTAAAAAAGGCGGGAAAAACATGGGATGCTATTATTGAGAATGGGGCAACGATTGAAGACATTGAAGATTTAAGCATTGCCCGTTTTTTAAATGATGCAGATAAAAGTGGGCGAATGCCTGCAAGCCACGATTTAACCAATCAAGAATTGTTGGAAAAACTACGCTTAATGCAAGATGGCAAAATTAAGCGTGGTGCACTCATTTTATTTGGAAAAGACCCAAACAAATTTTATCCAAATGTGGCGGTGCAAATTGGTCGTTTTGGAAAAGATGATGCCGACCTTCGTTTCCAGGAACAGTTGGAAGGGAATATTAGCTGGCTATTGGTAAGAGTTCCCCAACTATTGAATGAAAAGTTTTTGACCAAACAGATTAGTTTTGAGGGATTACAAAGGATAGAAAAAGGAGAATACCCTGTAGCAGCCATCCGGGAGATGTTATTGAATGCCATGGTGCATAGAACTTATATGAGGGCAAAAATTCAAATGCGGGTATATGATAATATACTCTCTATTTGGAACGAAGGAGCTTTGCCTGAAGGATTGGACGAAGAAAGCTTAAAAGTGCATCATGTTTCCAAACCACGAAACCCATTGATTGCCGATGTGTGCTTTAAAGCAGGATATATTGATTCCTGGGGACGTGGAACATTAAAAATAATTAACTCCTGTAAAGAGGCCGGACTTCCGGAACCCGAAATCAAAGAGTTTAATGGAGGGGTTTTGGTAACGCTTTACAAAGACCATCTTTCCGAAGAACAATTAAAACAATTAGGTTTATCGGAAAGGCAGATTAAAGCCATGCAATATGTAAAGGAAAATGGAAAGATAACCAATAAAGAATATCAAGAGTTGAACGATGTATCTAGAATAACGGCAACCAGAGACTTGAAAGAATTAGTTGAAAAGACTGTTTTGAGACCATCAAGTTTAAAAGGAGCTGGTTCTTATTATGAAATTTGAATTGCATCATAATTGCATCAATTGCATCATAATCGAATCAAAGTAGAATGCTTTTAACAGCTATTAGCTCGTATTATGAACTATCGTAATTAGAGTTGGGACAATTGGGACATCGTGGAGACATTATAGGGACATCATTGAATCAAAAATCTATTGAATAATGATAATAATTGGCTCAATGGACTCATGATTGACTCATAATTGCATCAAATCAACCATAGGAATAATAATTGGTCGTTATTTGGCCGAATTGGCCACTAATGAGCCAATCGATAATAAAGAAAATAAACTAAGAATAACAAAACCAACCGCATAGCATAAAAACCCAATGAAATTTACAGAAGCAAAATTAGAAGAAGCGTTTATAGAGTTATTGGGTAACGAAGCATATCCCCATTACTTAGGAAATACCATCGTCCGCAATCCTGATGAAGTACTTATTGAGGAAGATTTAACAGCCTTCCTTTTAAATCAATATAAACGAGAAAGGCTTACAGAAACAGAAGCCAAGTCCATTGTATTCCAGCTCAAAACCTTGCCTGCATCCGATTTATACGAAACCAATAAAACTGTAGTACAATGGCTATCTGATGGTTTTAGCTTTAAAAGGGAAGACCGTAACCAAAAAGACATTTGGATTTACCTAATAGATTATTCACAAGAAAACAATAACACCTATAAATTTGTCAATCAACTGGAAATCATAGGCACGGAAAAGCGAATCCCTGACGGTATTATGTATATCAATGGTATTCCGGTGGTAGTCTTTGAGTTTAAAACCGCTATTCAGGAAAATTGTACCATTCACAACGCCTATGTGCAGCTAACCACAAGATATAAAAGAGACATACCCGAACTTTTTAAATACAATGCTTTTTGTGTCATCAGTGATGGGGTGAATAACAAGGCAGGTTCATTTTTTGCTCCTTATGAATTTTTCTATGCATGGCGCAGGATTTCAGGTTTAGCCAAAGAGGTAGATGGTATAGACAGTATGTTTACCCTAGTTCAAGGGATGTTACATCAAAACCGTTTGAGGGATATTATTCAGAATTTCATATACATTCCTGACACCTCTAAAAAGGATGAAAAAATAGTTTGTCGTTATCCACAATATTACGCTGCAAGAGCGCTGTACGACAATATTAAAAAAGCTCAAAAACCGGAGGGAGACGGAAAAGGAGGTACTTATTTTGGTGCCACAGGAAGTGGTAAGAGTTTTACAATGCTCTATCTCACAAGGTTGTTGATGAAAAGTACCTACTTTGAAAACCCTACCATTGTTTTAATTACAGACCGAACTGATTTAGATGACCAACTTTCAGGTCAATTTACCAATGCTAAAGTATTTATTGGAGATAATACCATTAAAAGTGTAGAAAGCAGAGCTGAATTAAGAGAGCTATTGCAAGGTAGAGCCAGTGGCGGTGTATTCCTCACAACCATTCACAAATTCACAGAAGATATTGAATTGCTGACTGAGCGAAGTAATGTGATTTGTATTTCAGATGAAGCACACAGGAGTCAAACCAATTTGGACCAAAAAATTAGGGTAACTGAGAAAGGAGTTAAAAAATCCTATGGCTTTGCAAAATATTTACACGATTCATTACCCAACGCCACTTATGTTGGCTTTACAGGTACACCAGTAGATGCTACTTTAGATGTATTTGGTAAAGTAGTAGACGCTTACACCATGACTGAATCGGTAATAGATGAAATTACGGTTAGAATCGTTTATGAAGGCAGAGCTGCAAAAATAGCTTTACAAAACAGGGAACTGGAAAAGATAGAAGAATACTACAAGGTCGCTGAGGAATCGGGTGCCAATGAATATCAAATACAGGAGAGCAAAAAACAATCTGCCAATATGAATGCCATTTTGGGCGACCCGGACAGATTGGATGCGCTTGCAGCCGATTTTGTGCAGCATTACGAAAATCGAATTACAGAAGGTGCTACCATCAAGGGAAAAGCCATGTTTGTTTGTAGCTCCAGAGAAATAGCCTATGCCTTTTATAAAAACGTCATTGCTCTAAGGCCTGAATGGAATGAAGTAAAAATAGCTGAAGAAGGTGCTGTACTGACAGATAAGGAAAAACGGGAAATCAAACCTATGGAACGTATCAAAATGATTATGACCCGAGGCAAAGACGACCCTAAAGAAATGTACGATTTATTAGGCACCAAAGAATACCGAAAGGAATTGGACAGACAATTTAAAAATGAAAAATCCAATTTTAAGATTGCTATTGTGGTTGATATGTGGCTAACTGGTTTTGATGTTCCTTTCTTAGATACCATTTACATCGATAAACCTATCCAACAACATAATCTCATACAGACCATTTCCCGTGTAAACCGCAAGTTCAAAGGTAAAAACAAAGGTTTGGTGGTAGATTACATAGGTATTAAAAAACAAATGAATTTAGCCCTAAAAAAATATTCTGAGGGTGATAAAGATAATTTTGAAGACATTCAGCAATCATTGGTTGTAGTAAAAAATCATCTGGATTTATTGGCCAAACTTTTACATAAGTTTGACGGCACTAAATATTTTAACGGTACAGCTTTAGAGCAACTAAACACACTCAATATGGCTGCTGAATTTGTGCAACTCACCAAAGAAATGGAAACTCGATTTATGGGTTTGGTAAAAAGACTGAAAGCGGCGTATGATATTTGTGCAGGCAGTGAGGAACTAACCCAAAATCAAAGAGATTATACGCACTTTTATTTAGCAATAAGGTCGATTGTTTTCAAGCTTACCAAAGGTGATGCCCCTGATACCGCCCAAATGAATGCCAAGGTCAGGGAAATGATTAAAGATGCATTGCAAAGTGATGGCGTTGATGAAATCTTTAAGATGGGAGAAGATACCGAAAAAGAACAGGACATTTTTGATGAAGACTACTTAGCCAAAATTGATAAAATTAAACTCCCCAATACAAAAATCAAGCTCCTTCAACAGTTATTGGCTCGTGCCATTGGAGAAATGAAGAAAGTAAATAAGGTAAAAGGTGTTGATTTCTCTAAAAAAATGGAATCCTTGGTATATAAATACAACCAAAGGGATGAAAATGATGTTTTGAGAAGTGAAGTCTATGAGGAAATGGCGGAACAATTAACCGAACTTATCTGGGATGTGTACAAAGAATTCAAATCGGGAGATGATTTAGGTATTGATTTTGAAGAAAAAGCTTTTTATGACATCCTCAAAGAGCTTTGTATTAAATATGATTTCACTTATCCAGAAGATAAACTGATTGAATTGGCCAAAGCCGTAAAAGGCCTTGTAGATGGTCAAGCCAAATTCCCGGACTGGAATAAACGGGACGATATTAAGTCCGCTCTTAAAGTGGGGCTTATTCTTTTATTGGATGAACACGGTTACCCTCCAGTAGAGCGTGATGAAGTCTATAAAGAAATTTTTGAGCAGGCTGAAAATTTTAAGAAATACAACCAAACTAAATAAAGACAACCTTTAACCAATAACCAATTAAAAGGGAAGCTCTTTTTTACAATGGATGGGCTTCGATTATCCAACTATACTATAGCTCGCCAGTGACCATCAATGCATCTTGGAAACCGATTTTGGCTCTTACCATTACTGGACGCATTGAAATAAAAACACGTCCCCATAGAGCAAAAGTGTCATTTTCTTCTGCCATCCAAGGGCATGGGATTTATTTTCGTTCTCCAGGACCACGTAATGGAATTACCATATTTTACCACTATTTTAGGGCAGTTGAAACTAAGCGGTCATGCAGAACAGGGTTGCCAAGTATTGGAAGCTTCACAGAATTCCAATTCTTCTGGTATTGGTCAGTTGTATTTTTTATGGCGTTTTTGCCCATAATCTCGTCCGGGAGGATTTTCCAAAACTACTTTCACTTTTTGCTGCACTTTTCTTCCTCCACTACAAACTAATTCAATTTAAAAAATGGAATTTTAAGTTTTTGTTGGTTGCCGGAATACTGTTCCGATTGGTTTTCCTGATGGTCGAACCCAATCTATCCCAGGATTTTTACCGCTTTATTTGGGATGGGGAACTTATTAAGAATGGCCTTAATCCGTACCGCTGCACGCCAAATGAGCTGATTGAAAAAACTACCTTTCATATTCAAAACGCCAATGAACTGTACCAAGGGATGGGCACATTGAGTGCAAGACACTACAGCAACTATCCCCCAATAAATCAATTGTTCTTTTATCTAAGCTCCCTGTTGGGGATGGGAAGCATTATGGGCTCCTTAATTTGGTTGCGCACCTTTACCATTGCAGCGGACATGGGTATACTTTATTTTGGAAGGAAATTGTTGGGAAACCTGAATCTAAGTCCCCATTTACTTTTTTGGTATTTCCTCAACCCGTTGGTCATCATAGAACTTACGGGAAATCTGCATTTTGAAGGTATGATGCTGTTCCTTTTTATATGGGCCATGTACCTTATATCTGCGGGGAAATATATTTTAGCGGCCCCCATCTATGCCGCATCAATTATGCTAAAGTTGGTTCCCTTACTGTTCCTTCCCCTTTTTCTGAAATTTTTTGGGATACGGAAAAGTGCCCTTTTTTATAGTGTGGTGGGGGTAAGCAGTTTCATTTATCTCATCCCTTTTTATACACCGGAATTGGCTGCCAATTATGGTAAGACCATCGGGCTATGGTTTTCGAATTTTGAGTTTAACGCCAGCATTTATAATCTGGTAAAGTATCTGGGAGTGGAATTTTTCGGTTCCAAGCCATGGGAATTAATCAAATCATACGGAAACTTTGTAAAAGTTGCTACGCTTATCATTATACTCCTTTTGACATTTATGCAAAAGCACCAAACCTTGACCTCCGTCTTAAAATCCATGTTTTTTGTTTTGGTCGGCTACTATTTTTTGTCCTCGACCGTGCATCCATGGTATATTGTTTTTCCCCTGGTATTGGGATTGTTTACCGATTACCGCTTTGCAATTTTATGGTCCGCGGTAATAATCCTAAGCTATTTCACCTATTCCCAACCGGAGTTTAAGGAAAACCTTTGGTTGATTACCCTTGAATATTTTTTGGTGATTGGTTACTTCGTTTATGAATTTCTGAAAAATCGTAACATTCCTCAACTGATTCGTAAAAACTCATAACAAAATATACAAACTTTGAAGAAATTTGTACATTTACCCCATCATGAACGAACAGCACAACATATCCACTACATTGAGCGCCATTGCTCCAGTACGTCCGTTCACTGCACGCCGTCGCCCGTAAGGGTGCACATTATCTTCTGGGATTAGGTGAGTCCATTCCCGTTTCCAACCAAACCATTTCAATTTTTAATACAACTTAAACGTCAGCAATGGAACTAGTCGTTGCCAACGAATCACATTTTAAATACGCCAAGATCATAAGTGACACCATTACGGAGTCGGCCAAGGTTCGAGGTACTGGTATTGCCCAGCGCTCTCCGGAATACATCATCAAAAGATTGCAGAACGGCAATGCCGTTATTGCCCTTGATGGTGACAAATTTGCGGGATTCTGCTATATCGAGGTTTGGGGCAACAAGGATTTTGTGGCCAATTCCGGGCTTATTGTCCACCCTGATTATCGGGGACAGGGACTGGCAAAAAAAATCAAAAAGAAAATCTTTGAACTATCAAAGGAAAAGTTTCCCAATGCCAAGATCTTTGGCATTACCACCGGGCTTCCCGTGATGAAAATGAACTATGCGTTGGGATACAAACCCGTTACCTTTTCTGAACTCACGGACGATCCCGATTTTTGGAAAGGCTGCCAAACCTGTAAAAACTTCGATATCCTTACGCGTACGGAACGCAAAATGTGCTTATGCACGGGAATGTTGTATGACCCTGCTGAAAAGAACAAGCATCCCAATGCTGAAAAAATCAATAAGAAAACCTTTCAACGGTTAAAAAGCATAAAGGAAAGTTTATTCCTTAAAAAGAAAACAAAATGAAAAAACTCGTACTCGCCTATAGTGGTGGTTTGGATACCTCCTACTGTGCCATGAACCTATCCAAGGAACACGGTTTTGAAGTTCATGCCGTTAGCGTAAATACCGGTGGATTTTCCGTGGCGGAAATTAAAGAAATCGAAAAAAAGGCACTTGCCCTCGGGGCTGCCAGCTATACCTCAATAGATGCGGTGCAGACATTTTATGACAAGGTGGTAAAATACCTCATTTTCGGCAATGTCCTGCGAAATAATGCCTACCCCCTGTCCGTAAGCGCTGAACGAATTGTCCAGGCTGTGGAAATCGTGGAACACGCCAAAAAAATTGGCGCCAATTATATTGCCCATGGCAGTACCGGTGCCGGAAATGATCAGGTCCGGTTTGATATGATTTTCCAAACGCTGGCCCCGAAAATTGAAATCATTACCCCAATACGCGATCAGAAGCTGACCAGGGAAGAGGAAATCAACTATTTACAGAACAACGGTGTGGATTATTCTTGGGAAAAGGCCAAATATTCCATTAATAAGGGACTTTGGGGCACTTCCGTGGGAGGCGATGAAACCTTAACGTCACATCTCCCCTTGCCCGATTCCGCTTACCCAAGCCAATTGCAACAAAAAGAACCATCAAAAGTAAAACTCACCTTTGAAAAAGGGGAACTGATCGCCATTGACGATGAAAAGGATAGTCCCGTAAAGAATATCGAAAAGTTGGAAAAGATGGCATCCCCATACGCCATTGGGCGGGATATTCATGTGGGCGATACCATTATTGGCATTAAGGGCCGGGTCGGTTTTGAAGCCGCCGCCCCTTTAATTATCCTAAAAGCACACCACTTATTGGAAAAGCATGTGCTCAGTAAATGGCAACAGTTCCAAAAAGAACAATTGGGCAACTTTTATGGGATGTTACTCCACGAGGGAAATTACCTGGATGAGGTTATGCGAAATATAGAAGCTTTTTTGACCGATACCCAACGTAACGTTTCAGGGGATGTTTTTGTGGCGCTATATCCATTCCAGTTTCGATTGGACGGAGTGGCCTCCCCACATGATCTTATGAACGCTTCTTTCGGAAGTTATGGTGAATTGAACAAAGGGTGGACTGCGGATGAGGCCAAGGGTTTTATCAAAATCCTGTCCAATCCCGCCAAGATTGCTAACCATGTAAATCAACATCATGATTAAAGCAGGTATCATAGGAGGTTCAGGTTATACGGGAGGGGAATTGATCCGAATTTTGCTGAATCACCCGGCAATTGAAATTGACTTTGTCTTCAGTACCACCAAGGCGGGCAAACCCATTGCATCGGCACATCCCGATCTATTGGGACAAACGGAACTTCATTTCACAAAGAACATAAATTCCAGTGTAGATGTGGTATTCCTCTGTTTGGGACATGGAAATTCGTCCAGATTCCTATTGAACCATCAATTTTCGGACGGGACAAAGATCATCGATTTAAGCAACGATTTCCGATTGCAAAACGACGCCACTTTTCAGGGCAATACCTTTGTGTACGGCCTGCCCGAATTAAACAAGGATGCCATTGAAAATGCAAATGCCATCGCTAATCCCGGATGTTTTGCCACCGCCATTCAATTGGCATTATTGCCCCTGGCCAAGAAAGGATTATTGCACAATGAAGTTCATATCAATGCAGTCACCGGAAGTACGGGAGCCGGTATCAAACCTTCGGAAACGACCCATTTCAGTTGGCGAAACAACAATATAAGTTGGTACAAACCCTTTACCCATCAGCACTTGGGTGAGATTGGGGAAAGTCTGTATTCCTTTGGGAACGAGCTTGGAAAGCTCTATTTTCTCCCGCAACGCGGAAATTTTTCCCGAGGCATATTTGCAACGGCCTATACCCATTTTAACGGAAGCCAGAAAGAAGCGCAAAAATTATACACCAAATATTACCGCAATGCAAAATTCACCCATGTTTCCCAGGAACCCATCCACTTGAAACAGGTGATCAATACCAATAATTGCCACATCCACGTCCACAAACATGAGGATGTCCTATTGATAAGTTCGGCAATAGATAATTTGCTGAAAGGCGCATCGGGGCAAGCGGTTCAGAACATGAATTTGATCTTTGGTCTGGAAGAGGATTTGGGATTGCGACTAAAGGCAAGCACATTTTAACAATGAGACAAAAGATTGCACATATCGCGTTGGTGGTGAACGATTATGATGAAGCGATTCAATTCTACACCAAAAAGCTAAACTTCAAATTGGTGGAGGACACCAAGCTCAGTGAAGAAAAAAGATGGGTTGTGATAGCTCCTCCAGGGGCCAGGGAAAGCTCGCTGGTATTGGCAAAGGCCGATACTGAAAAACAATCGCTCAGCATAGGCAATCAAACCGGGGGAAGGGTATTCCTTTTTCTCTTTACTGACGATTTCCAGAGAGACTATACGGCAATGCTCGAAAAAGGGGTAAAGTTCGTTAGGAAACCCAAAAAAGAACCCTATGGAACAGTTGCCGTCTTTGAAGATTTATATGGAAATCTTTGGGACTTACTGGAACCGAGCGATTCAACCCATGGGAATCCAGAAAACCAAAACAACCATTAACCGTCAACCATAAACCATCAACCATCAACCATCAACAAACATTCAGATATGAAAATAGCCATTATAGGAGCAGGTAATTTGGGATTGTCCATAGCAAAAGGGGTGCTGCACAGCAATGGCGCAACCACCATGTACCTCACCAAAAGGAACATTTCGGAAATCAAGGATTTTGAAAAGTATGGTAATGTCACCGTAACATCGGACAATCGGGAAGCCGTTCAACATTCGGACATCCTCATTTTTGCCATACAGCCCGGTCATTTTGAAGCCATTTTAGACGACATCAAGGATCTATTGGGCGAAAACCATGTGGTCATCAGTACCATAACGGGCTTCAGCATCCAGCGCATGGAGTCCATTATCGGCACCGACCACTATATCATTAGGAGCATGCCCAATACGGCCATTTCGGTGGGAAAAAGTATGACCTGTCTTTGTGCGAATGATCTCGGAAAAAAACGGATCGATTTGGCCAAGGCCATTTTTAACCGGATGGGGCATTCTTTGGAAATCCCTGAAGAGCAAATGCAGGCGGCTACGGTAATCTGTGCCAGTGGCATCGCTTTTTGGATGCGTTTGATTCGGGCCACGACCCAGGGGGCCATCCAATTGGGGTTTGATGCCAAAGAAGCCCAGGAATTGGCCATGCATACCTGTAACGGTGCCGCGAGTTTACTGATTGAATCCGGCAGCCATCCCGAAGAGGAAATTGATAAGGTGACCACCCCAAAAGGGTGTACCATCGAAGGTTTGAACGAAATGGAGCATCAAGGGTTGAGCTCCTCCTTGATCCGTGGGATAGTGACCTCTTTTGAGAAGATCAATCGAATTAAAGAAAGACAATTGTAGTTAACCTTAAAATAGAATGCCATTTCGAGCCTTTGGAGGGAAAATCCAAATGGCCCAAATTCATTCAAAATGACCAAAAGCGCGATAATATGAAATTATTCGATGTATACCCGCTTTACGATGTAACCCCTGTTTCCGCAAAGGGAATTGAACTTACCGATGATAAAGGGGATACTTATCTCGATTTTTATGGGGGCCATGCCGTGATTTCCATTGGGCATTCCCATCCCCATTATGTGAAGCAGTTGACCGGGCAATTGCAAAAGATGGCTTTTTACAGCAACTCCATCCAAAATCCGCTCCAACTCAAATTAAGTGAAAAGTTGGGGGAACTTTCCGGGTGTAGGGACTACCAGTTATTTCTTTGCAATTCTGGGGCCGAAGCCAATGAAAATGCCCTAAAAATGGCCTCCTTTCACACTGGAAAAGCTAAGGTCATTGCCTTTAGGAACAGTTTTCATGGCAGGACCTCCGCTGCAGTGGCAACGACCGACAATCCTAAAATTAACGCACCGCTGAATCAACAACAGAAAGTTGATTTCCTACCCCTAAATGATTTTGAAGCCTTTGAAAAATGTATTGCCCAAAAGGAACACTGCGCCGTGATCCTGGAAGCCATTCAAGGTGTTGGGGGATTGGATGAACCCACTACGGAATTTTATCAATTTGTGACTGCAAAGTGCAAACAATATCAAGTAGTACTCATTGCGGATGAAGTACAATCGGGTTTTGGACGAAGTGGAAAATTCTTCGCCTTCCAACACCATGTCCCTTCGACCTCGCCCAGCGACCGTCCGGATATCATTTCCATTGCAAAGGGTATGGGCAACGGCTTCCCCGTTGGCGGGGTGTTAATCCACAATTCCTTTGAGCCCTCCTACGGGTTATTGGGCACTACCTTTGGCGGCAACCATTTGGCCTGCATGGCAACACTTTCAGTTTTGGAAGTCCTAGAACGGGAAAACCTTATTGAAAATGCACTGCAATTGGAAACCTACTTCAAAACAAAGGCAAAAGAAATTCCAACCCTAAAAAAGGTAAAGGGCCGGGGATTGATGTTGGGACTGGAATTTGACTTTGAAGTCGGTCAACTTCGAAAAAACCTAATTTATAACCAACACATGTTTACGGGCGGTTCGGCCAATAAAAAACTATTGCGGTTTTTGCCTGCATTGAACATCACAAAAAATCAAATAAATCGATTCTTCGAGGGACTTAACGAAGAATTGAACTCATCTTGAGTTCGTAGGGTTTAGGGAAAAACCTTAGGTAAAGTGCCCTTTCTTTTAATTCGTTTTCCATGGTCTCCAATGAGCATAGCGAGAGGACGACATGGCAAAGAAAATGAACAAGTAAAATGAATTCCTTGCTGTCACCCTGAGCGCCCGCCTGAATGCTACGAGCGGGCAGGCAGTCGAAGGGAAGGCAGGAATCACAAAAAAGTAAGAATGAAAAACTATCTATCCATACAAGATTTAGGCAATTTGCAACAAGGGGTGCAAGAGGCCCTGACATTAAAAGCCAATCCATATGCGTTTGAAAATTTAGGCAAAAGAAAGACCATTTGCCTGCTCTTTTTCAACAACAGTCTGCGTACCCGACTGAGTACCCAAAAAGCGGCCCAGCATTTGGGAATGGACGTAATGGTCATGAACTTCGGAAACGAGGGTTGGCAACTGGAATTTGAACATGGGGTGGTCATGGATGCAGGAAAGGCGGAACACATCAAGGAAGCGGCCCAGGTAGTGTCCCAATATTGTGACATTATTGCCATACGGGCATTTGCAAGTTTGGAGGATAAGGAAAAAGATGAAAAGGAAGAAGTACTGCAAGGTTTTGTGAAATACGCCCATATTCCCGTGGTCAATATGGAAAGCTCAACGGCCCATCCCTTGCAAGCCTTGGCAGATGCCATAACCATTCAGGAACATAAAAAAATGGAACGGCCCAAGGTGGTCTTGTCTTGGGCACCACACCCCAGGGCATTGCCCCATGCCGTAGCCAATTCCTTTGTGGAAATGATGAAACTCCAGGATGCGGAATTTGTGATCACAAATCCCGAAGGGTACGATTTGAACCCAAAAATCACAGAAGGCTGTCAAATTGTGCATGACCAACAAAGCGCACTTAAAAATGCGAACTTTGTCTATGTAAAAAACTGGAGTAGCTATTCGAACTATGGCCAGGTCCTACATGTGGACAAAAGTTGGAAAATGACCAAGGAAAAGTTGGGCCAGGCCCATTTTATGCACTGTCTGCCCGTAAGGCGGAACATGGTCATGGAAGATGCGGTACTGGACAGTGACCAAAGTTTGGTCATTGAACAGGCAAACAATAGGACCTTTGCCGCACAGTTGGTCCTAAAGCGAATATTGGAAGTATTTTAAATGGGGGAAATCAAATTAAAGGACAAGGTCTGTATCGTTACCGGAGCAACAAGCGGAATGGGAAAAGCCATTGCCAGGGCCTTTTATAAAGAAGGGGGCAAACTCATCCTTTCCGGCCGTAACGAAGAAAGGGGCCAAACCCTTGAGGAAGAACTCCCCGGATCGGTATTTGTACCAGGGGACGTAGGCAATGTTGAGGATAACAAAAAACTCGTCGACAAAGCCCTGAGCAACTTTGGCCGTTTGGATGTACTCTCATTGAATGCTGGAATGTTGGGATTGGGTAATGTCGTGGACCTACCCATTTCGGAATGGAAAAAAACATTGGATGTCAATCTAAGCTCCATCTTTTATATCTCAAAATATGCCATCCCCCATCTAAAAAAAGATAGGGGCGGTACCATCCTCATCAATTCGTCCATTGCGGCGTTCAAGAGTTTTCCCAATCATCCCGCCTACTGTGCCTCAAAAGGGGCAACACTTGCCCTAATGCGGCAAATGGCCGTTGAATACGCCCCGGAGATCAGGGTAAATGCGTTATGCCCAGGCCCTGTGGACACCCCATTGATCTGGGATTCGGCAAAGGCCTTTGAGGACCCAAAAACTGCTGTTGAAAATGCTGCCAACGCCACATTGCTGAAAAGACTGGGCACCCCGGAAGATGTGGCCAAACTGGCTTTATTTCTAGTATCGGAAGACGCTTCCTGGATAACGGGAACGGCAGTGACCATTGATGGCGGAATTTTAAACACCTAAGATGACAGAAACCCTATCCATAGTAAAAATTGGCGGTAACATCATTGAAGACCATGAAGCACTTTCCCTGTTTTTAGAACATTTTGCGCGCTTGGAAGGCTATAAAATATTGGTACATGGAGGCGGCAAAAAAGCATCCGAATTGTTACATAGATTGGGCATTGCACCTAAAATGGCCAATGGTAGGCGCATTACCGATAAGGCCACATTGGATGTTGCCGTGATGGTCTACGGCGGATTGGTCAACAAAACCATTGTTGCCCAATTGCAACGCTTAAAAGTCAATGCCCTGGGTATGAGTGGAGCCGATGCCAATAGTATCCAAGCCCATAAACGCCCCGTAAAAGAGGTGGACTATGGTTTTGCGGGTGATGTGGATGGTGTCAATTCCAAAATACTGACAACGCTTTTGAAACAGGGACTGACACCCGTATTTTGTGCCCTGACCCATGATCAAAAAGGACAATTACTGAATACCAATGCAGATACCATTGCCGCAGAGGTCGCTATTGGATTAAGTGCTACTTTCGAAACTACATTGTATTATTGTTTTGAGTTAAATGGGGTCCTGAAAGATGTTAATGATAAAGGTTCCATTATCACGAAAATTGATTCCAATTCCTACAAGGAGTTGGTTTCACAGGGAGTGATTTCCCACGGCATGCTTCCCAAATTACACAATTGTTTCCATGCCCTACGCCATGGGGCAAAAGAAGTCCGAATTGGTAATCTGGGATTATTTGAGAAAGAAAATACAAACTATACAAGTCTCGTTTTATGACCATCGACAAAGAAACATTGGCCCAGGAAGCTTTGGACCTGTTACAGCAATTGATTTCCATCCCCTCTTTTTCCGAAGAGGAGGATGAAACGGCAGAAGCTATTGACGTTTGGCTCAAAAAGTTTGGGGTGGATACCAAACGCCAGTTTAACAACATCTATGCGTTCAATAAGCATTACGATGAAAACAAGCCCAACCTATTGCTGAATTCCCACCACGATACGGTCAAACCCAATTCCGCCTACACCAAAGACCCTTTCCATCCCCATATTGAAGACGGGAAATTATATGGTCTGGGCAGTAACGATGCAGGTGGGGCCTTATGTTCCCTCCTGGCCACTTTTGTACATTTTTATGAGCGCGAGGACTTGCAGTATAACATTATCATGAGTGCAACGGCCGAGGAAGAGGATGCTGGCGATAAGAGTATTTCGGCACTATTGCCCATTCTTCCGGAAATTGACGTTGCCATAGTGGGTGAACCCACGCAAATGCAATTGGCCATTGCAGAAAAAGGATTAGTGGTTTTTGAAGGAAAAGTGGACGGAACACCTTCCCATGCCGCACATCCCAATGACGACAATGCCATTTATAACACCATTGAGGTATTGGAGTGGTTCAAGAATTACCAATTTGATAAGGTCTCGGATGTTTTGGGTCCCGTTAAGATGACCGTCACCCAGATCAAAGCGGGCAGTCAACATAATGTGGTACCGGCGCATGTAGATTTGGTTATCGATACCCGGGTAAACGATTGTTATTCCAATGAGGAAATTTATGACATCCTAAAACGTGAGGCCCCCTGTGAATTGAGGCCCCGTTCTTTGAACCTGAGCAGTTCTTCCATAGCCATTGACCATCCTTTGGTCCAATCCGGAATTGCATTGGGAAGGGAAACCTATGGTTCGCCCACCTTATCGGATCAGGCTGAATTGAGTTGTCAATCACTAAAGTTGGGGCCTGGCCATAGTCCCCGATCACATTCCGCAGACGAATTTATCTATGTGCATGAGGTTGAAGAGGCCGTGGGATTGTATATTGCCATTTTGGAAGGATTTTTATCTAGTCAATAGTTATTGGTTAATGGTTGATGGTTAATGGTTGATGGTTGATGGTTGATGGTTGATGGTTGATGGTTGATGGTTGATGGTTGATGGTTGATGGTTAAAAGATGTACAACTACAAAGAACTTATTGTTTGGCAAAAATCAATGAAACTGGTTGAATTGGTGTATAAAACCACCGCAATATTTCCAAGTGAAGAAAAGTTTGGGCTTACCAGTCAAATTCGTAGAAGTGCTGTCTCCATTCCGAGCAATATTGCTGAAGGTGCGGGAAGAAGTTCCAAAAATGTGTTCCGAAATTTTCTGGAAATATCAAATGGTCCGATCAACGAACTTAAAACGCAATTGGAAATTTCAGAAAGGCTTGGATTTATACCAAAAAAAGAATTGGAAATTATTTTAAGCCTTTGCAGGGAAGTCCAAAAAATGACCTTTACCTTAATCAAAAAATACGCCGATCCTAAGACCTAATAGCTTCTAACTTAAAACTTCTAACTTCAAAACATGAAACTTTGGGACAAAGGCTTTAGTACCGATAAAAAAATAGACCACTTTACCGTGGGCAATGACAGGGAATTGGATTTGCTATTGGCAAAATATGATGTGATGGCCTCTACCGCCCATGCCAAAATGTTGGCTAAAGTGGGATTACTCGCCAAGGAGGAAGGAGAAGCCCTGGTAAGGGAATTGGATGTTATCGCAAAATCCATTGAAAAGGGCGAATTTGTTATTGAAACCGATTTTGAGGACATGCACTCCAAAATTGAATTTCTGCTCACCGAAAAGCTGGGTGATACCGGAAAAAAAATCCACACGGCCCGATCGAGGAACGACCAGGTTTTGGTTGCCATGCAATTGTACCTCAAGGACGAATTGAAGGAAATTAAATTCCTGGCGAAGTCCCTGTTTGACCTGTTGTTGGAATTGGCCGAAAAACACCAGAAGGTATTGCTGCCAGGATATACCCATCTGCAAATCGCCATGCCTTCTTCCTTTGGCTTATGGTTCTCGGCCTATGCAGAGAGTTTGGTGGACGATCTGTTTTTCATTGAAGCTGCCTACAGGACTGCCGATCAAAATCCACTGGGAAGTGCTGCGGGCTATGGCAGTTCCTTCCCCATTGACCGAAGTTTCACTACCAAAGAAATGGGTTTTGAAACTTTAAAATACAATGTTATCGCAGCACAAATGGGCCGTGGGAAAGTGGAAAAGGGTACCGCTTTTGGACTTTCCAGCGTTGCTGGTACCTTGTCAAAACTGGCCATGGATATTACGCTTTTTATGAGCCAGAATTTTGATTTTATCTCCTTTCCCAATGAATTGACCACTGGAAGTAGCATTATGCCCCACAAAAAGAACCCCGATGTATTTGAGTTGATCCGGGCCAAATGCAATAAGATCCAATCCATTCCCAATCAATTGACCTTGATCATCAATAACCTGCCCAGTGGATACCATAGGGATTTACAATTGGTAAAGGAAAGTATCCTGCCCGCCCTACAGGATATGAAAGCCTGTTTGGAGATGATGACTTTTAGTCTCAGGGAAATCAAGGTAAAGGAAAACATCCTTGACGATGCAAAATACGATTACCTTTTTAGCGTGGACACCCTAAATGAAATGGTCAAAAATGGCATGCCCTTCCGTGATGCGTACAAGACCATGGGCAAAGCCATTGAAAATGGCAACTTTAAACCCAAAAAGGACATTGCGCATACCCATGAGGGCAGTTTGGGGAATTTGTGCCTAAAGGAAATCCGAAATAAGATGGACCAGTTCTACACTTAGGTCTTTGCTGCTTCTTGGATAGGCTTTCACCACAACCTGATCAAAACCTTTAGGACAGCAATTGAACAAGTCCGGCTAATTTAGGGAAGCTGCACTCCGGTGAAATCACATAGGCAATCTGGCCTCCATACCGCTGTGCTATTTAGCCGAACTGATTTGATTTGAACCTTCAGCACCTTCAATGTTTCTTCCCATATTGAAATTTGCTATATTATTATGGAATAAATCCAATAATATGGAAATTTTCCATAAATTAGTGTCCCTTTTTACGCAATAGTGAATAAGACCATTTTACATCTTGACCTGGATACGTTTTTTGTTTCCGTGGAGCGGCGGCTAAATTCGGAACTGCAAGGCGTACCGCTATTGGTGGGTGGCATCACCGATCGGGGAGTGGTTGCGGCTTGCAGCTACGAGACCCGGGGCTATGGCATCCATTCCGGGATGCCCATGAAAATGGCCAGGGAGCTTTGCCCCGAAGCCAAGGTCATTAAAGGAAATGCAGGGACGTACAGCAAGGTATCCGATGAGGTTACTGAAATTATCAAAGAAGCCGTACCCGTGTTTGAAAAATCAAGCATTGATGAGTTTTATGCCGATTTATCGGGTATGGATAGGTTTTTCGGTTCCTATCGATATGCCACAGAACTCCGTAGAAAAATCATTGCGGAGACCGGGATGCCCATTTCATTTGGTCTTTCGGTAAACAAGGTCGTTTCAAAGGTGGCCACCAATGAGGCAAAGCCCAATAATCAACTTAAGATCGATTTTGGCACGGAGAAACCTTTTTTGGCACCACTGTCCGTAAAAAAAATACCCATGGTGGGCGATAAAACCTACCAAACCTTACGGAATTTGGGGATTCGCCAGGTAAAGACCATCCAAGAAATGCCCATGGATATTATGCAAAGGGTACTTGGCGCCAATGGCAAGGTGATTTGGAAACGTGCCAATGGGATGGACAATACCCCCGTGATACCCTTTCACGATCGTAAATCGATCTCCAATGAACGCACCTTTGACCGTGATACCATAGATGTGGTAAAGCTCAAGGGTATCATCATGGCCATGACGGAAAATTTGGCATATCAACTGAGGCGTGGCGAAAAACTCACGGCCTGTATTGCAGTGAAGATTCGATATTCGGATTTTAACACCTACTCCAAACAAAAACGGATTCCATATACCAGTGCCGATCATATTCTGATCCCAAAGATTATGGAACTGTTTGATTCGCTGTACAATAAACGAATGTTGGTACGATTGGTGGGTATCCGGTTCAGTCATTTGGTATCCGGCAATTATCAGATCAACTTGTTTGACGATACCGAAGAGGCGCTGAATTTGTACCAGGCCATGGACAAGGTACGTAACCGCTTTGGTGACCGGGCGGTTATCAGGGCCTCGGCAATTGGGGCAAGGACCATTGGCAGGATGCACAATCCTTTTAATGGGCAGCCTCCCATAGTCTTGGCGCATAGAAAACAATAAAGGAAATAAGACCGCTTCCCCCTAAGATTGAAGCGGAAAGCGATACCCCCTAACGATTACTGTTTAACATTCAAATCCAATAGCTGCCATCTATCTCAACTGCCACACCTATTATAGCCTTCGTTTTGGAACTTTTTCCGAACGGGAGCTCTTGCGTTTGGCACAAAGGAACCACCTAAAACAACTGGTCCTAACCGATATCAATAACACCTCGGCTTGCTTGAATTTTGTACGGGAAGCCCCTAAATATGATATCACGCCTGTCTTGGGCATCGATTTTAGAAATGGGGTTGACCAATGCTTTGTAGGAATTGCCAAAAACAATAATGGCTATCAGGAACTGAACCAATTTTTGTCCCATCACCTTCATAATGGCATTGGGATTCCCCAACAAGCACCAAATTTCAAGGATGTCTTTGTAATCTATCCCTTTGAAAAAGTACACTCACATCAAAAGGAAACGTTTTTGGACCATGAATATATAGGGGTTTCCATCAAAAACTTACGGAAGCTCCCTTTTTCACGATTAAAGGACCATCGGGACAAATTAGTGGTACAACAGCCCGTTACCTTTAGGGGTAAAAGGGACTTCAATGCCCATCGGTTACTCAGGGCCATCGACAACAACGTTTTATTGAGCAAGTTGGAGGAAACGGAAGTAGCCAGTGCGGATGAAAAAATGTATCCGTTGGAAAATCTGGCCGCGGCTTTTTCAGAATATCCACATATCCTTGAAAATACCCAACACCTATTGCAGCAATGCGCTATTTATTTTGATTTTTCAAAAGACCGGAAGCCCCAAAATTTAAAGTGCTATACCACAAGCGAAAAGGAAGATGGCGAATTACTTGAAAAGCTATGCCATGAAGGGCTTCCCAAACGCTATAAAAATGGGGTTTCGGAAATCATAAAAAAAAGGTTGACCAAAGAACTCACCCTTATCAAAAAGATGGGGTTTGTCTCTTACTTCCTCATTAATTGGGACATTGTTTCCCACGCCAGGGAAAAAGGGTTTTACTATGTAGGTCGCGGGAGTGGTGCAAATAGTATTGTAGCCTACCTGCTGTACATTACCGATGTCGATCCCATAGAACTCGATTTGTACTTTGAGCGGTTCATCAACCTATACCGTGCCAATCCCCCGGACTTTGATGTCGATTTTTCATGGCGGGACCGCGAGTACATGACCCAATACATCTTTAATCGTTTTGACCATGTGGCCCTGGTGGGCACCTATGTGACCTTTAAACGAAAAGGGGTCATCCGTGAATTGGGCAAAGTGTTCGGTTTGCCAAAGGATGAAATTGACGCCTTGAGCAACGGCACCCTTCCACCATCAAGGATTGACAGTATGGCAAGGCTCGTTCTTACCTATGGAAAACTGGTGGAAGGCATGCCCAATTATGTTAGCGTACATGCCAGTGGGATACTTATCAGTGAAAAACCGTTACACCATTTCTCGGCAACGTTTATGCCCCCCAAGGGTTTTGCCACGGCCCATTTTGATATGGTCATCGCAGAAGATGTGGGGCTTTTTAAGTTTGATATCCTAGCGCAACGGGGATTGGGAAAAATAAAGGATACCGTAGCCATCATAAAACAGAACCAACCGGAAAAGGCAAACTTTGATATTCATGATGTATCCGGGTTTTATACCAATCCCGTCATTAACAACCTCATAAAAACAGCGCAGTGCATGGGCTGTTTTTATGTGGAGTCCCCAGCCATGCGCATGCTCCTTAAAAAATTGGAGGTGGACAATTATTTGGGATTGGTGGCGGCCAGTTCCATTATTAGGCCCGGGGTTGCCAAAAGTGGGATGATGCGTGAATATATCCTCAGGCATCGAAACCCTACCAGGGCAGAAGAGAAAGCACATCCCGTAATGCTCAATATTATGCCAGAGACCTATGGGGTCATGGTCTACCAGGAAGACGTGATCAAAGTAGCGCACTATTTTGCGGACTTGACCCTTGGCGAGGCCGACGTGCTTCGCCGTGGCATGAGTGGTAAATTTCGCTCGCGGGAAGAGTTCGAAAAAGTAAAGGGAAAGTTTCGAAGTAATTGCATCAAAAAAGGCTACGATGAAAAACTCATTGATGGGATCTGGGACCAAGTGGCCAGTTTTGCAGGTTATGCCTTTGCCAAGGGACACTCCGCCTCCTATGCGGTCGAAAGCTATCAAAGTCTGTTTCTAAGGGCCTATTTTCCCCTGGAATTTATGGTCGCCGTCCTAAATAATGGCGGGGGATTTTATCGCCCTGAATTTTATGTGAACGAAGCGCGAATGCTTGGGGCAACCATCCATCCCCCCTGTATCAATCTAAGCCATATTGCAAATGTCATCCACGGAAAACATATTTATTTGGGATTGATGTATTTGCGGGAGTTGGAAGAACGTGTTATGCGAAGTATCCTCAAAGAAAGGGAAGCCAACGGAAAGTTTACCTCCCTGGAAAACTTTGTTGATCGTGTTATGATTTCAATAGAGCAGATAAGCATTTTAATACGTATCGATGCCTTACGGTTTACGGGCACCAACAAACATGAACTGCTCTGGAAAGCACACTTGATGCTCTCAAAAACCAAACGATTGGACCATCCCAAGCTATTTCCCCCCAAATGCCGCAACTTTCAAATTCCTGAGTTGCATACAACACCTCCCGAAACTGCTTTTGAACAGTGGGAACTTCTTGGTTTTCCATTGTGCAATCCTTTTGAATTATTGCAGGAACCTCCCAAAAACAAGAACGGACAACGGGATTTGGAACGGTATCTCAATAAACATATTGATATTTATGGGTATCTGGTAACGGTAAAGAACACCAGTACCCATAAAGGGGAACGTATGCATTTTGCAACCTTACTGGATTGGTACGGTGAAGTATTTGATACCGTACTTTTTCCTCCCATAGCGGCAAAGTATCGTTTTAGGGGCAAGGGCATTTATCGCTTTTATGGGAAAGTGGTCAGCGAATTTGGATTCTTGAGCATTGAGGTCATAAAAATGCAAAAGGAAAATTATATCGAAGACCCCAGGTATGCCGATATGAAAACGAGTAGAAAAATGTTTACGACTAAAAAATAATCGAATTAATCCGTATTTTTATATATAGAAGATATATACATTGGAAAAAATAAGAAAATTGATTGATGTTGACGCTGAAAGTTTGCAAATTCTCGAGGCTGAGGCAAAAAAGCAAAAACGTTCCTTAAAAAGCTATCTGGAACATACCTTGGAGGAAACCGCCAAAAAGCTGGAATCCCCATCCGAAGGGTACATGCTCATGATGGATGAAATGTTGGCCCGCGTAGCAGAGGGAAAGGCGGAATATGTTGATATTGCCGAAATAGAGAAAAAATATGGGCTTTAAAGTCCTTATGCTCAGGGAAGCTGTAGTTGAACTTCATGTCGCTGAGTGCTATTTTGCCTCCAAAAACCTATCGAGGGAGTTTCTGAACGATTTTGCACGGCAACTTCAATTTTTAAAGACCACTCCCTACTCATTTCAAGTGAGGTATAGGGGCATTCGCACTTTAAATTTTGAACAGTTCAATTACTCAATTCATTATAAAGTAGACGAGGAAGAAGTAGTGATATATCGTATTTTAAACCAAAGACAGAATTTTTGAAAACATGAAGATCAGGATAAAAGGTGACACCGTTCGTTTTCGTCTCACCAAAAGCGAAGTAAAGGCATTATGCGAGACGGGTACGATCAAAGAACAGACCCATTTTGGAAATGTCGCATTCGGCTATGCCGTACAAATGGATTCCAATACAACGGCAATGCATGCCGAATTTAAGGACAACAACATCACACTTTTCCTTCCCAAAACACTGGGCAAGGATTGGTTTGAAAACAATAGGGTGGGTTTTGAGCATCACCAAAAAACCCAAACAGGGACCTTATATCTTCTTTTGGAAAAGGATTTTACCTGCTTGGACAACACCTTGGAAGACCAATCGGATAATTACCCTAACCCAAAACTGGAGCCCAATCCATGAAATAGCGCCATCATGTCCAAAAGCACCACTTTCAAACGAACCATTTCCCTTACGGGCAACATAAAATTTACGGGGCTGGAACTCAAAGAACCTATGGACGTTTCCGCTGGAATGTTGGGGATAAAAGAGGCCCTGCGGCACAGTGTCAAAGAAATGGGGATCATGCGTTCCATGAGGGCACTCCTGGAAATGAACCAGGAAAAGGGCTTTCGTTGTCCCAGTTGTGCCTGGCCCGTTCCGGAAAATCCTTCCAAAATTGCGGAATACTGTGAAAATGGGGCAAAAGCCCTGGCCGATGAGGCCACCTTGGAAAAGATAGGGGCCGATTTTTTTGCCAAACACTCCGTGGAAGCACTTTCACAATTAAGTGATTATGAACTCAACAAGTTTGGACGACTGACGGAACCCTTGGTGCTACGACCTGGAAAAGTACATTATGAACCTATTTCCTGGGAGGATGCTTATGAATTGATGGCCCAGGAATTAAGAAATGTACCCCATCCGGACGAGGCGATCTTTTACACCTCCGGTCGTTCCAGTAACGAAGCTGCTTTTTTGTACGGCATGTTCGCAAGGGCATTTGGCACGAACAATATGCCCGATTGTTCCAATATGTGTCATGAATCTTCCGGAGTGGCCCTTTCGCAGACCCTGGGCATTGGAAAGGGCTCCGTAAAAGTGGACGATCTGTATGGGGCCGATGTGGTCCTGGTGGTGGGCCAAAACCCTGGGACCAACCACCCCAGAATGCTCTCTGCCCTGGAGAAGTGCAAGAAAAATGGGGGAAAGATCATTAGTATCAATCCCTTGGCCGAAACGGCCATGGTCAAATTCAAAAACCCACAAAAGGTAGGGAGCATGTTGGGAGGAGGAACTGCAATTGCGGACATCCACCTTCAGGTAAAAATCAATGAGGACATCGCATTGGCAAAATTACTATTGAAAAAACTGGTTGCCCTTGATGCCGAACAAGGCAATATCCTTGACCATGACTTTATCCAAAATTATGTGGCGGGGTATGACGCCCTTTTAAACGATTTAAATGGTTTTGATGAAACCACACTTGTAAAGCGTACCGGAGTTTCCCAGGAAAAAATAGATGAAGCGGTGGAACTGTTGGCCACAAAACCCAATATCATTATATGTTGGGCCATGGGGATTACCCAGCACAAAAATGCCGTGGAAACCATTCAGGAATATGTAAATATTCTACTCTTAAAGGGTGCATTGGGAAAACCGTTTGCAGGGACCTGTCCCGTTAGGGGCCATAGCAATGTACAGGGGGACAGGAGTGTTGGCATTATGCACTATGTCAGCAAGGAACTCAATCGGCGCATATCCGAAAATTTAGGTTTCGATCCCCCAACCAAAGCGGGCCATGATACCGTTGGGGCCATAAAAGCCATGTATGAGGGCAAGGCCAAGGTATTCGTTTGCCTGGGCGGTAATTTTGTGATGGCCGCTTCGGATACGGCCTATACGGCGGAGGCCGTCCAAAACTGTACATTAACGGTACAGATAAGCACCAAACTGAATCGTAGCCATTTAGTGACTGGGGAAACTGCCCTGTTATTACCCACTTTTGGCCGTTCCGAAAAAGATGTGAAAAAAGGGAATCCCCAATTTTTGACCATGGAAAGCAGTACGGGAAAGGTACGGCAAAGCAAAGGGCTCCTAAAGCCCGCATCGGCGCACATTAAGAGTGAACCGGAAATCATTGGGATGTTGGCACACACCTATTTTCAGGGAAAACATCCATTGCCATGGAAAGAACTGGCCTACGATTACGAAAAAATCCGAAGCTTAATTGACAAAACGGTGAAAGGATTCAAGGATACCAGTGCCCGTTCAAAAGGTCATGGCTACTACCTGCCCAACAATGTCCGGGATAGGGATTTCGGCAAACTGCCCAATGGAAAGGCACAATTGACCCTAAATCAACTCCCGGAAGTGGTATTCGAAAAGGACGAACTGTTGTTAATGACCATTCGTTCGCACGATCAGTTCAACACCACAATATATGGGTTGCATGACCGCTACAGGGGAATCCATAACGAACGAAGGGTGATTTTTCTCAATCCCGTTGATATGGAAAAGCGAGGTATTGAAAAAAAACAGGTACTCAATTTGATCAGCAAATACCACGGACAGGAACGGAAAGCCGAACAGTTTTTAGCGATTCCCTATGACATCCCGGAGGGCAATGCAGCAGCATATTTCCCGGAGACCAATCTTTTGGTTCCCATTGATGAGTTTGCGGATAAGAGCCGGACCCCGATAAGCAAATCGATAAGGATTCGTCTTGAAAAAGTGAACGCCTGATATTTTTATGCCGCCAATGCCTTAAGGGCCGCTACCAAGTAATCAATGTCTTTCTTAGTAATATAAATGGCAAAAGAGAGTCTTAGGGCATTTAAGCCTTTGCTTGACATTGGTCGGCAATCAATGCCATAATGGTCCCAAAGTTGCTCTTTAACGTCTTTTACATCTTGCCCATTGACCTCAACGACCTGGATTGCCCCGGAAAGATCATTTAAGGCAGGGGTTTTAATGGTGAATCTTGAATCCCCTTCCAGCTTTGAACGAAAATACTTTTTCAATTCAAAAGTGCGCTGGTGTATGCGTTCTCTTCCGATGATATGATGAAAATCTATGAAGGCGCCCAGACCAAGAACTTCGGGAAGATTGCGGGTATTGTAATTTTCCAATCGACGTATGCTGGTATCGGTATGGCCCCGGGCTACAATCAGGGGTTTTAGAAAGTCCTGGCTTTCTTTTTTGGCATAAAATATCCCTACCCCTTTTGGTGAGAACAGCCATTTATGGGAACTGGCGGTATAAAAATCGCAGTCCAGATCCCTTACATTCCTGCGGATTGCGCACCATCTACGGCGACCAAAATCCCCTTTTCATGAGCCATTTTTGACACTTGTTTTACGGGAAGTACCATTCCATTGGTGTTCACAATATGGCACATGGAAATGACTTTGGTTTTAGGGGTAATGGCCTTTTCATAGACTTCCACCAAATCCGATACGGTTTTGGGAAGGATCGGCAATTTTGGCCGCACCAATGTAATGCCCTTGGTTTCTTGCCATACTTCCCATGGAATGGTGCCACTTGCATGTTCATGGTCTGCCAATATTACTTCATCGCCAGGGTTAAGATCAAAGCTACGGGCAATCAGGTTCATGCCCTCGGTGGTGTTATGGGTCAGGGCAATCTCTTCAGGGGAAACCGAAAATAGATTTGCGACCTTTCTCCGTACCTCTTCTTTTTCGTCTTCCCAACCGCCCCACATATATTTTGAGGGAAAGCCATCCAAAAGATTTCGAAACGTGTTGGTAGCCTGTTGTATGTGTGTTGACGATGCTCCCAATGAAGCATTGTTGAAATAGTGAAGTCCCTCGGCCAGGTTGAATTGTGACTTTACCAAATCCCAATATGCCTCAGTTTTGTTCTGGGGATTACCCAGTCCAATCGCTTCCCAGGATGTGAGTAAACCGGCTCCAAATAAAGGAGCGGCAAAAGAACCTAAGGTTCCCTGGCCCAATTGCCTCAAAAAGCTTCTTCTGGAAGGGGTTTTCATGCGCTCGTACGTACTATATGGTTTCCCGATAAAGTTACGAAAGCCCGTGAGGTGAGGGAAGCATTATTTAAAAGCAGGGATTCCCGTAATATCCGCCCCAGTGATCAAAAGGTGGATATCGTGTGTTCCCTCATAGGTGATCACACTTTCCAGGTTCATCATATGGCGCATAATACTGTAATCCCCCGTAATTCCCATTCCACCCAAAACTTGCCTGGCTTCCCTGGCTATTTTGATGGCCATGTCCACATTATTGCGTTTGGCCATGGAAATTTGGGCCGTTGTGGCGCGCCCTTCATTTTTTAATTGCCCCAATCGGAAGGCCAATAACTGTGCCTTGGTAATTTCCGTAATCATCTCTGCCAATTTCTTCTGCTGGAGCTGAAAAGCGGCTATGGGCTTTCCAAATTGAACGCGTTCCTTGGCATAGCGCAGGGCCGTATCGTAACAGTCCATGGCCGCTCCAATGGCGCCCCAGGCAATACCGTAACGCGCAGAATCCAAACATCCCAGTGGGGCTCCCAATCCCGACTTATTGGGCAATAGGTTTTCTTTGGGGACTTTTACATCATCAAAAATCAATTCCCCGGTTGCCGAGGCACGAAGGGACCATTTGTTGTGGGTCTCCGGAGTAGAGAAACCTTCCATCCCCCGCTCCACGATCAATCCATGGATCCTACCTTCCTCGTTTTTTGCCCATACCACGGCTACATCGGCAAAGGGCGAATTGGAAATCCATAACTTGGCGCCATTTAAAAGATAGTGGTCCCCCATATCCTTGAACTTGGTTTCCATACCCCCGGGATTGGAACCATGGTTCGGTTCGGTCAAACCAAAACAGCCCATCCATTCCCCCGTGGCCAATTTGGGCAAATACTTTTTACGTTGCGCTTCGGTACCATAAGCAAAAATGGGGTACATCACCAAGGAAGACTGTACCGAGGCCGTGGAGCGTACGCCGCTGTCGCCACGTTCAATTTCCTGCATGATCAGACCATAACTTATTTGATCCAATCCTGCTCCCCCATATGCTTCGGGGATATATGGACCAAAGGCACCTATTTCCGCCAAACCTTGAATGATTTGTTTCGGGAATTCGGCTTTTTGGGCATAGGCTTCAATGATGGGGGATATATCGCGTTTTACCCATTGCCTTGCGGCGTCCCGCACCAATTTGTGCTCTTCAGAAAGTAAATCATCCAAATTGTAGTAATCCGGTGCTTCAAATACGTCTGGCTTCATAAATAGAATTCATTTTGTCATTCCTGCGTGTCACCCTGAGCTCGTCCAAGGGAAGGCAGGAATCGTATTGTTTTTAGTAATGGATTCCGTATCAAGTACGGAATGACAAACCCTAACGTTAGAGTTTTCCAAAGGTAGGAATCAAATATAACAGTTAAAGCCCGCATTGTTACATTTTTAAATAGAAGGCCTTGGTAAGATGGCTATATGCTTCGGTATACGTATGCCTTTTGGTCTCAATGACCAATTCCTTTCGAGAAACCTCTTTTTCAGAAAATGAAAATTGGATAAGGGATCTTTTGATGGGTGCGGTTGGGTTTCCCCTCACCCTTAATACCTTATTTGGGAACAACCCCTTTTCCTTAGCCAAGTCCATTACGTTTTTCTCTTCAGTTTTGGGAATGATCAGGGCGAATTCCCCCGTATCGGAAAGTAGCCTATGCACACCTTCAATAAGAACCCGAAAAGGAAGGGTTTCATTTTGGCGGGCATTATCCCTTGATGGGTTCCCACTGGAAACATTCTCCGTGTAAAACGGGGGATTGGAAAGGATAAGATCGTAGGACTCGTCCATTTCTTCCACAAATTCTTGAAAGGAGGCATGATAACAGAACAGTCGATCCGCCCAGACCGAAGCCTCAAAATTTTCAACGCATTGCTCATAAGCATTGGCATTCAACTCTATGGCATCAATGGTTTCGGCTTGGGACCGTTGGGCCATTTGTAGTGCAAGAAGACCTGTACCCGCCCCAACGTCCAAAATGTTCTTGGGATGGTTTTCCAAAGATGTCCAAGCCCCCAAGAGTACCCCATCCGTACCTACCTTCATGGCGCACCGGTCCTGATGGATGGTAAATTGTTTAAATTTAAAGGGCTTCATTGATCCTGCCGGGTTCCCTGGTTTCCTTTCCTTCCAATTCCAATAACGAATCGCCAAGTCTTGAGCGCATGGTATTGGCGAGCAGTTTAATCTGCTGTACGATATCAGGATGCGCTTCGGCTATATTTTTAGACTCGCTGGGGTCCTTATCCAGATTGTAAAGTTCAATTTCCTCAAGATGTACATAGGTATAATTGCCCGGTTGGCCATCTTTACCAGGTTCCTGCCCCTCCATGGTGCGATAGCGATGTGGAAAGTAAAGCTTCCATTTGCCGTAGCGAACACCAAAAAGTTCATTTACCCGGTAATAAAAGAAATAGGCTTTTTGTGGGCTACGGTCACTTTCCCCCTTCCATAGCTTCCACGCACTCTTGCCATCAATAATCCTTGTGGGAAGGTTTGCCCCAGTTAGTTCCGCTATTGTCGGCAGTATGTCAATGGCCATTAGTGGTTTGTCAATAACTTTTCCGGCTGGCAGACTATCGGGATATTGTATGATGAAAGGCTCGCGTTGTCCCCCTTCCCAGGCCGTGCCCTTACCTTCACGCAGGGGCGAGGCACTGCCCGCATGATTGCCATACGATAGCCAGGGACCATTGTCCGAAGTAAAGATCACAAGGGTATTTTCCTCTACCCCATTATCCTTTAATGCCCCTAAAATTTGACCCACGGACCAATCCAATTCCATAATAACATCACCATATAGTCCTTTTTCGGATTTTCCCTTAAGTTTTTCCGATACAAATAAAGGAACATGGGGTTGCGGATGGGGCACATACAGGAAAAATGGATTGTCCTTGTTTCGGTTGATAAAATCCACACTACGTTCCGTTATTTGGGTCGTCAGTTGGGACTGCTCCGTTAAAGTGTCAATAACCGTCTCATTCTCGTATAGGGGAAGGTTGGGAAAATTAAAGATAGGCCCTTGCTGGGGATGGTAGGGCCACATATCATTGGAATAGGGAATGCCAAACCACTCATCGAAACCGTGACGCGTGGGTAAGAACTTTTTATGGTGCCCAAGGTGCCATTTACCGTATATGGCCGTTCGGTATCCCTTGGCTTTCAGCATTTCGGCCAAAGTGGTCTCCGAATCGTTGATCCCATGGGTGTCATCCGGTCCCAGGGCATTATGGATTCCTATCCTATTGGGGTAGCAACCGGTCAAAAGTGCTGCCCTGGAAGCGGAACAGACCGCCTGCGCCGCATAATAGTGCGTAAATTTCACCCCTTTTGCCGCCATTTGGTCCAAATTGGGCGTACTAAACCCCTTGGCCCCAAAAACACCTACATCGGCATATCCCTGGTCGTCGGTAAAGATGATAACCACATTGGGAGGTCTTTTTTCCTTGGTGGATGTAGTAGGATTTTGTTTTTGCTTACAGGAAAAAAGGAGTATAGCAAGAACAAAAAAGTAGGATTTGGCCATTTTCAACACGATTGATTTCCACAGCATTTCAAGGAAATGAACTGCACGGGAACTAATTTAAGTACAAATCCACCAAACCTTCCGGGGTTTCCACATAAATAATGGCGTTCTTCCTGTCGACCTTCTTGATGATATCATCAGAAACCGGGACCAAAAGCATTTTCCCCTCTTTTTTTACTTCAAACAAAACCTGTGCGGAAGCATCATTTACGGATTCAATACTACCAATATCCCCATGGACCTTGTCCATTAGTTGAAACCCAATGACTTCGTGGTAGTAGAATTGGTTCCCGGATAGTTTGGGAAGCTGGGACAAGGGGAGAAATACCCCTTTCCCCAAAAGCTTTTCCGCTGAGGATTCATCTTGAACATCCTCAAACCGTATCCTTAGCAAACTGGACTTATGCAATTGGCTTTTGACAATAAAAAATGGAACCAAATTTTTGCCCAACTCGACAAAAACTGATTCCATTTCTTCATAAATCTCAGGTTCATCGGTGTCCAGTTTTAGCAACACCTCGCCTTTGAAACTATATTTTGATACGATTTTTCCGAGGTAGAAACACTCCTCCTTTCGCATCTTGCTGTTTATTCTTTAGAAGCTTCTTCTTCGGTGGCCTCGGCCTCGGGAGCTGCTTCCTCTGCTGGGGCTTCCTCCGCTTTAGCTTCTGCAGTCTCCTCAACGGTTGCTTCCGTACCTTCAGCCGCTGCCGCTGCAGGTGCTTCACCTTCGGCTACTTCCTCAACTTCGGGCTCTGGTTGCTGGGCCGCAATACGTTTTTCATTGACCTCTTTTTCAGCCGCTAAAGCTTTGGCCCTGGCATCGGCATCGGCCTTGCTCAAGCCATCCCTTTTTGCCTGGATCTTGGCTTCTTTTTCTTCCAGCCAAGCCGTAAACCTTTTCTCGGCTTCGGCTTCATCAAAAGCGCCTTTTTTAACCCCTTCCAACAAGTGTTTTTTCATCAAAACCCCTTTGTAACTAAGAATGGCACGTGCAGTATCCGTAGGTTGTGCACCATTGTGCAACCATTTTACGGAACCATCAACATCCAAGTTAATGGTAGCAGGATTGGTATTGGGGTTATAGGTGCCCAACTTTTCCAAAAATTTACCATCTCTCTTTGAACGGGAGTCTGCGGCCACTATCCAATAAAATGGTTTTCCTTTTTTACCGTGGCGCTGTAATCGAATTCTAACTGGCATATCACATTAATTTGTAGGGTGCCCGACCCTGATTATTAATTCTTTTTAATTGCCTCCAGCCCGAAAGGTTGAACCGAAAGCGGGTGCAAAAATACGCTTAATCCTTTATGCGACAACATTTTTGCCCTAATTTTTTGGTCTTGACCCTTTAAGAACTTCATCCATAGCAAATAGGGACTTTTGGCCTTTTCCTGGAAATCGGCCCTGGGTTGCCACGCATACCGCATCCCTATTAAAAAAACAATACGAAATCTTAACGCTTTCCATCTTGGAGAGCATCAGAGATTATGACTATATTTCGTAGATGTTTCGTACAAAATCTTTCACTTTTTACCGACAATTGGACAAAATGGATTGTGGTCCTACGTGCTTACGAATGATTGCGAAGCATTATGGCCGATCCCATGCGGTTGACTTCCTAAGGAGAAGGTCCAATATCACACGTGAGGGGGTTTCCATTGGGGGTATTGCCGAGGCAGCTGAAAGTATTGGTTTTCACACCTTGGCCGTAAGTGTGGACTTTAACACTTTGGCGGACGAAGTTCCCCTACCCTGTATTGCGCACTGGCGACAACGACATTTTGTGGTCGTTTACAGAATTGCCCACGATAAGGTTTACGTTGCCGACCCGGCACATGGACTGGTGGATTATCCCAAAAAGGATTTCATTGACGGATGGATAGGTAAAGGTGCGGACGAAAGTTCCGAAGGGTATTTGTTGCTCTTGGAAACGACACCGAGGTTTTACGAATACGGAAACGAGGAGAAAAGGAAATATGGGTTCAAATTTCTTTCGGGGTATTTTAAGCCCTACTCCAAATACATCTTCCAGCTTTTCCTGGGTCTTTTTATCGGGAGTATCCTACAGCTCATATTCCCGTTTTTGACACAGTCAATTGTTGATTACGGGATAAACTATCGTAACATTAATTTTATTTACCTGATCCTGATTGCACAACTGACCTTGTTTGTCTCCCAGACCACTGTTGAGGTCATACGAAGTTGGATCCTGTTGCATGTCACCAGTCGCATCAACATCAACCTAATCTCGGATTTCCTCATAAAACTAATGCGGCTTCCCATTGCATTTTTTGATTCCAAGAACACCGGTGACATCATCCAACGGATCTATGATCATGACAGAATACAGGAGTTTTTCTCCAGCACCACATTGAACACTGTTTTTTCTGCCTTTAATGTGGTGGTATTTGGAGTAGTACTGGCCCATTACGATGGCACCATTTTCGCCATCTTTTTTGTAGGATCCTTGATTTATGTGGGTTGGACATTGCTCTTTTTGAAAAAACGGGCAGAATTGGACTATAAAAGATTTGACCAGGCCGCGGACAACCAAAGTAGCATTTATCAGCTGATTTCAGGGATGCAGGAAATTAAGTTGAATGGCTCCGAAAGACGTAGAAGATGGGAATGGGAGGCCATTCAGGTGAAACTGTTCAAGGTTTCCCTAAAGAGTCTGACCTTAACCCAAACCCAGAACGTAGGGGGACGTTTCTTTAACGAGCTCAAGAATATCTTGATCACTTTTGTTGCGGCCAAAGCGGTAATTGATGGAAATTTAACCTTGGGGATGATGCTATCGGTGCAGTATATCATTGGGCAACTCAACTTGCCGATCAATGACTTTATCACCTTTATCCAGACCGGGCAGGATGCCAAAATAAGCTTGGAACGACTTTCGGAAATACACGGTAAGGACGATGAAGAGGACGAAAGCATGGAGCCCATTAAAGAGCTGCCGGAAAACCGAACGATTCACCTAAGCAAATTGACCTTTCATTATGGAGGAGAAAGCTCGCCCAAAATATTGGATGATATCTCGTTTGCTATTCCCGAAGGAAAGATTACGGCCATCGTAGGGGCAAGTGGTAGTGGAAAAACCACCTTGATCAAACTATTGCTCAAATTCTATGAGCCCACCAGTGGCCATATCCATATAGGAAGAACACAACTAAAAAATCTGGGGACCACCTTCTGGCGAAAAAACTGTGGTTCGGTCATGCAGGATGGTTTTTTGTTTGGTGATACCATTGCCCGGAATATTACGGAATCGGACTCAGAGGGAATCATTGACCGAAAAAGGTTGTTGCATGCCGTGGATGTGGCCAATATCTCGGAATTCATTGAACAATTGCCCTCGGGCTTTAATACCAAGATTGGGGGTTCCGGAGTCAATATCAGCGGTGGACAAAAACAACGTATCCTAATTGCCAGGGCGGTATACAAAAATCCCAATTATATCTTTTTTGATGAAGCCACCAGTGCTTTGGATGCCAACAATGAAAGGACAATTATGGAAAAGCTGGAATCCTTTTATCAAGGGAAGACCGTTGTGGTCGTGGCCCATCGCTTGAGTACCGTAAAAAATGCCGATCAGATCATCGTTTTGGACAAAGGGAAAATAGCGGAACGGGGCAACCACCATGAGTTAACCTCAATAAAGGGACTGTATTATTCGCTGGTAAAAAATCAATTGGAACTCGGTCAATAACATGGAAGAAGGGAAATCACAACATACCAAACTCAATGTACCCGAGGAGCGATCGGACCAGGTAAAGGAAGTTTTGGGCAAAACCCCGAATTGGATGATCAGGTGGGGGACTTCCATGGTCTTTGTCATCGTAGTTTTATTATTGGTGGGATCGGCAGTAATACGTTACAATGATATTATCCCCGCCAACATTGTCATCACCAGTAAAAATCCTCCTGTTTATCTAAAGGCCCGCTCTTCTGGCCGATTGACCAAAGTTTTGGTCCAACCCAATGAAGCCGTTGAAGACGGACATATCCTGGCAGAAATTGAAAATACCGCCAAGTTTGAGGATGTCCTTTATCTAAAGGAACAATTGAACAACCATACGGCAACCTTCCTGGTCCTTGATACCTTAAAAAAAGTATTTCCCTCCACACTCGATCTAGGTGAAATTCAGCTGGCCTATGGGAACTTCCTTACGGCTTATCAGAACTTTGTTCTGTATAACACGTTAGCCCCCAATAGTAAAGAATCCGTGTTGATACAAAGGCAATTGCGGGAGCAACAGCAGTTTCTTAAAAACCAAAATAGGCAGTTGCAATTGTTCAAAGAAGATTTGGCACTGTCCAAAACCAATTTTGAACGCAACAGGGAATTGTATGACAGGGGTGTTATCTCCAAAGCGGAATATGAGGAAGCTTCCCGTGCCTATTTGGCGGACCAACAACAATATGAAGGTTTCCTGACCAATATTTCCAATACCCAGATAGCCATTGCCAATTTCAACAATTTGCTCACCAAGACCAACATCCAGGGAACCGAATTTGAAAACACCTACAACCAGGAACTGGAAAACGCGGAGCAAAATCTTTTGACGTCCCTAAATTCTTGGGAACAACAGTATATCATTAGCAGTCCCATAAACGGCACCGTCACCGTATTTGACATTTGGGACCAATACCAAAATATAGAACTGGGGGAAACGCTGTTTACCATAGTGCCAAAGGATATGGATGGCATTATTGGACGGGTCACCCTGCCCATACGCAATTCAGGGAAGGTGAAGGCCGGTCAAAAGGTCATTATAAAATTGGACAATTACCCCTTTGAGGAATGGGGAAGCCTTATGGGCGAAATCGAGAACATTTCCGAGGTTCCCAAACAAGGGGAAGAAACATTTTACACCCTCTATATTGGCGTAAGGGAGTTAACCACCTCTTTTGGTAAGACCATAACCTTTAAACAGGAAATGCAGGGAACCGCAGAAATTGTAGTGGAGGAATTGACCGTACTGCAACGCATCTTTTATGAATTGCGAAAGGTTTTTGATCGGGCGTAAGGATAATCTTATGCGAAGCGTTCCAAAAAAAGGCCCTGTTGGGGGGGGGTTATGCATGAAAAGAATCCGATTTAACGGTCACAAAAACAGCGAGGTCCATAGCAATGGCCACCTTTGTTATCGCAATCAATCCATTGGACATTTTGAACAAATCAGGGCAATCCCCTTTTCCAATAACTTTTGAATTGTACCAACGGGAAAATCGTATGATTTTCAACCCCCTGTCACACCTCCTCCAGGGGTGGTTAATAACTCCTCAAAACTCGATTTCATGGACAACCAGGGTTTAGGTATTTTTATTCCTTCCAATTTACTTCTATGTACCTCATCTTTGATACCGAAACCACAGGACTGCCCAAACGTTATGATGCGCCCATAACCGATACGGACAACTGGCCACGCTGTGTTCAGATTTCCTGGCAATTGCACGATGCCATGGGAAATCTGGTGGATCATCAAGATTACCTGGTACAACCGGACGGGTTCAATATTCCTTATGAATCCGAACAAATCCACGGAATTTCAACGGCGCTGGCCGAACAGGAAGGGGTACCCTTGCAGACGGTCTTGGAAAAGTTCAATGAAGTCCTTTCCAAGGCAAAATTTGTGGTAGGTCAAAATGTGGATTTTGACATTAATGTCATGGGATGTGAGTTTTATCGGTCGGATGTTGAAAATCCATTGCAGGAATTACCGGTCCTGGATACCTGTACCGAGCATACAGCTGAACTCTGTAAAATTCCCGGCGGCCGTGGAGGGAAATTCAAATTACCCACCTTAACGGAGCTTCACGAATTTCTTTTTGGGGAACCTTTTGCCGAAGCGCACAATGCTACTGCTGACGTGGAAGCGACCACACGATGTTTCTTTGAATTGGTTCGCAAACAGCAGTTTACCCAAGAACAGTTGGATGTACAACCCGATTATTTTGAGCGGTTTTTAAAGGCGAATCCAACGCCCATAGAGCTTATCGGATTAAAGCACATCAACTTAAGGGAAGCGTCCAAAAAAATAGCCGATGCCCTTTGGGA
Organism: Muricauda sp. SCSIO 64092; assembly: GCF_023016285.1. Lineage (GTDB taxonomy): Bacteria > Bacteroidota > Bacteroidia > Flavobacteriales > Flavobacteriaceae > Croceivirga. The sequence continues at coordinate 1,622,083 of NZ_CP095413.1, forward strand.
AAAAGATACGGGGGGCGCTTCACAAATTGATCTCCAACAAAACATCAAGGACCTGGCGGAGGTCGACTTTGCGCACCTTCACAACCATTCCCAATTTTCGGTGTTACAGTCCACCATGGGTACCAGGGATTTGGTAAAATTGGCCGCAGAACACCAAATGCCAGCCGTGGCGCTTACCGATCACGGAAATATGATGGGCGCCTTTCATTTTGTCAAAGAGGTCAAAGCACACAACAAATCCATAAAACAACAAAACGAAGAAGCCATTGCCAATGGTGAAGAACCAACGGGCACCGAAATAAAACCCATCATCGGTTGTGAGTTTTTTGTTTGTGAAGACCATAGCAATAAATCGGTCAAGGACAACGGCTACCAAATTGTGCTGTTGGCCAAAAACAAAAACGGCTATCGGAACCTGGCCAAAATGGCCTCTTTGGCCTATACCGATGGATTTTACTATGTACCAAGGATTGACAAAGGCATCATTAGTGCGTTTAAGGAAGATATCATTGCCCTTTCCGGCAATTTGTATGGAGAGGTACCTTCCAAAATCTTAAATATTGGCGAAAAACAAGCAGAGGAAGCCCTACTTTGGTGGAAAGGTGAGTTTGGGGAAGATTTCTATCTGGAAACCATGCGCCACGGACAGGAAGATGAGGACAGGGTGAATCAAGTGCTGATCCGCTTTTCCCGCAAGCACGAAGTGAAGTTGGTGGCTACCAACAATACCTATTATGGCAACAAAGAGGATGCGGAGGCCCATGACATCCTGCTGTGCGTTAAGGATGGGGAATTGGTAAATACCCCGATTGGACGGGGTCGTGGCTATCGCTATGGGCTGCCCAATCAGGAATACTATTTCAAGTCTTCCCAGGAAATGAAGGAATTGTTCAAGGACCTTCCCGAAGCGATTACCAACATTCAGCACATTATCGATAAGGTGGAAGGCTACGATCTGGCCCGCGATGTCCTGTTGCCCAAATTTGAAATCCCTGTGGAATTTCAGGTGGCCGAAGATGTGGAAGATGGTGGCAAACGCGGTGAAAATGCCTATCTCCGTCACATCACCTATGAAGGGGCCAAAGAACGGTATGGAACGATCACTCTAGAAATTGAGGAACGTATTGATTTTGAATTGGCCACTATTGAAAATTCCGGTTATCCCGGCTACTTTTTAATTGTGGAGGATTTTATCCGAGAGGCCAGGAATATGGGGGTCTCCGTGGGTCCAGGACGTGGTTCCGCCGCAGGCTCCGTGGTGGCCTATTGTTTAAAGATCACCAATATAGACCCTATTGTATACGACCTGCTTTTTGAGCGGTTCCTAAATCCGGATAGGGTTTCTATGCCCGATATTGATATAGATTTTGATGATGAGGGCCGCGGAAAGGTCATGGACTATGTCATCAATAAATACGGTTCCAATCAGGTGGCACAAATCATTACCTACGGGACCATGGCGGCCAAATCATCCATTAGGGATACGGCACGGGTACTGGATTTGCCTTTGGGTGATGCAGATCGTATCGCCAAATTGATACCCACCATGGGAAAACTGGGCAAAATCTTTGGTAAGGATGAAGCTGAATTGAAGAAAAAGTTCCGTTCCGATGATATGCTCAAGATCAACCAACTGCTCAACATCGCCGAAACGGATGATCTGGAAGGTCGAACCGTGAATATGGCCCGCGTATTGGAAGGCTCGGTACGCAATACGGGTATCCACGCCTGTGGGGTAATCATTACCCCGGATGACATTACCAATTTTGTGCCCGTGGCCACAGCAAAGGACTCTGAACTTTATGTGACCCAATTTGACAACTCCGTTGTGGAGGATGCCGGCTTGTTAAAAATGGATTTCCTCGGCTTAAAGACCCTGACACTTATCAAGGATACGGTAAAAATTGTGAAGGCACGAACGGGAGTGGAACTGGTTCCCGATGAGTTTCCGTTGGATGATGAAAAAACCTATGCGCTTTTCCAGCGAGGGGAAACCGTGGGCATATTCCAGTATGAATCCCCTGGAATGCAAAAACACATGAAAAGCTTAAAACCTACGGTTTTTGATGACCTTATTGCCATGAATGCCCTGTACCGACCGGGACCCATGGAATATATTCCCAGTTTTATTGCCCGAAAACATGGGGACGAGGAAATCAGCTATGACCTCCCCGAAATGGAGGAGTTTTTAAAGGATACCTATGGGATTACGGTTTATCAGGAACAGGTCATGCGGCTGTCGCAAAAGCTGGCGGGCTTCTCCAAAGGCGATGCCGATGTTTTACGAAAGGCCATGGGGAAAAAGATTTTTGCACTCCTACAGAAGTTAAGGCCCCAATTCTTGGATGGTGGGGAGAAAAATGGACATCCCCGGGAGATTCTTGAAAAAATCTGGAAAGACTGGGAGGCCTTTGCTTCCTATGCCTTCAATAAAAGCCACTCTACCTGTTATGCCTATATCGCCTACCAAACCGCCTATCTAAAGGCGCACTACCCTTCCGAATATATGGCGGCGGTACTTTCCAACAATATGAACGACATTAAACAGGTGACCTTTTTTATGGAAGAGTGCAAACGGATGGACTTGGATGTATTGGGACCGGATGTCAATGAATCCTACTACAAATTTGCGGTCAATAAAGACAATGCCGTTCGGTTTGGGATGGGGGCCATTAAAGGTGTTGGGCGTTCCGCGGTGGAGGCCATTGTAGCCGAACGAAAGGAAAATGGGGCGTTCCGTTCCGTTTTTGATATGGCCAAACGAATTGATTTACGCTCAGCAAATAAAAAAGCCTTTGAAAATTTGGCCCTTGCCGGAGGGTTCGATTCCTTTTTAGGGACACATAGGGCACAGTATTTCCATCAAGAAGGGGATGGCATCAGTTTTTTGGAGAAGGTCATCAAGTATGGGGCGAAATTTCAGGAAAACAAGAATTCCTCCCAGGTAAGCCTTTTTGGGGAAGCCAGTGAAGTTCAAATTCCCGAACCCATTGTACCACCGTGCGAGGATTGGGGTACCATGGAAAAACTACGACGTGAAAAAGAGGTGGTCGGAATTTACATCTCCGGTCATCCCCTGGATGATTTCAAAAAGGAAATTACGGCCTTTTGCAACACCAGTATTTCCATCTTCAAAGAAGAATTGGAAGGCCATGTCAATAGGGAATTGACCTTTGCCGGGGTAATTACCGATGTGCAACACCGGGTTTCCAAAAATGGAAAGGGCTGGGGACTCTTTACCGTTGAGGACTATACGGATACCCATGAGTTTCGGATTTTTGGGGAGGAATACCTCAAATTCCGTCATTTTTTAATGATCAACTCCTTTATCCATATCAAGGTATTTGTACGGGAAGGATGGGTGAACCGTGAAACCGGAAAAAAGGGGGAACCGCGTTTACAGTTTAATGAGTTCAGGCAACTTCAGGATGTCATGGAAACCTATGCCAAAAAACTGACCATCAAACTCAATGTATCCACACTTCAGGAAAAACGGATCAGGGAACTCAAAAAAACGCTTACCTCCCATAAGGGCAATCATCCTATTGGTTTCATTATTTATGAGATGGAGGAAGAGATAAAGTTGAACCTGTCCAGCCGAAAGCAAAAAGTGAATATATCGAGTGAATTGTTGAGCACACTTGAAGCCCAGGAAGTGCTGTATAAGTTGAATTAAACCCTTTAATGGATGCGCGTAGGAATAAATCAATTGCCTGTAAAAGTGTGAACACATTCCACTGACATATATCCCTAATAATCAAAGGCCAAACTATAGAATGAGGAAATAGTTGTATAGACAAAAGAAATGTAGGGCGTGTAAGGAAAGCGAAAGATATTTGTCTAACTTTGCGAACAATAAATTTTGAACAAATGGCACTAGAAATAACAGATGCAACTTTTGATGAAGTAGTTTTAAAAAGCGATAAGCCTGTAATGGTGGATTTTTGGGCAGCATGGTGCGGTCCTTGTCGCATGGTAGGCCCAATCATTGAAGAAGTAAGTCAGGAATATGATGGTAAGGCCGTTGTAGGTAAAGTGGATGTAGATGCCAACCAGCAGTTCGCCGCCAAATATGGTGTACGGAACATCCCCACCGTATTGGTATTTAAAGGTGGTGAGATTGTAAGCCGTCAAGTTGGGGTATCTCCCAAAAAAGCGTACACGGATGCCATTGATGGGGCATTGAATTAAGTTATAACAATAAGATTTAGGAAAGGTCTGGTGATTGCCAGGCCTTTTTTTTATCTTAGATACCCATGGATGTAAAGTCGGAACTTCAAAATGCACAACTGTTCCAGAACCTGGAACTCCTTGCCGGTCAGGTAGTGGAAGGCTTTATAAGCGGTATCCATAAAAGTCCGTTCCATGGCTTTTCCGCGGAATTTGCGGAACATAAAATCTACAATACAGGGGAAAGTACCAAACATATTGATTGGAAGCTTTTTGCCCGTACCGATAAACTCTACACCAAACGCTACGAAGAGGAAACCAATCTCCGTTGCCATATGATCCTCGACAATTCCGCTTCCATGTACTATCCGGAAGTAAGGAATCTTAAGCTGGGCAATTTGAACAAAATTGGTTTTGGGGTATTGGCCATTGCGGCCCTCATGAACCTATTGAAAAAACAAAGGGATGCCGTGGGCTTGAGCGTTTATGCCGATACCTATAGCTTTTATGCCCCGGAAAAAAGTAGTGAGCGCCATTTTCAGATGTTGTTGTCCCAGCTCAATCGATTGGTTCGGGAAAAAACGGACGAAAAACGGACCAGGACTTACCAATTTCTACATCATATTGCCGAAAAGATACATCGCAGGAGCTTGATTTTCGTTTTCTCGGATATGTTTCAGACCGAAGTTGAGGAAGAAAAACTTTTTGAAGCCTTACGCCATTTAAAGTATAACAAGCATGAAATTGTGCTCTTCCATTTGTTGGATAAGGGACTGGAACAACAGTTTGATTTTGACAATTCCCCCAGACGTTTTATTGATGTGGAAACCGGACAGCATATTGATCTGCATGCCGAAAACATTCGGGAGGGTTACAGAAAAGGAATAGAGGACTATGTACAGGCCCTAAAACTAAAGTGCATGCAGTATAAAATCCGCTATGTTGGGGTAGATATCCGTTCCAATTTCTCCACGGTTTTGAATACTTTTTTGGTGGAACGGCAAAAATTTGTGTGAAGGGAAAAAAGTTTTGTCCAAACCGAAAGATGTAGGTATATTTGCCCTCGCTTAACTCAAAGCACGGTAACAAGATTTGAATCCCGCTGTTGCAGGAGTCTTCTTAAAGATAAAATCCTTGGTCTGGTAGTTCAGTTGGTTAGAATACCTGCCTGTCACGCAGGGGGTCGCGGGTTCGAGTCCCGTCCAGACCGCAACGAAGTAAAACCCTTCACGTAAGTGAGGGGTTTTTTAGTTTCGAAATACAAAAGCTGGCTTTTGGAAGTTGAGAAACTAAAAAATACATACCAACGAAGTTGGTAAAGGGGTTTGGATTGTTGCAGGGCCACCCCTTGGGCCGACACCGAGCCCGAGGCGAGGTGGCAATCCCGTACAGACCGCCAACAAAAAATTTAGCTTTGTGCAAAGTTTTGGTAGTAGACCTTGTTATTGGACATTCTTGACCCGCGGATAATTTATCCACCTTACCCCAAGTAAGCTATTTTTCCAAAATCCCAGAAAAACCCTGTTACATCCCAATTTTAAAGGGGTTGGGCACTGATTTTTGGATGTTTTTCTCAGTATGTCAATATTTCATATTAATTAATATTCAAAAGTTAAAAACAGCATTATGAAAAAACAATTACAATTAATAGCATGCACCGTTTGTATGGTGCTAATGGGCCTTAAGAGCTATGGACAGACATTTACAGTTGAAGACATCACATATCAAGTAATTGGTCCCAACACGGTCGCCATAACGGGCAATACAAATACGGGAGACCTTATCATTCCCGGGAACGTAACCAATGGAGGGGATACCTTTACCGTTACCAGTATCGGGCCTGGTACTTTTGTGGCAAACGACTTGACCAAAGTGACCATTCCCGAAAGCATTACCAGTATCGGTGCCAATGCGTTTACCGACAACCCGGGCCTTTTAGAAGTGGTGGCAAAGGGCGCCAATCCTCCCCCATCCCTTGATCCAAGTGCATTTGGTGACAGAAGCGAAATAGCCCTGATAGTTCCCAAAGGTAGCATAACTGCTTATGAAGGTATTTTTGGATGGACAGGTTTCAAATCCATCACGGAAGAAGAAATCGCCGGGGCCGATGATTTCGAACATGAAGTAATAGCTGGTACCAACACGGTAAGGATTACGGGTTATAAGGGGACAGCTACCAGTGTAAACATCCCCGAAACCATAACCAAAGGGGGTATTCAATATAAGGTTACCCATATCGGGGCTGGGGCTTTTAAAGACAATGCCTTGACCAGTGTGACCCTACCGAACAGTTTGACCCACATCGAAGCAGAGGCTTTTAGGGACAGCGGATTATCTGGACATCTTGAAATTCCCGATGGTGTGGAAAGTATCGGGAATGACGCCTTTAATTCAAGAAAGAACGGCGCCTATTTGGACAGTGTGACCCTACCGAACAGTGTGACCCGTATTGGGCAGCGGGCTTTTGCAGGCCACCTGCTGAAAAGTGTGAACATACCGGACAAATTACAGGTCCTTGAGGGAGGTGTTTTTGCTAACAATAACTTGAACCAGGTGACCATTCCCGAAAGCGTTACCGAAATACAGGGAAGTGCTTTTAATCGCAACGCCTTGGCCAGTGTGACCATACCAAGTAGTGTGATCAAAATTGGGCCAACCGCTTTCGCGAATAACAACAATTTGACGATAGTAGGGGTAGAGAGCTCTGATCCCCCAACTCTAGATGGTACTCGTGTCTTTGAACAGAAAGATGACAAACACTTTGGCAAAATAACTGTAATCGTTCCCAGGGGTGCCAGAAATAATTATAAAAACGCAGACTCTTGGAATTTGCATAACATTAGAGAAGAACTGACCGTTAACGACTTCTTTACCTATCCGCATGTTTCCTTTGCGAAAGATGGTATGCATTATCAAGTAACCCAGGACCTTGACACCACACAGACCCCCCCTCTGCCCAGAACAGTGAAGTTGATCGGAAGAAGTACCATCGGCCCGCTCGATGTGGTCATACCTGATAGGGTGTTTCATGGGGTGCCCTATACTGTTACCGCTATTGGGGACAATGCTTTTTTAGGCAACGGATTGACCAGTGTGGAGATTCCCGAAAGCGTTACCAGTATTGGTGAAAGTGCTTTTGAGGGCAACCAATTGGGCGAGATCATCATACCAAAGGATATGGAAAAGATCGGAACAAATGCTTTTAAGAACAGCGGATTAACTGGACATCTTGAAATTCCCAACAGTGTTACCGATATTGGGTTTGGTGCTTTTTCCTTGAACGAATTGACCGGTGTGACCATATCAAACAATCTGGAAACTCTTAAGATCGGTGTTTTTTATGGGAATAAATTGGAGAGTGTGACCATTCCCGAAAACGTAGCGATTATCGAGAAAAGCGTTTTTGGCAACAACGAAAAGCTTTCCAGAGTTGTGATGGAGAATGCCCATCCCCCAGAACTCGCTAATGAAGCCTTTATTATTGTACACTTTCCAGAAGATGATTTACCCGACGGCGATCATCGCCACAACGTAGATGTGATCGTTCCCAGAGGCACCAATCCCGGTGAGAACAAATACCGCTATTTACACCCCGGTAATGATTGGGGAGGTTTTAAATCCATCACGGAAGTAGGAGAAATTGGCGAGGAATTTACAGTCAATGGTATCACATATCAAGTAGCGGAATTCAATCCCAACACGGTCATCATAACGGACAACACAACAACAGGAGACCTTACCATACCCGAGAGCGTAACCAAACCCATTGAACCCAATGAGGGCCTTGACTTTAGGGTTGCCGGTATCGGGGCCGGTGCTTTTCAGAACAGCCAATTGACCCGTGTGATCATTCCCGAAGGCGTTACCCGTATCGGCGCCAATGCTTTTTCGGGCAACCCAAACCTTACCAAAGTGGAATTAAAGCGCGCCGATCCCACAATGATCGAAGAAAGCACCTTTGCAAACCGTGACCAAATAGATGTGATCGTTGGCGCGGGTGGATTCGATAATTATGTACCGGCCTGGGACGACTTTAAATTTAAATCCATCAAAGCAAAAGTAGCTATTGGGGAAACCTTTACCGTTGAACGTGACGCCAACACCGCCGTTATCAAATATGAAGTAACCGCATTCGGCCCCACCAACACGGTTACCGTAATAAATAATGAAGACGACGATCGTATTCTTTTGGAAATATTCGACCCCGTGGAATATGTGGGGCACGGGTTCAAGGTCACCAAGATTGGCGGGGACGCCTTTATTGGACGAAACCTGACCGGCGCCCTTACCATACCGGACGGTGTGGAAAGTATCGGGGACTTTGCCTTTGCGGATAACCGCTTGGAGGATATTGCCATTCCCGAAAGCGTTACCCGTATCGGGGCCAGTGCCTTTGCTGACAACCAATTGACCGGTGTGACCGTTCCCGAAAATGTTACCGATATCGGCAATGGTGCTTTTCGTTACAACGAATTGACCAGCGTGGCGATTGGTCGGAACGTTACCGATATCGGGGATGGTGCCTTTCAGGGCAACCTGTTGACCAGTGTGATCATTCCCGAAAACGTTACCGGTATCGGTGCCAATGCCTTTACCGACAACCCGGACCTTGCCACGGTGGTATCAATGCCCTTCGTCCCCCCATCGATCGAAGAAAACACCTTTACAAATGCAGACCGTGGACAAATAGATCTGATCGTTCCCATGGGTGTTCCTGCCGGAAGGATCAGGGCCAACTACGAGGATGCCGGGTGGACAGGGTTCAGGTCCATCAGGGAAGGGATTGGCGTTTCCATAGACGCACCGACGGAACCGGTTGATCTATCCGCCTTTACGGTCACCATTCGGTTCGATCTGGATGTGACGGGTTTTACCATCGACGATATTGATCTGGGCAATGCCGTGGCAAACCATTTTACGGGAAGCGGTTCCCTATATACCGTGGAAATCACCCCGACATCCTGTAACAGTGCCGTTACCATTGATCTCCCTGCCAATGCAGTGGACATGCCCAATTCCACCAATCTGCCGGCAAGCGCAAGGGTGGCCGTGGAAGCGGATCCGAACAGTTTTGTGGTCATTGCCCGGGACATTGCCGTGCAGTTGAATGCCAACGGAAGGGCCACCATCTCGCCAGATGATGTGGACAATGGATCCTATAGCTGTGACGGTAGCACCTTCGAACTTGGCCTGGACATAGATACCCTTAGCTGTGACGATGTGGGCACCCCTGTGATGGTCACCCTTACCGCTGCCCTGGGCGACCGAACGGCCACGGCCACCGCCATGGTGACCGTGTTCGGCAATTGTGGGCCCGGTTCTGATTCGTCCCTTGCGGATTTCAACAGGGGGTTTTCCCCCAACGGCGATGGCATTGGCGATACCTTGGTGATTCACGGCCTTGAAAGGTATGGGAACAACGTGGTGAGGATATACGACCTGAGCCAGCGCCTGCTGTTCAGTGCCCATTATGGCGGACCCGGCGATGCCTGGGACGGCACCGATGAACGCGGGCTGGTGCCCGTTGGCAACTATGTATGTGTGATCGACTACAACGAATCGGGGCTGGGCCACGAGGCAAAAATGATCTATATCAATTACTGATTATTCCGCTTCTGAAATGGTTGGGGGGAGTTGCTCCCCCCAACCATATAAAACCAAATACACAATCATAAACAACAAGAACCAAAATGAACGAAAACAACAGAATCAGTAAGGTACTTACCAGTAAAGAGATCACCAGTGTACAACAATGTCTTACCACCTTAAAGAGTGAATTGGGATTTTTACAGAACTTGACCCCCAACGAACGTAAAAACCTGCCCAAGATCAACAGCGCCAACAAAATCTTTGCAGAGGACAGTATCCATATCCTGGAGGGCAAGCCCCAATGGGTCCCGGGTGCTTTAACGGCAGAAGAGGCCCGCAAAGACCTTACCCTGTTCGAGCAATTGGATCCCATCATCCTGGAGCTGGAAGGGCTGTTGCGCCAGTTAAAGGACACCCAGACCATTGTGGGCAGCGAAGTGTACCGGGTGGCACTGTCGGTCTATAGCCTTGCCGATGCCGCCCGTAAAATGCCGATGGAAGGCGCCCAAAGCGCCCACGAACTCCTAAAGGCCAGATTTACCCAAAGCATGAACACCAGGGCCGATACCGCAGAAGATACTGTTGAATAGCAACAGATTGGCAAAAAAGGTGGGCGTATTGTCAAAAAAAATGGCCTGGGGCACAAAAATACTCGGATAGCCTACCAAAAAGGCGGGACAGGGTGCCAATCTATCCGGCGCACCTACTACCACAAGTGGCTGGACTGACAAATCTACTGGGACCTTGCCCCAATGAAGTACCCCTCCCCTCTTAGGCAAGTACCCTAGCTGACAAAGCTACAGGAGGCTTTAACAATTGAAGTACCCCCGGGTACTTGTACAAGTGGGAGGGGGTACTTATATAAGTGGGGGGCATACCATTTGACAGGATTGGGGAATGGGTTATTGATACTAAAATACCAAATCCTCCTAAAAAGACCATTAAAATGTATTCATGTGCGTAAGGACTGTAAAAACTTGGCTCTTTTTTACAAGCACGAAAACTCGGCTTTTCTGTAAAAAGTAAGGAAATTTAATTTGCAACAGGCTATAATTTTATGTGGTTTTGGCAACCACTTTTTATTTTATGAGCCGATTAGAGTTCTTATTCGGCTCAAAAACAATAAAAATATGAGTTGATTATTGGATCTATTTAGCTCATCTTACTTTTTATTTCTAATTTCCCGAGTAAAAGAGCTATAACCTTTCTAAGTTTTCAATTTTGTACTTTCCAAATTGACAGTGGTAACTTGGTGCAATATAACATTTGTACATTCCATGAGGTTTTGGTCGAAAATAACAATGTTTTTTCCCGATGGATGTAAGGAACTTGAAAACCGAATTCCACTGGCCCCAGTATAAGTACGGATAAATTCACAAATAAATTGCGTTGGGATGTATTCAATTTCCGAATCATATCGCCGCATAGGCTTGGATAGGTCTTGACTAATTTTGTCTCTGAGCAATTTGGACATTATAGTTTCGCGCACTAATTCTGGCTGGAACAAAGGGGTATCCTCTGTAAAGTCCACAATGATCACCCCGTCAGGCAGCTGCTTTAATTGAAAAGTAGCAATACTTAACTCATCCAAATAGGAAGCCCGCACTTCATATAATACTGTTTCCATATTATCACATAAGTAGAGATATGGGATTCCCGAAGGATTAGCACGACCACCTTTCGCAATATCGGGAGGAGGACAGAACATTTCGGTTGGACTCAAGGCTGGGTTCCCACTTTTATGATGAACTCTAGCCCGGAACAATTCCGTGGAAGAGGTCAAGCGGTATTGGGTGTTAAAGAAACCATCCCAACCTAACTCAAGTAATTGGTCCAAATTTGAAAGAAAACGATTGGACCATTTTAGTTCTTCCTTAAGCGTTTCCCAATAGCTGTAATTATCCCTGATTTCTTGAATATAGTCTACTGAACTATTGGCATTCGATATAGCTGTTTTAAGCTTCGGCATGAGGTGATTCAGAATTTTTTCCGCAACTTGATGGTTTGCAAAAAAACTCCAATTACCCTGAATTTTGTTTTTTAGGCTTTCCCCGGTTCCAACAACCTCAAAGTTGTCTGCCAGTTCCTGGAAAAAATCAAGAAGTTCCGTCACGTCCATGATTGGATTGGCTGTTGAAGAACATGTCGGGCAGTCTCCGATCTTTTTTGAAGAGGATATAAAAGCTTTCAACTCTTGATCGGCAAAGCAATTAGCACAGATAATCATAGCATCAGCGGTTGCTTAAGTACTCTTGAACGACTAACAGATGGTTTTTTATACTTATTTTCTTAACTGTGCCTAGACCAGGATAATGTTGTCGTTCAAAGTAATCTTCTAACTCGATAATCGCAGCATTATGCAATTGCCTGTGACGGCAAAATGTTACGGCTTTGGCAGCCGCCTCTGCAAATTTACCTTGGACATTGGCTATGGAATCGTTAGTGTCAGAAGTGAAATGACGAATCCAGATTTGATTATCCCCATTGGGATAAGTAAGGTGAATGACCACTGCTCTTGGGGTACTGCCACTATCGCTATAATAACTCGGCAATGCGGTGTAATCTGAGAAGCCGGCAAAACCTTCATCTGCATAGTGCAAGTGTTCTTCTGAAAAACGATGCTCCTGAATATCCAAAAAGTCGCTGTTGCGTATTTGTCTTTCGAAGAGGTCATCTAACCTGATAAAGTTTTTACCCAAACCTCGAATATATCTACTCAATGCTCTGTTCCTCCCAGGGTCTTCGACCACGATATATTGAATGGCTTCTAAATTGGTCAAACCTCTAAAATCCGCATCATCTGGATTTACATCGTTTGGGCAGATAAGCATACATTCTCCCAAATTAAATGTGGTAATAGCCTCACTAATATATGGGGCATTATTCTGAAAATGGAAAGCTCTGCGGATAGGATAAGGATTATCCTGCAGATAATTTAAATAAACATCATGGTCACCACGCAGTTCCCCGACAAGGGGATTTACAATTAAAAAGGCCTCCTGACTGGTACTCCTAAAAACATTTAAGGCCAGATTCAAATTATTGAATGACTCCTTAACGGGCTCCAAGATAGGTGCTATAGTACCTTGGGAGATTGTGGCATTGGCCAAATCTCTGAGTGCAATGAGTTCAAATTGTCTACCACGTAGTAAAGGATAATACATAATTAATTCTGGATAGGTGATTTGAGTTGGCTGATAAGATTTTTTCTTTCTCTAGGAGATAACTTCATGGCTAAGCTCATCTGATTGAACTCACGGTAACTTCTTTTTGAAAGGGTATTACCTCGTTGACGCGCTTTCATAAAGTTGATAAAATAGGAATTCAATTGGGCATTGGGAATCTCGAATATCAACTCCCTACAGACCTCAAATTGTTTGAAACTCGTCATTGGGGGAAGAGACCCATAGTGCTCTTTGACCAAGGCCTTATACTCATGTGTATGTAATATTTTCATAATAGTATCCTTGTCCACGACTTTATTGGCCATAGATTTACGGTGTATCTGAAACTTCTCATCGGCATCCTGGATAAATACAATTATACCGATTTCTTTATCATATTGTTGATACAGGTTAACCTTTGACTTAGGAAGAATCAAGTAGATTTCGTTAAAAGCTTTACGATAGTTTTCTAATTGAAAATCCAGTCGTTTAGGAGAATCCATTTCTGTCTTGATTTCAAAAGCCTTTGATGTTCCGTTGAACATTACTAGATCCGCTATTGCATCGCCTACTCTAAATTCAGAGAATACCTGGGAGTAGTTATGCCCAATTTCTTTAATTAACCATTCATTTAGAAATGAATTTTTGAATACATACTCATTTTGATATCTTGATTCCAAAATCTTGTAAACATATTTGACATAATCCAGATAGGTCGCCCGACTAGAATTAAGCCACTTCCTATCATATCTTTCTATCTTAAGGTCAATTGATTGAAAATCATTCTTCATCCAAGAACTGACAACATTTCGAGAAAAAAGTGAGGAATAATCTCTTAGCTGATTTATACTTATGTCAGTTTTCTTAGGCATGGTACAAAGCTAAATCAAATAATCTTATCCCAGTGGTTAGAGAAAAATAATGATTTCGGCAATGAGAAATGAATATCTCCTAAGGTAAATGTTAAACTATGTTAAAAGGTGAGCCGCGCGGTGAGCCCAAAAAACGACCCTTTGCAGGCCCACCCCTTGGGCCGACACCGAGCCAGAGGTGAGGTGGCAATCCCGTCCAGACCGCAACGAGGCAAAACCCTTCACGTAAGTGAGGGGTTTTTTTATTTCTCCGCACGTTTCTTTTTAATTGCGTTTATTGCTTTCGTTAAAGCAGCGTTGAATGGTGTCGATCGGTTCACCATTAGGAAATGATCGCCTCCTTCTACCACAATAGCCTCAAAAGACTCCATATGTCGACGATTGGCTTCAACATCGATTGGCCACAGATCTCCGTTTACCGCCATGATGGGAATAGGTATTTCCTCAAAGAGTTCTGCTGCACTTCCGTCAATACTATGCGACATGAGTTCTTCCATGGCGCTCAAAGCCACATGGGGCGGAGCAGCCGACATATCCGCCAGGATCCACTCCCGTGAGATGGTATCGGCATTCGGGTGGAACATCTGCTGCACAAATTGCCGCGCTCCGGATTGGAAATCGTTTCGCAAAGGAGTGACCATTGCGTCAAACTCTTCTTGACTCAACGGGTATTCAATATTGTGGTAGTCATCCACGGCTATAAGACCTTTGACCTTTTGAGGTAGTAAGAGGGCTGCCTGTGCGATAACCGTCCCTCCCATGGAGTGGCCTATAAGGATGACGTTGTTGCTTCCCGTTTTCTCCACAACTGCCCGAACATCTTCTCCAAAAGCTTCCATCGAATAGGTTTCTCGGATTGTGCCGGAATGTCCATGCCCAGCGAGGTCAACCAAAACAACTTTGTACTTTTTGGAGAAAGTGGGCACTTGCTTTTGCCAATATCGTGAATCACAACTCCAGCCATGAACAAAAACCAGTGATAAATCACCTTCACCATATATCTCATACGAAATTGTGGTTCCATCGGCCGAAGTGGTTGTTTGGGGCCAATTGGTTTGAACCTGGGCTATGCTCACATGGGATAACAGAAAAGTTATCGTCAAAAACACGATGGATGAAAATCGAATTCCATGCCAAGAATCAATACGTATCGCTGTCTTCTTCATTGTGTATTACTTTAATCAATGGGTTTGTAGTTTTTAGACACTATCCTGCGATTGAGGATTTCCAGTATTCTACGTAATCGTATCTATTGACGCCGTCCCTACTTCGATACCTAGCCTTTGCACATCATCAAAAAACCGGTTGGGTTCAACCGCCCAAGCCTGTAAATGTAAGCCTGGTTCAATGTATCCTGACAAGCATTGTTGTAAACAGGCAACAACAGGAACAACCGTAATTTCATAGCCGTCCTCATGATGGACCTTTACTTGTAATGCCCCTCCTGTTCCCTCACAATCAGCAATCAGCATTACGCCATAGGGTGGTCTGCTTTTTTTTAAACCCCATTCAAAGAGCCTTCCTAGAGGTCCATACATAAAAGTAGGAAGTATTTTTACCCCGAGCATCAGAATCGGCAATAAGAAATTATCCATTAGTGGATTAAACCCCGAAATAAAAAAACCTGTTTCCTCGATTTCCGGGATTTTGTCGGGTACGCATCGAATTTCTTCCATCATCAATGGTGTGCAGGATAATTCATGATAAGGCGCTTTAAAATCCCATTTCGGTATTTTGCTCCAATTCACTTTTTTCCATGCCCTTGCCTGATAGTACGAACTGTCGAAAGACTTTAACTCTTCCAGCATTTCAAGATGGGTACTCTTGGTGTATTGATATAAACTCCAATCCATTTTGAGCGCGGCGTAAATATTGGCCTTGGTCAAAGCGCCCAATTGCTGTTTTGCCCAAGTAATCATTGCCCCGGGAATCCCTGGGTGATATCCGCCATCCGTAATAAAAATGAGTCCCTTTTTTTCAATATCTTCTTTGTAAGATTCAAGAATGCTTATTTTATCGTCAGATGAGAGTTGCGTATCAAAATAATGGGTATTGGTCTCAATAGCCGCTTCAACAACATTTCGCGTGTACTTTAAAGAACTTGCTGCAACGATGACCATATCCATCCCAGAAAACGCTTTCAATAGGGTTGACTTGTCGGCAGCATCCAATGCTTTGTAACCAACCTTGTGTCCAATAAACTGTTTTTCAAACGCTTCGGCTGTTGTTTTGGCCCTTTCAATATTTCGGCCGGCCAGTGTTATCTGAAATTCAGGAATGTGTGTTAAAAGGCGGCTCGTCAGTAGCTTACCTACATTCCCGTAACCACCTATGATGAGTAACTTTTTCATATGTATTCTTATTTGTGGTTTTTACCAGTCCAAACGTGACGCCGTCTGTAAAATTCTCCAACCCCCACAAGTTGTGCTGTTTGAAAAAAGGACAAACCCATTTCCCTTTCCGGTTGGATTTGCACTATAAAAGGCGGTTTCAATTCTGTTGTCAAAAGGTAACCATAATTTGCCCTATTTAAAATCCGTAGTGTCCCTATCAATTTCATTTATTTCCCCGTAGATATTAAGGGTGTCTCTGGTAGTACTATCCATTTCATAGGTAGGAATGGAATCGTAGGTAATGTTGATTTTGTAACGATGTTCAACCAGGGGAAACTGGGAAAGGAAAAAAGTATTGTTGCGTGATTTTGTTGCTAAGTGTTTGTTGGCAAATGGTTTTTCCGCCACTTTGACAATCATTTATAGATCCTATTAAGGTTATAGGGTTGCCATTGACATACTACTGGAGTTGGCTTCCAAAGGATTTTCCTCTTTTCCGCACGAAATAGCTTAAAAAGAGAAGAAAACCAAGATGTTTCGATAGGTGATAAGATTTGTAAACATAATTGATGAACGACCAAAAATTCGCCTCATTGTTAATAGGAAACCAGGAGCGTGTTGTTAGAGGAAAAAAGCATGGGAATGCAACAAATGTTTTATATGTAGAAGGGCTTAAACCGATCAAAAACGGAGTAAAAAACAATGTTGTACAACATGTTTATATAGATGTAAAATACCTCTTTACGACCGCTTTGTTATAATTTGACAACCTTTATTTGAACTTTCTTTAAGCGACATCTACTCGATATAATTAAATTTTCGCGCGATTAGGTCTATTAGCAATATCAGGCCAACAGGAATGATACCCCATATAAAAAGGTAAAAACTTATGTACAAGACTTTGACATTCCAAATGCATAGAAACACTGAGATTGCAAAAGCTGCCAAGAGTACCCAAAACAGTTGTTTCAAAAGCCTTCTTATGATTGGAAAAAATGGTCGCAACTTAATCGTTTATTTGAACTTTTTGTTTTCCCTTTCCTGCAGTTGCTTCCATCTCTTATTGGCCCTTTCGCGCTTTTTTCGATCTGAAATTATATTGGATATCGCATTTATAAGAGCGGGAACAAAAAGTAATATTAATATCCAGAATAACACTTACGGAATCGTTTTTCAACTAGTAATGGTTGTAATTTAAAACCAACCATCGATAAAGATTACAATTAAAAATAAAATTATCCCAAATAGCATATTATATGGATGTACAAATATTTTTAGCATTTCATCCTTGGACCATAGGTCTTTGTGACTTTTGGTGCCTTTAATTTGAAACAATGCGATAATATTAAAACCAACAAATCTGATTATTGCAATAGGTAGACCAAGAACGGAATACAATAGTACCAAATAGATGTTATCAAAGTTGGTCATCCTTTTATTGAACTTTTATCGAACTATTCCACAATTTTAGAATGCTGTCGCAAATCGTAAAAATACTAGAATCATTCGTCCACCCAGAAACAATTATGATACTACTTTTGAAGATACAGATTTACATCGCTTTTTTTAACCTTCAAAGTCCAACTGACCCCATCTAAATGGTACTCTCCAGATACTACTGGAATATCCAAAAACCATATCGGTCAAGTTGCAAATACCTCCCTATGCCAACAAAAATCAGTCTTCCAGAACAGTATAGTCCTGGGCCTGCTTCTTAATGGGAACCTAGACCCTATTGCCAAGAACCCTTAACCTATAGTCAATTCGCATGATTTGTATTTACACGTTCAACATTAGCCATTTGCGAAAATCGGCTACTGTATAAAAGATTTCGTCAGGGTTGAGTATCTCCAGTTTTTCGACATCCGTTGTTTCGGCCCAAGCTGCCCCTATTACTGGTATTTCCACTTCTCTACAATCCAAAATATCGTTTGGTGAATCCCCAACATAAACCATTTCCTGTTTGTGTATGTCCACAAATTCATTTATAATGTTTCCAATACCTTCCGGTTTCCTCGGTCCAGTAGATTTCCCGGTTTCAATGATTTCAAAATAACTGTCCAGATCGAATTTTTTTAAAGAGATTCTTGTGCTGTGTTTTCCCTTTCCGGTAACCATGGCCAGTCTTACATTCTTGTGTTGGAGGAAATCCAATATATTTCTTATTCCATCAAATGGGGCGGGGCACATTTCATGAAACTTTTCGTAAAATAGTAGATAGTCCTTTATCCCTTTTTCATAATGGTTTGGAGCCAATGCCAATATGGTTCCTTCTTCGGATGGACCAAATGTGGCGATGATTTCAGAATCGGTCACCTTTCTATCTATCAGGGGTTCAATAGCGTTTCTAAACGCTTTAACACATAGAGGTAGGGTATTCCCAATAGTTCCATCCAAGTCAAAGATTACAGCTTTTATTTTTTTCATATATCAATTAGGTGTGTCTTAGTTCATTTTTGTTTAAAACGCCCGGCTTTTACAGTAAATTATTGGGAATAATGCTTGTGGGAGTTGCCTTTGACTATGTACACAACTACACAAAGAGCTGTTTGCAGAACGATGGCCAAGGCATTTGTCAGCCATAAGGCTTTGGTTGCAAATCGAATACCATATAACAACCAAAAAGTATATATCAACAACCACCCTATCAAAAAAGTGGTCGATAGGCTACTACGTTCATTTGATCTGTATTCTTTGATGATTTGAACGAGTACGACAAAGCAGGCGAAGAAACCTGCGACCAAACCGACAAGTTCAAATAAAGAGGCGGGTATTGACATAAAATAATCCATTACCGGACATTTTTTATGATGCCAATTACGACAAATAAATGAACAAATCCTTTCATCTATCTTAAAATCATATCGCTGCCCTTAAACTGCTCAAATGTTGTTGTGTCATTCCTAAATAAGATACGATAAGTCCCAAATTTATCCTATTGATCAGATCAGGGGATTCTTTACAAAACTTTTCATACCGTTCCTTCGCGGAAAGTGTGAACCTGTCGATATGTAATGCTTGCATTTTCAGCAATACTTCTTGGTGAAGGCATCTGGACCAATTTGCAATCTCTATATTGGATTCATAAAGCGTATTCATTTTATCTATAGAAATTGAATATATATGCGAATGCTCCAAAATTTCGATATATTCAAATCCCGGGCTTCCATAGTACAAAGCGTTGGACGAAAAAACGACATCACCTTCTTTGGTAAACCAGTTTGTAATTTCTTTTCCCTTTATAAGGAGATAAGAGCGGGCAATCCCCTTTTCTATGAAATAAACCGAATTATCCCTTACACCGGGTCTGGTAAGTACATGATGCTTCCGAAAATGGTGTTCAACCAAATTGCCTGCGAACAGATTGATGGAATTATCGGATATTGGATAAATCTGTTTTGCCCGGATAATAATATTTTTTATATCCCCTAGATTCATCGGCTTTAAAAAATTCGAATGTTCGTTACCAAGTTAAGCTTTTGTTTTATTAGCATATGGAACTATTTAATCGTCATTTTATGGGCGCAAGGCGCATAATTAATTTCCAACTTATTGATGTGTTCCATTCTCGGTCTCCTTTACGAATTTCGTTACTAAACCATTTTCAATAAATCCCTATTGGAATTGAAGGGGATATCCAGAATCTACATTGATAAGAAGTTATTTTAAAAGGAAAGTCAATAGAGTGGATGTAAAAGTTTGCGATTAAAGTGCTTCCAGAATTTTTAGGTTCTCAAGGATGCGTTGGGATAAAATTCCATTGAATTTTATGTCATAATAGTCCGTGCAGAAGGAAAAGGTACTCAAAAACTCCAAATTGTCTTCATACCATTTTTGCTCGGTCAATGTTGTTTTGTTAAGAAATTCCACTTCCCTTTTTAAGCTTTTGTTCAAATCCCAGTACGTGACATCTGTAATATGTGAGAAATCGGCATCTCTTATGATGGCTTCTACTTGATTTCCAGGACTACTGTTCATTTGAGTTGCCATTATGCACTGGCTACATTTTTTTATGAAACCGTAGGAAATCTTGCGTTCTTTTAGAAACGCTTCAAGGATGTTTTGACTGGTTACCTCATGCCCGTTTGGTTCCACAATATGACCTACATCATGAAACCAAGCACTTATGGTCAAAACCGTTTTCTCTATTTCGGAAAGACCATAATAGTTGGCCATGGATTTTGAAGCTTTTACAACGCTTTTGGCATGGTTTAAATTATGAAATTCAATCCCTGGGCTCAAATTCCGATAAAGTAAATCGGAAACATACCTTTTCGAGTCTAAAATGATTGTTTTATACTTCATGAGTTATAGATAAAAGTATCTTGATTCTACTTTTAAACTCTTTAAAACCCGACAATACTTGATTTTTGTTGACAAAACTTGAAAATCCGACATTGCCGTAAAAATCAATCCTAAGATAGTATCCCCGAGTTTAATGTATTGCTGTTCTTCTGATTAGCCCATTAGTGGTCTTAAATTTTATAGTGTTAAATGGGAGGATTCCGATTATTCGGATTCACTCAAGTTACAATTGTAGCTGATTGGGTTCCACAAAGCTTCCATCCATAAAATTAACAAATAAAACAATTGTCAATCATATAATCTAATCAAATGATTGGATATATTTGTTATATGGATGGTACCGGATGGGATGATAAGTGAAAAAACTACAAGATGAATATAAACGTTCATGAAAAAGCGGTCAAATGAAAAATAAAAAGAATATGCAATGGGAAGAAAAGCTAAGTAAAGCCTTTGGTCTTAATGAATCCAAATGGGTTAACCATGCCAATCCGTGGAGTGTCTATACCAGATTTTTTATTCCCGTGCTACTTGTTTTGGTAATTTGGTCAAGGGTTTGGCTAGGTATCTTTTGCCTAATCCCAATTGGGGTCGTTATTGTATGGAACTTTATTAATCCACTGATTTTTCCACACCCAAAATCTACCAAGAACTGGGCAAGCAAGTGTACGTTCGGCGAGAGAATATGGATAAAAAGGAAGGAATATGCCATTCCAAAAAGACATGTCAAGTTCCCCAATTGGCTTATGGTATTCTCAGCATTCAGTCTGCCGTTTCTGGTGCACGGGCTTTACCATTTGGACATTTGGACCACGATAGCCGGTCTTTTGATTATGGCCGCTGGGAAAGCTTGGTTTTTGGACCGTATGGTCTGGCTATATGAAGACATGAAAGAAGGAAGCGAGGAATTCGCTAAATGGGAATACCCCCAACAAACATGACCGTTTCGAGTTGGGGAACGGCAATTGATGTCGTAAGAAATCGAATGTACGCTGAAAGCACTATAATTATGAACAATGTTGAGCTCTTGCAACAGATAGCGGGAATAGCTTAACCTTATATCTGTGGGTAGGCACCAAAAAAATGACATGACATAGTCTATAAGTAATAGTGTCCTATGGATTACCCTGGTTCGTGGAAACAACCTTGTGATCGATCTTGAAGAGGAAAGATAATTGTAAGGAAAATAAACTGTAAAATACTGAAGTTATGAAAGTTTTAGTCCCTTTTGATTTTTCAGAAGAATCAACAAATGCATTAAGGCTTGGCAAAGAATTGGCCGGTAAGTTGGGGGTGGATTTAAAGGTGTTCCATTCACTTGGAATGCCTAACTTCCTGTACAGTGTATCGGAGAAAATGGATAGCCTGAAAGAGAGTCTTTTGACAGTTGCCGAATTGGAATTAAACAAAGTTTTGAACGAACTTTTTGATAATCCCAAAAATATTGAGGTTGAGATATGTGAAGGTTCCACATCGTCGAGAATTTTGAAAAATACCTATGACAAGGATGTTTTTTTAACCATTCTTGGCCGTAAAGACCAGGTTATTCCCAACAAAGTAGGATCCACAACCAGGGATGTTATCAGATATGCCAACGGTTCCGTAATTTCTATAAAAGAAAAGTTGGCAGTGAAGTCGATCAAGAACATCTTGGTTGTAACGGACTTTTCGTCAACCCCAATAAATGCCATGTATGCTGTCAAGAAAATCCAAAAAATCAATAATGCACAATTAAAACTTCTTAATGTAAATACCATGGAGGATTGGTCATCCACCAAAGAGGTAATAGTAAAGATGAAGGAGTTTTGCAAAATACATAGCTTAACTAACGTTGATTTGCAGGTTATAAATGACAATACTTTCGAACAAGGGGTCCTGAACGAGCTCAAAGCAAATTCTTACAATTTAATGGCCATAAGGATAGTCCGACCGGAAAGCAATATCAACTTGCCGGAGGAACGTGTGGGCATTGAACGCTTAATGGACAACACCAATGTTCCTATAATGACTTATGCGCATCATAGTCCGTATTGATTGTTTTTACCGGCTCTAATTCCGGTTTGTACTAGAGCTCAAAATCCTCCTTTTAAAGAAAATTGCCCTAAGATTCCAAGTGTCGCTACCACGATTGTCCGTTGAAGGGGAAGTAGCATAATTTGAACTTTGCTTGGGATTGGTTTTGCTTTGGCCCAGGTTAATCCGGGATATTCCAGTTTCATCAAAATACCTCGTTGTCACTAGCTCTGGGGGCTTAGGTTTGCCCTAAATCCAAAGAATGAAAGGAATATGTTTGGCTGTATTGTTGACGCTCTGCCAGAGCATTCACGCCCAAAAAGAATATACCTTGAGTGGTTTCGTAAAAGACGCAGGGTCTGGGGAAGCATTGTACGGGGTAGATGTAATTGTGGGCCCCTCAAACGGAACGACCACCAATGAGTATGGGTTTTATTCCATAACCGTCCCTGTAGGAACTTATACATTAAGCATTGGATATTTGGGGTTCACCACGATTACCACGGAAATAAACCTTGACCAGGACATTAAGAGGGATTTTGAATTGACGGAGCAAACCAATGAATTGGATGAAGTGGTGGTAACCTTAAAGTCGTTAAAGCGAACTGCAGATGTACAATCCACGGAGATGAGCGTGGTGGCACTGAAGGCACAGACCATTCAAAAGCTTCCGGCAATTTTGGGCGAACCCGACGTACTCAAATCCATTCAGTTGCTCCCCGGTGTTTCCAGTGTAAACGAGGCTGCCAATGGATTTAACGTCAGGGGTGGCTCAGCAGATCAGAATCTTGTACTGCTTGATGAGGGAATCATTTACAACGCATCTCACTTGTTCGGTTTTTTCTCGGTTTTTAACACCAATGCCGTTTCAGATGTCAAACTGTATAAAGGCGGCATTCCATCATTGTATGGCGGTAGGTTGTCCTCTGTTTTGGATATTAAACAACGAGAAGGCAACAGTAAAGAGTTTAAAGGATTGGCCGGTATTGGCCTAATTTCAGGTAATGTCTTGGTCGAAGGTCCCATTAATAAGAAAGGGCGCGATAAAGGCAAGGGGTCCTATATGGTTGCTGGGAGACGTTCATGGCTGGATTTGTTCACATTTCTATCGAGTGAGTTCAACGATACCAAGCTCTTTTTCTATGACCTTAACTTAAAGGCTAATTATTCACTTAATGAGAACAATCGCCTATATCTTTCCGGATATTTTGGCAGGGACAACTTTGAGATAGACGAACTTTTGGGCACTATTTGGGGCAATGCATCGGGAACGTTGCGATGGACCAGTCTTTTTAATGAAAAGCTTTTCTTTCAAACCTCCGCAGTTTACAGCAGCTACGACTACAATCTGGACAATCTAAGATCGGGGTCTGAGTTCCGCTGGCAATCCAACATTACCAATTTCAACCTAAAACCCAGGCTTACCTGGTATATTAACGGCAATAATACGTTAAGGCTTGGAGGGGAGGGTACTTATTATAATTTTAAGCCGGGGGAAATATCCCCCTTGAATGATTCTCCCATTAACCCGGAAACGTTCCGTGAGAAGTTTGCATTGGAATCGGGGGCCTATCTCGATTTTGAACAAAAGCTCTCGGAAAAGATTAGTTTACGTTACGGGGTACGATGGTCCAACTTTCAACGATTGGGTAGGGAGGAAATCAATCAATATGCCAATGGTGCTCCACTGACCTATAATCCTACATTTGACCAGTACGAACGAAATCAAGTCATTGGTAAGGAAGTATTCGGTTCCGGAGATGTCATAGAAAGCTATAACGGTCTGGAACCCAGATTTTCTGCCAGGTACCTTATCAATGATGGCAACTCCCTAAAGTTAAGTTATAATAGAATGTATCAATACTTGCATTTGATATCCAATACAACATCGGCTACCCCACTCGATGTCTGGGCACCCAGTGGTCCTTTTTTAAAGCCCCAATATTCCGATCAAGTGGCATTGGGCTACTTCAGGTCGTTCAAGGACAACGCTTATGACTTTAACCTAGAAGTGTATTACAAAGATTTGAACGATGTTACGGATTTTGTGGATGGGGCAGACCTGTTGTTCACGGAAACCATTGAAACTGAAACGGTCCAAGGAGAAGGCAGGGCCTATGGGATGGAATTTCAGCTTAACAAGAACAAGGGCAATCTTACGGGATGGTTAAGCTACACTTTGGCTCGCTCAGAATCAAGGATTTTGGGGATAAACAGAAATGAGTGGTATCCTACAAATAGCGACCAGACCCATGAAATAAACCTCGTAGGTCTTTATAGATGGAATGAGCGGTGGGATCTTAGTGCCAATTTTGTTTTTGGTTCAGGGAGGCCCGTGACCTATCCATCGGGACGCTATGAACAAAACGGGCTTGTGGTGGCCGATTATAGCGACAGGAACGGCAATAGGCTTCCCACCTATCATAGACTGGATGTTGGGGCAACCCTAAACCCTAAAAAGGGCAAAAAAGGAAAATGGATTTTTAGCATTGCCAATTTATACAACCGCCTTAACGCTTCGTCTATTTTTTTCAGGGAAGTTGGGGAAGTAAATGGTGTTGAGACAGCCACAGGACAGACCGAAGCCATAAAACTTTCCTTTTTTGGTATTGTACCAAGTGTCACCTATCAATTTAAATTTTAATTGCGATGAGAAGAAAAAATAGTATAAAGTGGGGCTCAGTGATTTTTGGAATCCTATGGGTGCCGATCGCTTGCGAAACCGATGTCACCAATGACCTGAACATTGCCGATTCCGAACCCAGGTTGGTGCTTCAGGGAGGAATTGAACGAAATCTGGTAAATCCGCTGCCCAAACAACAGGTAAGATTGACCACTACGGCAAATTTTCTCGATGATGTGGCTCAACCCATTGTTGAGGATGCCGTAGTGACCATCTTTGATGGTGTCCAGGATTATCCATGCCGCTATGCGGGAAACGGTGTTTATGAAACGGATGCTTTGGTGCCCTCGGTGAACACGGAGTATACCATAACCATAAATTGGGAGGGTGACACCTATGTGGCCACAGACAATTTAAATCCGGTGCCCCGGTTCAACGACCTCTATTTTATCTTTGAGGAAGAGACGTTGTTCTCGGACGAGGGCTACTTTTTGCAGATCGATACACAAGACCCTCCCGGGATACCCAATTTTTACTACTACAGGGTAGCGCGAAATGGAGAATTTATTATAGTGCCCGATCCGGGAAATTCCACTGTACTGGTCGTTTCGGACGAGTTTTTTGATGGCCGGTTCCGTACAGGGGTAAATCCGAACGATGAAGTGAGCTTTGAGGTAGGAGATGTTGCCATTGCCCAGCAATTGGCCATTTCGGAAGTGTATCATGATTATCTTTTCCTACTTTTTGAACAGACCGGAAATGCTGGACTTTCCTTCGTGGGAAACCCTCCTCCGGCCTCTATTCGAGGCAATATCATTAACTTGACGGACAATACAAAACGGGCCCTGGGATTTTTCTATGCAGCGGAGGTAGAGGAAGGCTCATTGGTGATTACGGAGTAATTGCGAAAAAAGGATGCAGGAAACAAAATTACGATTTAATAGGCTTTACCTCTATTCATTGTTATGCCTCTTCTCCATTGCGCTTATCGCAATTGTTAAGGTGATGATAGGGGATAGTGTCAAGGAGGTTTTACTGCAGACCATCATATTGTTTCCTTTGATGTTCAGCTACATCTATTTGGTCTATACATTGCGTAAAGCGGCGTTTAGGTCAAAGACATATCAAATGATATCGGATGGTAACCGGTTTGTCAAGGTTTCGTTTTTCGGTGTTTTTGTTTTGGTCAAGGCATTGTTGACAAGTATCCTGTTAAGGTGGGTGGTACTTGTATTATTCGATGATGACGGAAGTGACACGTTTGACCTTGGATTTTTGGCCATTTTTGCGGCTTCCTTAATGACCATTGTATTCGTTTATACCTTGGAGTCGTTCCTGGAGGGTGAGATGGATAAGGTAGCCCTCAAGGAAAGGATGCAGAAATACGAACACGATCGATCATTGTCAAAGTATTTAACATTGAAGAAACAAGTGAACCCTCATTTTCTCTTCAATAGTTTTAACAGTCTGGCCGGGTTGATATCTTCGGACAGAAAGAACGCGGAGAACTTCTTACAGGAACTATCATCTATTTACCGATATACCCTAAAACACGAGGACGAAGTTGTCGTAAAGTTGGAAGATGAAGTTAAATTGATACGCTCCTATATGAGATTACAGGATTTCAGACATAAGGGGGCCATAGAACTTACCATGGAAATTGACCCGCATATGGCGAAATGGTTGCTACCGCCAATGACCTTGGAACTCTTATTGGAGAACGCATTAAAGCATAATGAATTCGAAAAAGGCAATCCTTTGCACATATCCGTAAGGACCTATGACAAATATGTCGTGGTATCCAATGATTATAGGCCCAAAGCACAAGTGTTTTCTAAAGATTCCCTTGGTTTGGGCATCAGAAATCTAAAAAGTCAGTATGATTTCATAAGTAATGTAAAGCCCACGTTCCAAGTCATAGATCGAAGGTATATGGCAAAAATACCTTTAATACAACCGGAATTTGATTAATTGTATTGTCATAGAGGATGAAGATATAGCGGCACAAAGATTGGTGGGGCAATTGGTGGCAATAGATTCGAATATTGTGGTTGATGCCATCATATCCACTAAAAAAGATGCTATCGCATATTTATCAAACCATACTCCGGATCTCATTTTTATGGATATCAATTTAACGGACGGTATTTCCTTTGAGATTTTTGATTTTGTCCATCGATCAATACCGATCATATTTACCACCGCATATTCGGAATATGCCTTAAAGGCTTTTGAGCAGTATAGTATTGATTATTTGTTAAAACCAATTAACCCCGAACAATTGATAAGGAGCGTCAACAAGTACAAAACGATAGCGCAAAATTTGGATAATCGATATGATCAATTGGTGAAATTACTTAAAAGGGAGTATAAGTCCAGATTTTTGATCAAATGGAACAAAAGACTTCTTTCAATCGATGTAGATAGTATAGCCTATTTTTTTTCTGAAGACAAGCTTACTTTTTTATGCCATTGGGACGGAAACAAATATCCGGTCGGAAATTCCTTAAAAAACTTGGAAATGGTCTTGAATCCCAAACTGTTTTTTAGGATAAATAAAAAATATCTAATTCGAAGTTCGGCAATAAAGGAAATGTACTACACATCCAAATCGAAGATGAGGGTTGTGTTACAACCCAATAAAGAAAATGAGATGATATTTGTGGCTATAGAGAAACTGGGCAAGTTTAAGTCATGGCTTTCAAAATGATCCACTGGTTGGATTTCCATCTTTGGACATAAAGTTTTTTTGTTTGGACGGCAAAACGCAGAAAAGGGTCGTTATTGCCCAATATTTGATCGTGGCTACGCTCTGAATTCCAGTTAAATCAAAACCCCCACCTCCTCTTTAAGGTGTGGGGCTTTTTCATTTGGACGCTCTTGGAATCCATGCATATTCGAAAGCTTATCCGAGGTCACACCTATATTTTTTCTGAGTTTCGACTTAGGTAAAATCGACATCGATAGATACTTGCAAATCGATATTGCATACAATAATCTCCGTAACATCTTAAAAATCAGAAGATTTTTTATCAATCATTTAATTTAATCAAATGATTTATTATTTTTGAACAAATCATACTACAGATGATTCCAATCCTTCACCTTGTTGTACTCAATTATGCTTACCCAAAAAAAGAAAGATGAACCTTAATCTAAAGAACAAAAAAGAGCACACCTATGACGCCATAGTAATAGGCTCGGGTATAAGCGGGGGCTGGGCCGCCAAAGAATTGACCGAAAAGGGGTTAAGGACACTCCTGTTGGAAAAGGGACGAGATGTAAAGCACATTGCGGGCTATCCCACGGCCAACAAAAACCCATGGGATTACCCCTATGGGGACAGGATCACCATTAAAGAGGGATTGGATTATCAAAAACAGATGCGTACCGGATTCACGGTCACCGAATCCACCAAGCACTGGTGGGTCAAGGACACGGAACACCCCTACACGGAGGAAAAGCGGTTTGATTGGATAAGAGGATATCATGTGGGGGGTCGTTCCCTAATGTGGGGCCGTCAAAGTTATCGATGGAGCGAGATGGATTTTGAGGCCAATGGCAAGGAAGGAATCGGTGTGGATTGGCCAATTCGTTACAATGACTTGAAGCCATGGTACGATTATGTGGAACAATTCATTGGGGTAAGCGGGCAGGTGGAAAATCTACCTCAATTGCCGGACGGCAAATTCATGGCGCCCATGGAATTGAACTGTGTTGAAAAGTACGTAAAGAAGAGAATTGCGGAACGGTTGGGCGGAAGAATGCTCACCATTGGCCGTACGGCACATATAACCGATAGTATCACAAAAGGTAGCAGAGGAAAGTGTCAACATAGAAACCTTTGTATGCGCGGATGTCCTTTAGGTGCTTATTTTAGCAGTAATTCCTCCACCTTGCCCGCTGCAATTGCGACTGGAAATTTGACCCTTAGGCCTTTTTCCGCGGTGACCGAAATCCTATATGATAAAGAGACCAAAAAGGGAAAAGGAGTTAGGATTTTGGATACTGAAACCGGTGAGTATCTGGAGTATTACGCCAAGGTCATTTTTTTAAATGCTTCTACAGTGGGCAGTGCCCAAATATTGATGCAGTCCGCAACAGATATCTGGGAAGGAGGTTTGGGCAGCTCTTCTGGAGAGCTTGGACATAACTTGATGGATCATCATTTTCTTGCCGGGGCCATGGGTATTTTTGATGGTTTCGAGGACACGTATTACAAAGGGCAGCGCCCAAACAGTATTTACATCCCGAGGTTTACCAATCTCCCGGGAAAACCAGAAACAAAACGGGATTATTTAAGAGGCTTTGGATACCAAGGTGCGGCTAGCAGAATGGATTGGACACAACACATAAAAGAATTGACCATAGGGAAAACAATAAAAGGACTTACCACCGAACCGGGACCCTGGAAAATGGGAATTATTGCATTTGGGGAAACCTTGCCCGATTACAATAATCGTATGATCTTGAACAGGGACCTTCTGGATGTGAACGGTTTGCCAACGGTAACTTTTGATGTGGAATGGAAGGAGAACGAGAAGAAGATGCGGAAAGATATGGTAAATGCAGCTGTTGAAATGCTTGAAGTCTCCGACTTCAAAGTTGTTATGCCCATTGACATGCCCAGCTTTCCAGGGCAGGGTATACATGAAATGGGCACTTCGCGTATGGGGCGTGATCCACGAACGTCAGTGTTGAACAAATGGAACCAAATATGGGATGCACCCAATGTTTTTGTCACTGATGGTTCGGCGATGACATCCTCTGCCTGTCAGAACCCATCTTTGACTTATATGGCCATAACTGCAAGAGCTGCCGATTTTGCGGTAGAAAATCTTAAAAAACAAAATCTCTAGTTTAAAATCATGGATAGAAGATTGGCCATAAAGAAAACTGGTGCGCTATTTGGTACGGGATGGGCAATGATATCAACCACTTCTTTGTTGCATAGTTGTGTTTGGGACAAGAAAGAAGCGTTAAGTTGGGTGCCCCAATTTCTTGATGATAAACATGCATTGATGGTAAAGCAGATTACACATGTATTGATTCCAGATCCAGAAGTTCCTGAAAACATAAAAAATACAATTCCACAACGCTTGGATGTAATATTGCAGGAATACACCCAAAAAGAAGCTCAAAATAGTTTTATTGAGGGGATGGTTGAAATGGAAAAACGAAGTTTGGAATCTATAGGCAAGGAATTTTTAAATGCCAACTTGGAGGAAAAAACAAAATTTTTAAAGGAAGAGGAAAAAAAATTTGTGGCCTCGGATACCCCAACAATTTATGGGAGCTTGAAGCAAATGATTTTTGAGACCTTCTTTCAAACAGAATATGCCGTAACACAGTTACTATATTTTGATGCACTTCCTGGTGGTTATGAGGGTTGTGTTCCCTTTGAAGAAATAGGACGAATACAACATAGTAACGATATCTATTAAACCAATTAATCCCTAAATTATGAATAGACGAAATGCAATAAAAAATACGCTTTTGGGAGCAGGGGGCCTTTCTTTGCTCCGTAGCTTTTCCACTATGGACAGGTTGCTCGGTCCTGTTGGGAATTTTAATGTGGGTATTCAATTGTTTACAATTCCAGGACTTGTAGATAAAGATTTGAGCGGGACCCTTGAAACCCTAGGTGAAATTGGGTATAGGGAAATAGAGTTTTATGGGCCATATCCCTTCAGTGCAGAAATAGCCCAAAAACAATGGGCCGGGATGAAAAAAATGCTCAACCTTCAAAATGATGCATTTTTTGGACTATCGGCAAAAGAGACCTCCAGAGTGCTCAATCGCAACAATTTGGAATGCCCCTCCATGCATACGGATATTATAACCTTACGCACAAACATGGATAGCCTTTTAAAAGGTGTTTCCATATTTGAGCCCAAATATCTTGTGTTACCGGCCATAATTGACATCAACGCCCGAAAGGACAAGGAAGCCTATTTGAGGTTGGCTGAGGAATTCAATGGTTTTGGTCGAAAAATGAGTGGCTACGGAATGAAATTTGTCTACCACAATCATGGGTATGAGCATGCCAATTTGGATGGGGAAATGGGCCTGGATATACTAATAAAAAACACTGATCCGAAATACGTTCAGTTCGAACTTGATATTTTTTGGATGAAGGCAGCTGGGGCAGAACCTATAGATTATTTAAAAAAATATCCCGAAAGGTTTAAAATGTTGCACCTTAAAGATGCCTCCGAGGAATTTAGGTTTTCTGGCGATGGAGGGACTCCAGATCAATGGATGGCCGGTTTTCCAAAGATGGCGGATCCCGGTGACGGAATACTGGATATACAGGGTATAATCTTAGAAGGTCAAAATAGTGGTGTCAATCATTTCTTTTTGGAGCGCGATTTGGCCCCAAATCCAATGGACACTTTGACTAATTCCTATAAAAACCTTATTGCAATGTAATGATGTTTACATACCTGCACCCCAAAGCCATTACTTCTTAACAGTACCGTTTTGATACATTAAATCAGTTTTTGTATTGGCACAGTACATTTTTAATTTTATTCTACTTATAAACGAATTAACTACAAGCCGTAAAATAAAACCCAACCCACAACTTAGAAAGTTTATGAAACCTTATGACGAGGAGATGCAAAAGTTGACACTTCAATTACGGGACTTCATCACGAATCTGGTGCCTCAGGCCAACGAGTTGATTTGGGACAATTATAATGCCGTTGCACTCGCTTACTCTAAATCGGAAAAACTTAAAGATGCATTTTGTCACATAGCCCTTTATTCAAAATACGTGAATTTTGGATTTAATCGTGGAGCAGAATTGACAAAAACAAATGTCAAACTAAACGGAAAAGGAAAATTGATTAGGCACATTTCAGTGAAAGACCTCCAATCATTCCCTAAACACGAAATAGAAAAGATGATTTGGGAGGCTGTTGGAATTTCGGAAAATATGAATAGTGAATTGATCAACCCACACCATACACCAAAAAGTATCGTAATGTCCACTTCCGAAAAGAAAACAAGACCGACAAAAAAGCCTGCAGCTAAATGCAGCTAAATTAGGATGGCCATAGCCCATAGCTTCCCTCCACCAAGAAGGAATATTTGCTACCTTCAGGAAAATTTAACTCAAAACAAGAAGGCCAATTTCACATATGTCTTGGCTCGTTTAATAATCCCCTGGCCAACGCTGTTCGTCACCAAGTGTTGGACCGTTACGAAATCATAACCGGGCCGTTGGCTATAATTAACAGAAGTGAAGGAATTACTTAAAAAATACGTTGAAGCCAGTAACCAATATGTTGATAAGGAAAAATTCAACAAGGATGTTATTGGAATAATAGTATCCGGTTCGATCCAAAACTCATCCCTTGACAAAAACTCAGATATTGATATATATGTAGTTTTAGACCCAAAATGTAATTACAGGGAAAGAGGTAACCTATTCATAAACAATGTTGAGATTGAATACTTTAAAAACCCTCCTGCACAAATCGAGAGTTACTTCGAGAAAGAGGATAAAAATCCCCATACAGCGCACATGCTGGCGTCCGGAAAAGTAGTCTACAGTGAATCCACAATAGTTGATGAATTGATGTCAAAGGCCAAATCCATAATGGCCAGGAGGCCGGATAAACTAAAAGGTACTGAGATTGAGTTGGAGAAATATGTTATTGATGATTATTACAAAGACTTGGAAGATGCTTTACTAAATAAGGACTTTATCGGAGTTAAAATTATTAGGGCTAAAATCATAAACAGAAGCATAGATATTTTCTGTAGGGTCAATCAAGTAAGAAGAGAAAAGGACAAAAGGTTATGTAAGCAATTGGGAGCATTGGATTCTAATTTTAAGCAATTAATTGAAAAAACGTTAAATGAAAATTGGAATACGATGACATCAATAGGGAAATTAAGAACTACAATAGAAGAATTACTGGGAGGACGAAGGTCTTCCCAGTGGAAGATAAGAAGTCATTTGGATTTGTAGTAAAACTGCGGTCAACCACGTGTCCTATAATTCATTGTGGTTTGTGCCACACCAAAATATCGGTGAAAATAGAGCGCTTGGATTTTGTACGGACGATTTCCTTAGTTTTTATATCATATTTACAAATCAAATAATTCTTACTACTCGCTGGAATTTTGTATGGATTTTGACTTAACATCTAAATGGTTGGATATCAATTTAGAGTAAGGCTAAGAAGGGTATTGAGGGAATTGGGATTCAATCGTTTGGTCAAACTAAATGATTTATTATATTTCACTAAATCAAGATGTATATAATGAACGTTACGGAAGAAAAAATAAAGCAGGTCGCCATTGAGATTTTTTCGAAAAAAGGATTTGCTGCCACCAAAACGCGAGACATAGCAAGTGCCGCGAATGTTAATATTTCCACATTGCACTACTATTATCGGAATAAGGATACTATTTATAAGGTAGTTGCCGATGAGGTCTTTCACCAGTTCAACCAAATGGTTGAAACAATCAATACAAGCGATCTAACTTTCAAAGAAAGAATCAGACAGTTCGTATTCGAGTTCACCGATTTATGTATAAAAAATCCACATTTTCCTTCTTTCCTTGTTTTTGAATCACAACGAAATCCGGAGAAGATTTTTGACAAGGTTGATTTTAAGGCCATGGACAATACCATTGAGAGGGAGCTCAATGAACTTATAGCCAAAAAGATAATTCGTCCAATTTCCTATCCAGACTATGCGCTTAATATTAGTGGATTGGTCTGCTTTCCATTTATTAACAAGCACATGCTCCAACGAAACAACGGCCTCACAAACGCGGATTTCAATGACCTTGTGGAGAACAGGAAAGAATTGGTAGCAGATATGATTATCGATTATCTATATTTAAAAGAGAAGGGATGAGCCTAAAAGGTATATTCGAAAAAGAGGGTAATTGTCAATATGCTACCAAGAGTATGTAGCTCGTGTAAACCAAAAGCCTCCAGCAATAATGGATTCCCTTTCCAGTTTGACCTTCACGACGTTTTGTATTTTAATATAATCAAAACGGAAATAAACTGTGGTGGGCATCTAACGACCATACTTGTACAACATCCGTTTTATGAGGCTCCAGAACGACCAATGACCATAGTCCATTATTGAGTCCCATTCCCGTGTTTTTTAGTAATATGGGAGATTGAGTTTTTTGTTCAACGTACCCAACACTGGTTAATGAGTTGCTCAAACCTAGGGGTTTGACAGCGTACGTTTGGCCTTTCTGGAGAGGGAATGTTTAAGGACTGTTTTTTAGGGTAGATTATGTTCATGCTTTAATCGCCCAATTATTACAACCATCTTTTATTGAATTACCATAAAATCAATATCCGTAGTGCCACTGGTATTGATCATTCTTAGTCCCTCAATGGAAACCAATCTGTGCAAGAACAATGAACTTAAAAATCGCAATACATTTTTGTTGTCTTCAGAATAGTTTAAGGGAACATCAAAAAAAACAATTTTTAGA
The DNA here is from genome assembly GCF_023016285.1 of Muricauda sp. SCSIO 64092. Taxonomy (GTDB): domain Bacteria; phylum Bacteroidota; class Bacteroidia; order Flavobacteriales; family Flavobacteriaceae; genus Croceivirga. Next base: position 1,656,632 of record NZ_CP095413.1, read on the forward strand.
ACATCATTAAACGCATAACAGAACTCCTTGGCATTCAAATCTTTTTTGTACATGCCTTCTTGTTTTCCCCTCTTGATATTTTCTATGACAAAAGGGATGACCATGGTATTTATGTATTTAATTACCTCAATAAAAATTGCCGAATGGTACTTTTTCAACTCTTTGATAAAAGATAGTGATATTCCTTCTGAAAGCCCTTTCACATGGATAAAAAAGGAGGTTAACTCCTCTATTGCATTTTTTTTCATCGTTCGGGTTTCCCATATGGTATCTTGAAGTTCTTGCACTATTTCTTCAAGGATGTTATGCAACAATTGGTCTTTGTTTGCAAAGTATTTATAAATCGTTGCTTTTGATACCCCGCATTTTTCGGCAATATCGTCCATGGTAATATTTCTTACACCATATTTAAAAAATAACGCTTTGGACCTTTCCATGATCAGTTCCTTTTTAGTTGCCTCCATGAGAAGATAAAATAGATGGGTTTGCCTTTTAGTTTAATGTTCCTACAACTTTCTTGTAGTTGGCCTCGGTTATCCTATAGCCCGCCTTGGCATCGATAATATCCGAATAGGCCTTTTGCCATAGTACCTGGGCTTCAAGGACATCCTTTCCCACAACGGTCCCAGCCTCAAAACGGTCCTGGTACAGCCTTAGGTTTTCTTCTGCCTGAACTAGTGATTTTTCGGAAATATCAACTTTCTTAATGGCTTGCTGCCATTCCAGGTAAACATTTTGAATCTCTATGGAAAGAAGTTCTTTGGTCTCTTCCAACTCCAACTTTTGGGCTTCCATTTTACGTTGCTGCTCTTTTACCTTTTGTTTTCTTCCTCCCCAGTCAAATATTGGAATGCTCACGTTCAGTAACCCAAAATAAGAGGTCAGGCCATCGCTTCGATCGGAAAAATTTATGTTTTCGCCCACAGCGTGGATACCGTTTATGTTCAGTGCCACTGTTGGCCTTTGGTCCGCCTTTAGGATTTTGGTTTCCAGCTCTTTGAGTTCCACCGCATTTTTGAGTATTTTTATTTCAGGTCTGTCTTCAATTGCGATAGAAGGAGAACGTTCTTCCACCAAATTTTTCTCTACCGAAATGCTGTCCTCAATGGCGAAATCGGTGTCCTCCCTTCCTATGAGTTGTGTCATTTTTAGCTTTGATAACGTTAGTCCGTCATTGGCCTTGGTCAGGTCCAATTCGGCCTGATTGAGTTGGACCTGCACAAGCAGTACATCGTTTTTGTATATAATGCCAGCATCATATGAATTGGTCAAATCTTTTAGTAGTTCAGTTAAAAGTGATATGTACTTTGTGGCAAGCTCTACCTTGCCTTTAAGGTTTACTATTTGCCAATAGGTGGTTTCAACCTCAAGAAGTATTTCACTTTCGGTCAGTTCTTTTTCGTTGGAATATAGATTTACCGAGGTATTGCTTAGTTTTTTCGCCGTATTTATTTTTCCACCGGCATAGATTAGCTGTGATACGCCTAAGGAAGCATTGGCATTAAATCCTGGAAGCAATACATCCAAGGGGGCGCCCACATGCAAGCCTATTAGGTTTGCATCTACCTTTGGTTTGTTGGAGGCATATACTGCAGCTTTTGCCGCTTCTGCAGCTTTTATGGTTTGGTCCGCCCGCTTTACCTTATTGTTTTGTGTCATTGCCATGGACTTGGCCTGTTCCAGTCCTAGCACTTGTTCCTGACCGGTCACCTTTTGAAAAGGGATGGTAATCGACAAGAAGATTGATAGTAAAAATATATTTTTAGCCATTCGAATTTTTTACTTTTTTCGTAGAAACCATTGGACTATAGCTCCCATTATTTTCTAATTTGTTTTTTTAGCCTTTGCCTTATCACCTCAAGCGTACGGAGTGTTCTGTTCTTTTGGGGCTTATACAAAATGGGCTCAAATTCCTTGGTATTTGGATGTAAGTGCACCGCATCTATACTTGGTTTGGCAAGCTTGTAGTACAGAACCGGGACCACAAATAGGGTGAGTACCATGGAAACTATTAAACCTATGGCAACTACACTTCCCAAAGGTGCCCAAAGCGGTGACTTGCCCACGATCATGGGGACTACACCGACCGCAGCGGCGGCAGAGGTTAAGAAGATGGGGCGCATACGCCTTTTTCCCGATGCCTTGGCGGCCGCTTTTATAGTGTAGCCATGTACCAAAACCAACTCATCGGCATAGTCTATAAGTATAATGCCGTTTCTTACCACGATGCCGATTAGACTTATAATGCCCAAAAAGGCGGTAAAGCCGATGGGGTTTCCGGTCAAGGCCAAGCCCAAAAAGGCACCCAACAGACTCAAGGGAAATGTTGCCAGCACAATCAGTACTTTTGTAAAATCCTTAAATTGGAACAGTAGCACCAAGAAGATAAGTATCAGGCTTATACATAAGGATACCACCATATTTGGGGCCGTTTCGTTAATGCTTTCGTATTCTCCACCATACTTTATGGTTATGCCTTCCGGTAACTCCAGGGCATTGATTTTTGGCTCGATCTCACTTTGAATTGTAGTTGCCTTAACACCCAATTGCGCTTCGGAACGCACGGTCAACGTGCGCAGCCCGTTCCTATGGGCAATTGCTCCGGTATGCCACTCTGGCGCAATGGAGGCCACTTCCCGTAAAGGCACCTTGGTGCGGAACATGGTAGGGACGTTTAATGCACCCAGATCGTCTATGTTGTCCCTATTGCTGGCATTGTAGCGCAATAATATGTCGATAGCTTTGTCGCCTTCGTAGAGTGTGGATACGGGATATCCTTTTAGTGCACCCAAGGTCTGGGCCACCATGTTATTGGTTATACCCAAACGATTGGCCTTATCATCATCCAGATTTACTTTTATCCCGTAGTAGTCATCCTGATACGAGGTTCGTATCCAATTTGTTCCTTGAGTATTTGCCAGGATTTCCTTAACCTGTTCGGCGACCCTTCTTTGATTGTTTAAATCTTCACCTATGATCCTTACCTCAATAGGCGCCACTGTTTCTTTTAATGATAGTTGCCTTGTTCTGATATACACATCTGGGATAAAGCCCTCGAATTTTCGGACATATTCATGGGCCAGTTCATTTGTTGCTCCTTTGTCCGTGGTGGTAATAAATATTTGGGCAAAGTTTTTCCTTGGGAATTCCGGTGCGTAGGTAGAATGAAACCTGGGGGAACTTGTGCCTATAAAACTAGCAGTTCTCAATACCCTTTCATCATCCGCAATTTCCTTTTCTATCTTGGCAACGGCTTTTTCGGTTTGTTGTATACTACCACTACTGGGCAGCCATACTTCCAGGTTAAATTGGTTCCTCTCCGCTATTGGGAACAATTCCCGGTCCAATGTTGTGGATACCAACAGCGCGGCAACAACGCACAGCGTACCAAAGAACAAGGTGGTCTTTGGCCATTTAAAACAATGGTCCAAACCCTGATTGAAAAGGTGTTGCAACTTATCCAAGAGGCTTTTTTTGTTGCCATCGCTCACTTTGTGCTTCAAGCCCTTTTTAATGAAGACATAGCACATATAAGGGGTTAGCAACAAGGCTACTACCATCGATGTAAACAAAGCTACTCCCACGGCGACCGGCAAGGCTTGTATAAACTCCTTGGAAAGGCCGTTTAAAAGAAATGCCAAAGGCACGAAAGCCAAAATAATGGCCGTGGTTGCCGTAAAAATGGGTATCATTAGCTGTGTGCCACTTTGCCAAGCGGCCGTCCAGCGGTCTTCCCCTTCATCGAGCTTTTCAATATAATTGTCTACCACTACTATGGCGTTGTCCACAACCATTCCCAAAACAATGATCAACGCAGCCAACGTTACTTGGTGTATTTCAATACCAATGGCATTCAATATCCCAAAAGTGATGACAATGGCGATAGGACTGGCCAAGGCCGATACTACGGCCACCCTAAGGGGAAGCAACAGTATAACGACTATAATTACAGCCAATACGGCGATGACAAACTCCAGCATAAAATGGCTGATTTTGTCCTGTACCACGGCAGGTTGGTCCACTATGGTCGCTATCTGGACATCCTGGGGCAGTTGTTGTTCCACTTCTTTGATCTTTGTGTTTACTTTCTTCCCAAAATGCACAATGTTGTTTCCCGGCTGCATCTCTATGGCCAGCATCATTACCTTTTGGTTTTCCACCTGAATGAAGCTTGAAACCTCTTCGTATCTGCGCTCAATGTTTGCAACATCCTTTAGGCGCACCACTTTGCCGTCCGGAGTGCTGTATACGATTTGGTTTGCCAGCTCGTGTTCGTCCTTGTATTGATTTTTTGCAAAAACGGATACTTCGGAGTTTTTTAAGGTGATTCCGCCAGAGAACTCTGTTCCGTTCTGCATTTGGATTACTTGTGCGATGGATGAAAAATCGAAACCATATTGTTTTAATTTTTCGTCCTGAACGGTTACGTAAATCTGTTGTGTTTGACCTCCGTAACGCTTTATTTTGGAGGTCTCGTTGATTGTTTTTAAACCATCTTCCAGCTTGTCCAGATAGGTCTCTATTTCGGCATAGCTGCGTTTTGGCGCAGAAATGGTAATCATTTGTGCCACCACGTCCCCAAAGTCACTGTCCACAATGGGGCCTATGAGGCCCGGCGGCAACGTGTACCTTTGCCTAAAAATAGTGTTCAGGCCATTTTGCAACGTTGCCCAAAATCTGTCCGTGTCCTCTACGTCTTCATTCAGCTCTACGGTCAATACCACCTGGCCTTCTTTGGTTTCGGAAGTGGTTTTTTCCTTCCTTACTTCCTCATAACCAAACAGGAATTGTTCTATTTTATCGGTTACTTGTTTTTCTACCTGTAGTTCATCGGCCCCGGGAAAAATTGCGACCACCAAGCCTTTGCGCACGGTAATCTCGGGGTCTTCGCTTCGCGCCATCGTTGCTAGGGCATAGCTCCCCAAGACCATTAGAACAACAGTCACCACAATGGTTACCTGGCGGTACTTCATTGCGGCCTCTATAAAGTTTATTTTAACTTTTTTCATGTTTGCACAGTTGTGTTTATAGCGAAACTGTTTGCCCGTCCCTGATATCCCTTTGTCCCGCGACAACTACTTTGTCCCCTATGGAGAGGCCCTTGGTTACCACCACTTCATTTCCTTTAAAACCGTCTACCGATATTCTTTTCCTAATGACCCTTTTGCCTTCTACCACATAGACATACAAAATATCATCGGCATCCCTTATAATACTCTCCGTAGGAACCGTAATGGCACCTATGTCATTACCGGTTTTAATGGTGATGTTGCTTATCATTCCCGGCAACAACTTGTTTTCCAAATTGTTCAAACGTACCTTTACATTAAAGGTTCTCGTCAGGGGATCGGCACTTGGATTCACTATGGCCACCATACCTGTGAAAGATTCATTGAGAGAGGGTATTTCCACGGTGGCACTCCTGCCTATTCCAAGCTTTGATATTTCGGACTCGATGATTGCTGCTTTCGCGTAAACCTGGTCCGTTTTCATTATGGTAAATGCAGGGACCCCGGGTGCTACCGTAGCTCCCATATCGGTCATTTTTGCTGTGATGATACCGGAAAAAGGTGCATAAAGCCTTGTATCCGACAAATTTTTGGCGGCCAGATTTTTGTTGGCATTGGCTTGCGCTACCGCTACTTTTACGGCTATATAATCGCGTTCGGGCAAGCTCCCTTTCTCGTAGAGCCTCTTTAGGCGCCCATAGTTGTCGTTTGCTTGTTCCAGACCCGCATGGGCAATATCGAATGCGTTTTCATAGGTTGTGGCATCCACAACCGCCAATAGCTGTCCTTTGTTGACCTTTTGCCCCTCCTGTACTACTACTTGGGAGACTCTTCCGGGAACTGAAAAGCCTAACATTACGGTATTATCGGCTTCGATTGTGCCACTGTAGTGAAATGCTTCGGCATCAGCCACTGTCTTGATTTCTTTTACGGACACCTTGGGAACGGGAATCGTTTTTGGTGCTTCTTTTTCTTCTGAACAACTTATCAGTAATAGAATCAATGTTGTTTTCACAAGTATTTGTTTCATAGCCTTTGTTTTGTTGAATGGTTTTTTTAAAAAATTTCAATGACAAAACTATTTCCGTTCCAGCAAGCCCAAAAGGGCTGAAATAGGGAAGAATTGGTCTAAAAGAGGGATTTTAAAAAGAAAGTAAAAAACACAAATAATTGATTTACAGATAAGTGAATGGTAACCTGATAAAATAATAGTCCAAATCAAGCCAATTTCGCCTGTCGCCTGAACTTTGAAGGAGGAAGGCCCGTATGCTTTTTAAAGTACTTTCCAAAAAAGGACTGGTCACTAAATTGCAGTTCATTGGCTATTTGGGCAACTGTAAGTTCCGGGGCGGCCAGTAATATTTTTGCCTCCATGATAACGGCGTCATCTATCAACTGACCCGCAGTTTTACCCGAAACCTGTTTTAGGACCTTGGAGAGGTGTCCCGAGGTCATATATAATGCATCTGCGTAAAACTGTACGGAACGCTCAGTTTTAAAATTCTCATTTAAGATCTTTAAAAATTGAAGTGTCAATTTTTCCTGTCTGGACAGGTGTATTTCCAAATCCGGGTAATCCCTTTTAAAAATAGAGCTGTAATGATGGAGCAACAGGCCAAAAGTGTAATTGATTATTCTATTCCTAAAAGGAATGTTGATGGTGTTTGTGGCGTTGTTCTTCAGTAATAGTTTGCTAAGGGCGATAGCACTTTCCGTCTCTTCGCCGGATAATTTTAATTTTGGAATGGTGCTGTTGGTAAAAAAGTCCCATGCTTCAAACTCGTTTCTCTCCAAGAAATTGTTCATTATGAAATCAATGGTGAAACTGACAACGATCATCTCCAAATTATGGTCCATATCCAATACGTGTATGACCATTTGTGGTTTCATTACGATTACTTCGTTGCACTGCACGGTGTATGTAATAAGGTTAAGTTGAATTTTTATCGCTCCGGAAACTACCAATAAAAAAGAGTAGGAATCTCCTTTGTGAGGATACGTAAGCGGAATCACATCAAGTCTTTTTTTTGTAAAATGGACGTGCAGACCATTTTTTTCCTGTGGAGTATCCCCGAGGATGTTAACAATGTCGTTTAAGGTATGGGTGCTTATTGAAGGTTCCTGTTTCATGCAAAGGATAATTTCCCTTTAAGAATATTATATTTCATTTGTTCACTATTCATCTTTTGTGTTGAATGGACGTTTTTTATTTTCAAATACTTTCTGTTTTAGTGCATGTTTTAGCTTTTCCCTAAAGCCGATTCACTGCTGTATTTGGAAAGAAACAATGAACGATAGTCCAAGTGATGCCCAATGTAAAATATTGACTATTGGCACAATGATGCATTTTCAAATTGTTGATAATTGTACTTATAGCCTTTTGTGCGTTTATAATGGCGCCAATGTATAATTGCATAAGATCAATTATTTCTTTAACGTGTTTTAAGGATAAACCATGGTAGTTTCTAACATATGGGATGAATACAAAAAAATGGTATAACTAGGACGATTTGAATCATTCTTTTCCTGTACTGCTTGCCTACGGATATTGGTTGGGCCATTCCATGTTATGGCCACAAGTGCGATAAGAGATTATTGATTACCGTAATGATAATCGACACCATTCCCAATATAAAGAAACAGACTAGAATGAAATCTTTGTTTTTCTCCATACGTCAACCAGTTTTTTGTGCAGTTTTATGTTGGTTTCGTACCATCCTTTTAAAGGAGGTTTCCAGTTTTTTATGGACAAAGCGGGCATAGTGCTCTATCACAGGGATTGGACATAGGTAATTGCACCAAGGCCTTTTTATGAACAGGGCAAACCCAAGTATCATTGCAAGGAAAAAGACCTCGAAATTAGTGCCCAGAAGATTAAAGATCGTGCCATAGACCTCATAGGAACTCATGCCGGGATTACGATAGACAAGGGCAATCATAATTGTTACAAGGACCACGATGCGCCTTGTCCAGTTGAATACTTTGTTAAATGTTTTGGAATGGACATTCTTTGCACCACTAATAGCGCCCACACACTCTTGTACCGCTCCAAAAGGACAGATATACCTGCAATAGGTGTTCTTCCCCGTGGTAAGAAAAATGATAACGATTCCAAAGATGAGCATATACCAGTAAAGTTGATTGTAAATATCCGGCCAGTAGCCCATGATAAGTTTGTTCACGTCCGTTAACGTAAGCGGTTGGTTAAAAACAAACCCGATTAAAGTGGCTCCTAAAATCATCAATATCCATCTCATGGTCTTTTGATGGCGTTTGGGCACTTTATAAGCACCTATGACTGCAATAAGCATAAGGCCCATCAAACTGATTTCCGGTAACCCGAACTTGATTTTTCTGGGTGTCAGATAGGGGTCAATATCATATCCATAAGCATCTTTTGCCGATTTTAAAGTGGCCTCACGAGTGGCTTCGGTGATGGCTTTAACCGTATACGTGGCTCCGGTAATACCGTCTATGTCCCTTCCCAGTAAAATGGGCTCTTTATAGCTTTTGCCCTTTAGTCTTTGCAGAAAGTCCTGTTCCATTACCCGATCGTACCATGATGGTGTTTCGCGATGTTCAACGATGGCCATGTTTTTGATGGTTCCTTCCACGTCTACCGCAACAGCAACTTTAAGTGGTCCGCCGAACCCATTATAAGTCCCCGAGGATATGCTGCCCAATGTACTGCTGTCCCCATCTTTTGTCAATAACAGTTCATAATCGACCGTTTCAAAGGTAGTGGCAGTAGGCCAAAGCTCGTCCTTGAATTGCGTTAGATCCGTTTTAGAGTGATTAAAACCAACAATACCACAGATTACCAATAGGCCCAAACTAATCCAGGCAATTAAATCGTCCCGCCTTTTCTTTGCCTTTCTTTTCTTCATGGCGGCCATTTTTGGCCGTGGACTAGGCTTTTTCAATTGTGCTGTCTTTTTTGTCCATACTTCTTTTTGGAGCTATTACGAACCTTTGAAGAATACGGAGAATACCATTTCGATGGGCGAACAGTAATAGACCAAGCCCTACAAGCAATATGATGTTGTACATGGGCAAAAGAAACGTTGTTGATTTTAAGGTTTCGAACGCCATACGGTCCAAAAGGGCCAAAGCTGGGGAAGGTGCCATGTCGTCAAGGTCTTGAATCAGCATATGAACCGTTGTGGGAATATCCCGTAAGGGATCACAGACCAAAAGGCCTACGCCCGAAACGGTCACCAGGATAAATCCCAAATACTTCATGGGCTCGGGAAGTTTCCAAAGCGTAAGGCCAAAAGCTACCATTAACAGTACTATCGGAAGTAGCCATGTCCAACCCAAAAAGGCGGACAAGGTATTGACCTGGGACTTTAATTTGTGCGCATCACTTTCTGATAAGTTTGGCCGTATTTGTGCCGCCATGTTCATTTGACCTGGTATCTCAATACCGTCCAACTGCTTTTGTAAGGCGATGGCACCATTTGCAATCATACCGGATTTTAGGGAATCGGGAGGGGTTACCATGTAATCCGACATTTGCTCCGAATATACCCCTGCATTTACCTTTGAAACGGCGATTGAGTCCATAACAGGAAAGTTGAAGTTTTTATACAGCCAGTCCATTAGAAATTCTGATTTTTCCATTAGTCTATTTGTATATAGTGCCATCTGTAGTTCCAGTTGGGGATAGGGTTCCTTATTGTCCAACCAAACAACTCCTGAACCAATTGCTCTTTTTAGCAACGACAGCCGCTCTTTTTTGGGCAAAATACTATCCATCAAACGTTTCATTTCGGAATCCTTTATCCCTGATGCCATGGACTGCATAAGACGTTGCTCAAGGTTATCCGGATATTCCCCATAAAGTGTCTCATAGGCCAGTACCCTTTTTACAAAAAAAGGCAATGCCCGATCGGAAAGGACATTTTTTTCTATCTGGGCGTAGAGTTTTTCCGAGCTGTTAAAAAGATTGAGGAAACGGTTGCCACCTATGGCATAGGGCAATAGGATAGCGCCAAGAACGGTGAGTAAGGCAATCACGGCCGCTATACCCACGGGTACGGGCTTTTTTACAACCATTGAAATGGTTTTTTTTGCTGGCCTATCCTTTTTCCAACGGCTATAGGCCAAAAGCCCGGATAGGACGCCTACGCCACTGAAGACCAGTATACCCATGTAGCCCGCGAAGGGTTCTCCTTCCTCAAAACTGGTTACGCACCAGGCCAGGCCAAAGGTGATCATAAAAAGTCCTAGCGCCCCAAATATCCAAACCCTTGTGGTAACCTTTTGTTGCCTGCCCTTTTGATAAAGATACACAGCCAGGGCCAGTGCGGCCGAACATATCAGAATTAAAAAAAGCTGTTCCATGCTCTACAGGTTTAGTCTTCTTTGTTCCAAAAAGCATCCACGTATTGAGGACCTAACTTTCCATAGCCAAAGGCATCGTCCAATTGTCTGGCGATATCCCTGCCCACTGGGGCACTCACTACCATTTCCGACAGGAAGTGTACCCAATTATCAATTTTATTGTACGGACACACAGTGAGACAAACACCACAGGCCACTCCCATCTTTTCCCATTGGCTAAAACATCTTTCATTGTTCTGATACCATTTTTTTACCCCAGGATTGGAGGAAATAGAATTGAATTCAGGGTTCAATGAAGGCTCGTCCTCCAGGCTAATAGCGTTCGATGGGCAGGCTTCCGCACATTTTTTACATTTGACACAAAAGTCCTGTACACCAAAGCTAATGGGCTTGTCCGGTGGAAGTTCCAAATCCGTAAATACTTTGGCGAGCCTTACCCGTGAACCGTGCTTTTCTGAAATGAGTGTTCCCATGCGGCTGATTTCTCCCAGACCGGCCTGTATGGCTATGGGAATACTTACGCCCACATCGTTTCCTGCTGGTATAGCTTTGTAACCCAGTTGGTTGAGGAATACGGCTACTTTATGGCTTACTTCGGTCATATGGGAATACTCCAGAGCGGCGGATGCGTCGCTCAAGCCTCCTTGGGCCCTTAATGCATCATAGTCCATTTCAAAAGTGAATGCGATTACACTTTTTACCTCAAAAGGAAATTTGATTTCTTCATGAGGGGCATCCTCTGGCGCCACCCCGTCCAAAAGGACGGACTCCACATCGAATTGTTTGGTGTAGACCCATCTTTCATCGTAAGGGGCAATGCCCACTTCGTCCGCTCCCAAGAAAAGTGCTGCCCGTTTTACGTATTTTTTTGCTTCTTCCAGAGATTCAAAGATATAGGGCTCTTTACGTTTTGGATTGGAGAACTTGTCCCAGTCGTTCAAGGGACCTGTGTTGGCCAGGCCAGAGTTACTAAGCGGGGCACCTTCGTCATGGCCGGCCCAAGCGGCACGCCCAAGGGCATGTTCAACGGGACCATAGCCTTTTAGGTGTTCGTTGGGGTTGGGAACTTCGGATGCATCCTTAAGTAGAAAGGAAATGCCCCTCCCTCCCGGCTTGTAATACTTGGGATCCCAGCCCCATCGACCAAAAATGATGTTCTTTTGGTCCATACGCTGGTAGTCCGGTGAAATTTCATAGGCATCATCTATGGTCTCGTATTCCTTCCTAAAAAGGGAAAACGATTTTTTTCCCGTCTTTTTGGTTTCCGGTTGTACCGATGATAATGGATTTCCTTCACCGGACAAGTTCGCAATGCCTGTACCAACGAGGGAAGTTCCTAAACCGGCGACCGTGGCCTTTTTTAAAAAGGCCCTTCGCCCTGTTTCTTTTGAATTGTTAGCAGTCCCCATATTTTTCTAGATTACCATGTGGTTTTAATGCCCAACAATTGGCTTAAGAAACCATTGATTTGTTGGATAAGTTGTTCATCCGTATAATCCTTATAAAGGCTATCGTAATTGACAAAAAAGCCCCAAAAAAAGGTATAGATACATTTTGCGCTAAATGCGGCATCAAGAGCGGCACCAAAGATTCCCATTTGCTTACCTTCTTTGATAGTATCCTCCAAGGCAGGAACCACAATCTCCTCAACAGAGGGAATTTGATCATCCATATTGGCCAACCCGCTTGGCGGTTGTTGCTTTAACCGTATAAGGACAAATACTTGATGATTTTTACGATGACGGTCTCCCAGTAGGTGTCGTACAAAGTCCTTGATCCGTTCTGCCGGATCGTGGTCATTTTCCAAATAACGGGCCACCAGTTTTAGGGCTTCCTTGCTGTTTTCCTCTATGATGGCCCTAAAAATTGCCTGTTTGTTCTTAAAGTGCCAATAAAAGGCTCCGCGGGTGAGGCCGGCATCTGCGGCAATATCCTCCAGTTTCGTGGCCGAGAAGCCCTCAAGGATAAAACGCCTTGTGGCGCATTCAACAAGTAATCTTCTGGTTTTCTCGGTTTCCTCTACTGTCTTTCGCATCCTTGATTTTGTTTACAGGCTTCCCGAAACAAGCAGCATTCCAACAAAAAAGATGAGTGCACCTATTGCCAGCAAGTAAAAGACATCCTCTTTACGAATCGTGAAACCTATTTTCGAAATTCTTGACATGATTAATTTTTTTAAGTGATAGATAAATCGTGAGTTAATAAACATACACGAATGTATGTATAATTAAATTAAAGAAGACTGATTTTTATCAGTTTTATATTTTTTAACACTTCATCAGAATTCTTTTCTTGCCGCTTGATAAGAACGGTAGATAGTTTTGATATCACCAAAGGACAAAGTTCAATGCTGATGTTAAGACAGTTACCTCAAATGAAACACCTCAGGAAAGGTCTAGTTTTCATTTTAAAGCACTTTTGGACCATTTGGTTGCAAGTGGTCCTTATTTCTTAATGGTAAATGATGCCGTAAGCCCGACACAAAAATTTTGTGGAAGTCTCTCTACTCCAAAAATGGCTCTCGAATGTTCTCCCTTTTGATCAAGGACCTTTACGAAAAGGTCGGAAGCTCCATTGACTACCATTGGTGACTCGTCCCAAGTTTCACCGGATTGGAAGTAGGCATCGATATGGTTTAACCCTATGATTTTTTCAAATCCGATTTTCTTTTTTATCTGTGCCAAAACATTCAAAGCACAGAGTTCCATTGCTTTGTATCCTTCTTCCGTTGTTATTTCATTTCCCAATCTTCCTTGATATTGGTATACTCCATTCAAAATTGGAAATTGAATTGCGATATAGGCAATGTTCCCTCTTATGTTAACAGATACGTAATTCCCGCCTGGAGTGGATATATGCGGTAATTCAAAACCGAACTTTTCTAAATTGCCTTCTGGTGTCATTCTTTGCAAATATGTAAACCGGTTAGTAAAAGCAAGTTAATCCCTAAAGGTGTTTGCGGTACAGTATTCTTACAGTTTTTTATGCCTGTACCGATAAAAATCATTGGTCAATGTGACGGTAAAGCCCATCAGTATACCGGCTTGAATGACCAATTCATCCCTGAAAATACAGGTTGAACGGGTCATTGGTTCAATTTCCGTTTTATTGTCCCGAACACGCACAAATCCGCTTTTTCCCTCGTTTGAATCAGAAAACCCTTCTCGTCCATCCTTTCCCAAGGAATAAAATGGCTTCCCAATGGGACAAATCCTTGGATGGTTAAATTAAAAAAATCCGTTTTCTTCTCAATCCACCTTCGGGCAACCTCAAAATCAAGATTGCGTTAGGTATTACGTATCAAGGCGACCTATGAAAAGGGGTACCATACAATTCCATTGGTAATCCATAATTTTACCAAAAAATGGTTTATCCTTCCATTTAGCTAAAGAAAAAGAAAAAAACTATGAGGTTATCGCTTATTTTACTTCTTAGCCTGGCCTATATGACTGTGGCTAGCCAGACAAAATCCGATTCAAAAGACGAAAATTACCCCTACCCCATTCAAAAGACGGATGAAGAGTGGAAGAAGATGCTTTCGGATGAGCAATTTTACATACTGCGCCAACAGGGTACGGAGTATGCTTTTTCCGGAGCCTATTGGGATAACAAGAAAAAGGGAACCTATTACTCTGCCGCTACTGGTCAGCCCTTATTCAGCTCCGAACATAAGTATAGATCAGGTACGGGATGGCCCAGCTTTTACAAACCAATTGATGAAAATGCCGTCAAAGAGATTGTCGATAGAAGTCACGGCATGGTCCGTACGGAAGTAGTTGATAGTGGAAGCGGTTCCCATCTGGGTCATGTATTTAATGATGGTCCAGCACCAACAGGACTGCGGTATTGCATGAACTCCGCTTCGCTGCTATTTGTGGCAGATGGTGAGGAATTACCGGCAATAGTGAAAGAATGGAAAGCTAAGTATGGTAACTAATTCTTTTCAATTCCAAGCCTAAAATCAGCAATCATCCTGCATTGATCTTTTTAACAAAATCGCCTCCCACCTAAGAAATAAGCATCGCAGACCCGCACATTTTTTTAACCGAGCTGCTAGGGGCAGTTGAAAAACGACAATGACATTAGTAAATTTGCTGTAAAAAGACAGGACGGCAAAAAAGGAAAGCCCACCGGAAGACGAATGCTACCGGCTTGCCATACGCTGAAAACAAACCCATGATAATGGCCTTACTCCAAAGCTTGTGCTATGGACCGGCGTGTAAGAAGTTCTGAATTACATTCGTATTAATACGTTGATGATATATGCTCACAGACATCAAGAAACATGATTGGCGGTTAGAAAATACCTATGCAGGGTTACCGACCGTTTTTTTTAGCCTTCAACGACCCGTGCCGGTCGCAAAGCCGGAAATCGTATGTTTCAATGAAAGGTTGGCGAATGATTTGGGTCTCGGATTTTTAAATTAATGATAAAGAAAATAATGTCGGTTATTTTTCAGGGAACCAGATTCCTGATGGAGCCAAGCCTTTGGCACAAGCATATGCTGGGCACCAGTTTGGCCATTTTACCATGTTGGGCGATGGCAGGGCCATTTTACTGGGCGAACAGCTTGACGCTATGGGCAAAAGATTCGACATCCAATTAAAGGGTTCGGGGCAAACACCATACTCCCGGCGCGGTGATGGCAGGGCAACCCTGTATTCCATGCTGCGCGAATACCTGATTAGTGAATCCATACACCATTTAGGTATACCCACCACCCGGAGCCTGTCCGTAGTTTCGACCGGAGAGCAGGTTTTTCGTGGAGAGCGGCACAACGGTGCCGTGCTAACGCGTACGGCAGATAGCCATATACGTGTGGGCACCTTTGAGTACGCCCGTAATTTTTGTTCTACGGAAGATTTACAAGCGCTCACCACCTACACCATCCAAAGGCACTATCCTGAACTAACGGATACGGACAATCCGGCCCTTGAACTGTTAAAGGCCGTTATGCACAGACAAATCGATCTGGTTGTCCATTGGATGCAGGTAGGATTTATCCACGGGGTGATGAATACCGACAACATGAGTATTGCCGGCGAGACCATTGACTATGGCCCATGTGCTTTTATGAATTCCTACAATCCCAGGACCGTTTTTAGTTCAATTGATACCCAAGGCCGCTATGCCTTTGGCAATCAATCCTATATTGCCCATTGGAACTTAGCGATCTTTGCCAGCGCCCTCTTGCCCCTGATTTCGGAAAACCAGAAAAAAGCCGTGGATCTGGCCAAGGAAGTTATCGAAGGATTTCAGCAGACATTTACCGAAAAATGGTACAACATGATGTGTGGTAAGCTGGGTATTTTGAATCCCAAGGACAAGGATAAAGACTTGGTGGATGGACTGCTCTCGTTAATGGAAACCAACAGGTCCGATTATACGCAAGTATTTTTGGCCTTACAACAAGATAAAGAATCCGATGAATCCCTTTTTGACTTAGCGGAATTTAGCGGTTGGATGCAAAAATGGAAAAATGAACATCTCAGGGACCAGGGTAAAACACCAAGCTTGGAACTAATGAAAAAATTAAACCCCAGGGTCATCCCACGCAACCATTGGGTAGAAGATGTTCTGGAAGCTGCCGTTCAAGGCGATATGGCACCCTTTGACCAATTGCTGGGCCTACTCTCCAAACCTTACGATAATCATCCCGATCAACTACAATTTCAACAAATACCCGCAGGTTTTGATGCACGTTATCAGACTTTTTGCGGCACGTAAAAAACAGGGTGCCTAAAAAAACAGCCCCTAACATTTTATAGCAAACCGTAGCCAGATAGCACTACATTTCAGTGTTTTACATGTATTGAACATATAGTGCTTTGATGGGTATTCCCTTTACAATGCCAAAGGTTTCCTATCCTTGTTGGTTAGTTTGTAATTCCCTCCAGTTCTGAAAAGCCAATGATCAACGGGAATTGATTGGCCAATACGTTTGATCTAAAACTTGTCGTTTTGTAGCACTTCCAGCTTCATTAAATTACGCATATCAATTATTTTTATAGTACCAATGCCATGCCTACAATTATGAGTCCAATAGGCGTATTTGGTCGATTTAAATACTATAGAAAATGAACAACTTTATTGAACTAAACACGAAAAACATTGCTTCGGAGCACATTTGTTGTGCCTTCTCGGACAAGAAGTGCTCAGACAGTTATCAAGCTAAAAAAGATTGGCTCAAAAAGGAGTTCGACAATGGATACGTCTTTAGGCGGCTTGATGAAAGGGCCAAGGTTTTTATTGAATACGGACCGGCTGAAAATGCCTGGGTCCCCATAAAAGCACCCAATTATTTAAACGTTAACTGTTTTTGGGTTTCAGGGAAATACAAGAAAAACGGATACGGTAAAGCGCTTTTGCAATCGGCAATTGAAGATGCAAAAGAACAAAACAGGAATGGATTGGTAACTGTTGTCGGGACAAAAAAATTCCATTTTATGAGTGATACCAAATGGCTATTGCGACAGGGATTTGAAGAAGTAGAAAAGATTACAAGTGGTTTCAGTTTGTTGGCACTAAAATTCAGTGACCGTTCCGAACAGCCTAAATTCAATGCATCCGTTATAAGTGGCGAATGCCCGGACAAAGAAGGAATTGTAGTCTATTATTCGAACCGATGTCCCTTTGCGGAATTTCACGCTAAAAACTCCTTGGTGGAGACGGCGGAAAAGCGAAATCTGCCCTTAAAGGTCATCAAGCTCAAGACCATGGAAGAAGCCCAAAGTGCCCCAAGCCCTGCAACCATTTTTAGTCTATTTTTAGACGGGAAATTTATGACAACGGACTTAAGCGTGTGTATGGACAGTCGGTTTGACAAAGTAATTGAGAAATTGAAAAAATTATAAAATGGATAACAAAAAGAAAAAAAACTGGAGGGCCTTTGCCATTGGAATTTTGGCAGGGGTTATTTTATACCATTTGCTATTTAATGTGATTATTCCAAATCTATTTTAAAACCGAGAGTCCAAATAAAGGATTTTCAATATTTATGTCCATTTATAAAATCGCAGCATTTCTTTTAATGTCAGGTTATATAGGATTTGGTCAAGACGTGAAAATGAGGTCATTGAATGATTTAATAAATGAAGAAGAACCAGGATGGGAGCTGGTTTCAGATTGGATACGTCAAGCAACCAATAGAGTTGAAGTGCTTGAGAAAGTGGAAGCCCAAGCGGAAACTGCGCTTTACCAAACTCAAGTTGCTACGCGTTCTCCAATGGGTTCCATAATATTTGAAACAGGGGGCATCTTAGTTGATAGTGGTTGGATTCGTATTCTAAGTCCCGCCAGGATAAAAAATGGTCAAGGCATCCCATTACGGCTGAATAACCATTAGCATCCGTGCTTTAAAATTTTAACCGAAAATCTATTGAAGAAAAGGAAAAGCGGGGCTTTGCTGAATCCTTCACGTATTTTTTTATACGCTATACGCATTTGTGATTCCACTGTTTTAATTGAAATTTGCAACTGTGCCGCGATTTCATGGTACTTTTTCCCTTCCCGCTTATTTAAAAGTAAAATCTCCTTACATTTTGGTGGCAATTCCTCAATTATCGCTATCAATTTTTTTGTCCTTTTATTGGCGTCTGCCCCGGATTCATGCACACGATCAGAAAGGGCCTGTATTTTTAATTCATCGTACAGTTGATGTCGCGATTGCTCTTTTCTGTATTGATCATGGGCCATGGTGAACAGATATTTTCTCAAGGAAGAAACCTTGCCCAGATTGTTCCTTTTCACCCATAAGTTGGTAAAGCATTGTTGCACAATATCCTTTGCACTTTCACGGTCATGCGTAAAAGTGGTCGTATAAGCCAATAAGCTATCATATGTATCATCAAAAAGGCTTCTAAATGCCCTACGGTCACACGCACGTATGCTTTCCCGCAACGTTTTGCAATCCATACAAATAGCGCAATTTCATTACTAAATAGATACAAATATTAATTTTTTTTTAAACTTTTCTTAAGGGTTTTCTAAAATGTTTACGTCTTTACTATGAATTGAACATTAAAAATGTTGGATTGAAAAAGTTGACAAGAAAATATTTTACCAATTCCCTGAGCGACCTGGGATCGGAAAAGCTACTTGAATTATTGCAAAAGCAAGAGCATCAAAAAAAGTGGCGTGAAGGATATGCAGATTTACCGTTTCCATAACAGGCTCTTTATGATCATGGAAGTGGAGGATTTCCTTTGAAAAGAAGAATAAAATGAATTTAACCAATGCTATGGTACAGCAATGGGAAACCTTGATGGGGAAATATCAATAGCCGCTTCCATTGGCCAGGCGAGGGGAAAAATGGGCGTTGATGCAAAAAATATTTCAATTGTAATTCCAGTTCAATATGGCCGCACCAATTGTATTCGATACCCGTTACCCCTCAGTTGATGATTTAAGGGAAAAGGCCAAAAAACGTATTCCCAGATTCGCCTTTGAATATTTGGATGGAGGTTGTAACGAGGACGTAAACCTGAAAAAAAATACAGCTGACATACGTAAGGTGGAATTGATCCCAAGATATCTGGAGAAACATTCCAATAGCAGCCAAAAAACCAAGCTGTTCGGGCATGAGTACGATGCACCATTTGGTATTGCTCCAATTGGATTACAGGGGCTCATGTGGCCCAATGCTCCCGAGATTTTGGCCAAGGCGGCCTTTAAGCACAACATTCCCTTTATTTTGAGTACGGTCACCACCAGTTCCATTGAGCGCATTGGTGAGCTGACCGAGGGTAGGGCTTGGTTTCAGTTGTACCATCCTGCCAAGGAAGAAATACGCGATGCTATCATCGGCAGGGCAACCGATGCAGAATATCCGGTTTTGGTCATCCTCTGTGATGTGCCCACTTTTGGCTACCGCCCCAGGGACATCCGCAACGGATTGGCCATGCCGCCCAAAATGACCCTGGCGAACATGCTTCAAATTTTGGGCAAGCCCAAATGGGCCTTGAAGACCCTGATGCACGGACAGCCCAATTTTGAAACCTTAAAACCCTATATGCCCAGGAACCTGGATTTGAAACAATTGGGCAAATTTATGGACGAGACCTTTTCCGGTAGGCTCTTTGAAGAGCGGATCAAGCCCATCCGCGATAGGTGGAAAGGGAAATTGGTGCTAAAAGGTGTTGCCTGCGAGGCCGACGCCGAAATGGCCATAAAACTGGGATTGGACGGAATAATCGTATCCAACCACGGAGGACGGCAGTTGGATGCCGGGGAATCTTCCATAAAGCCCATGTCGCGCATCGCAAGGATATATGGTGACCAAATAACGGTAATGATGGACAGTGGTCTTCGTTCCGGCCCCGACATTGCCCGTTGTTTGGCGAGCGGTGCCGAATTCACCTTTTTGGGCCGTTCGTTCATGTACGGCGTGGCGGCCCTTGGCAAAAAGAGGGGCAACCACACCATTTCCATGCTCAAAAGGCAATTGCAACAGGTCATGGAGCAGCTTTGTTGCGAGCGTATCGAAGACTTTCCGGACTATTTGGTGAACAATTAAATTTCAATTCCAAAATAAAAAACCATGAAACAGATCATAAACTTATTGTTACTATCTATTTTTTCCTTACAAACGTATGCACAGGCCATTTATGAAGATGAACGTTACGTACCCGAAACCGATCCACTGGTTTTGGAAAAATTGGACCAATGGCAGGATAAAAAGTTCGGTCTTCTTATGCATTGGGGGGCCTACAGTCAATGGGGCATTGTCGAATCCTGGTCACTCTCCCCCGAGGAATACGCTTGGTGCGAAAGAAAAAAAGGAAGCAATCCCAATGATTATTTTGCCTACAAAAAAGAGTACGAAGGATTAAAGAACACCTTTAATCCGGTAAATTTTAATCCCGAAAAATGGGCGAAGGCCGCTAAAAATGCCGGAATGAAATATGTGGTGTTTACCACCAAACACCACGATGGCTTTAGTATGTTCGATTCAAAATATACCGATTACAAGGTCACCGATCCCGAATGTGCGTTCAGCACCCATCCACGCGCCAATATTACCAAGGAAATCTTTAATGCCTTTAGGGATGAGGCCATGTGGGTTGGCGCCTATTTTTCAAAACCGGATTGGAATTCAAAATATTATTGGGACCCCATGTATCCCCCAAAGGACAGAAATGTAAATTACGCTCCTGGGGAAAACCCGGAAAAGTGGAGCAAGTTCGTGACATTCACGCACAACCAGATTATGGAATTGATGACCGATTACGGCAAGGTGGATATTTTATGGTTGGATGGCGGATGGGTCGCAAAAGCGTCAAAGAAAGAGATTGTGGATTGGTTCACAAGAAAATTGAACAATGATAATGATGAGGCCTACCTAAAACACAGAATGGTGAACCAGGACATTAAAATGGACGAACTGGTCGTAAAAGCCCGAAAAAAGCAGCCTGGTTTAATCGTTGTGGACAGGGCGGTACACGGCAAAAACCAGAATTACCTGACCCCCGAGAACAGGGTTCCCGAAAAGATGCTCCCCTACCCTTGGGAGTCCTGTATCATTTCAGGAGGGGGTTGGTCCCACACCCCGGATGCCAAATACATGAGCGGCAGGGAAGGCATCCACATGCTTGTGGACATTGTCGCAAAAGGGGGCAACCTTCTTCTCAATATAGCGCCAAGCCCGCAAGGGGAATGGCAGCAAGGGGCCTACGACCTCTTAAAGGAATATGGCGACTGGATGGACGTCAACAGCCCGGCCATTTATGGCACCAAACCCATAGCCCCCTACAAAGAGAACAACATCTGTATGACCCAGAACAAAGAAGGGAACGTGTTTTTGTGCTATTTGGCAGCGGAAGGGGAACATACCCTACCGTCCGAAATCATTGTGGAATCCCTGACGCCAAAAAGAGGGGCAAAGATCAAGATGTTGGGAACCCATACCAATGTAAGATGGAGCCCCTTGGACAAAGGGTTCAAAATCAAGGTCCCGGAAAAAATCCGGGGCAACCCAACCAGTAAATATGCATGGGTTTTTAAACTATCGGGTGTAGAGGGACCGTAAACTGAACCCCATCTGAACCAATGTGGGTTCGATATCATTTTTATCAACCAAAACCCATCAAATTGGGTGGTTTTTCGTATTGAAATGAGGAAAAATTGTATCGAACAGGATTTTGCTAGAAAATTACGTCATTTTGAGAGCCTGTTTGGGAATTTGTGATTGGAATTGTTATAGGCCATTTTTAGTGCGGAACGAGGCAAAATTTTTGTTCATAGCCATAGTTATGGATTAAAATTTTAACAATGTGCCGTGCAAAAAGGGGCATAAGAAAACAATTGACAAATTCCCAAACAGGCTCTGGGTGTTTTTGCGATAGCAAAAATGTATCGAAAACCTGCCTGGCTGGCAAGTAATTTTCTGATATCCAACCCACATTAAAATAAGGGGTATACCCCTTATTTTAGACGGAATTCCAACAAAGGGAGAACCATCGGAATGTATCCCCACTTTTGAATTACGCTTTGATTTGTCCTGGGCCAACCCCGCTAGGGTAAAAAATAGTCAAGATATCCCATTACGGCTGAATAACCGTTAGCATCCGTGCTTTAAAATTTTAACCGAAAATCTATTGAAGAAAAGGAAAAGCGGGGCTTTGCTGAATCCTTCACGTATTTTTTTATACGCTATACGCATTTGTGATTCCACTGTTTTAATTGAAATTTGCAACTGTGCCGCGATTTCATGGTACTTTTTCCCTTCCCGTTTATTTAAAAGTAAAATCTCCTTACATTTTGGTGGCAATTCCTCAATTATCGCTATCAATTTTTTTGTCCTTTTATTGGCCTCTGCCCCGGATTCATGCACACGATCTGAAAGGGCCTGTATTTTTAATTCATCATACAGTTGATGTCGCGATTGCTCTTTTCTGTATTGATCAATAAATAGGTTATGGGCCATGGTGAACAGATATTTTCTCAAGGAAGAAACCTTGCCCAGATTGTTCCTTTTCACCCATAAATTGGTAAAGCATTGTTGCACAATATCCTTTGCACTTTCACGGTCATGCGTAAAAGTGGTCGTATAAGCCAATAAGCTATCGTATGTATCATCAAAAAGGCTTCTAAAAGCCTTACGGTCACCCGCACGTATCCTTTCCCGCAACGTTTCGCAATCCATACAAATAGCGCAATTTCATTATTAAATAGATACAAATATTAATTTTTTTTTAAACTTTTCTTAAGGGTTTTCTAAAATGTTTACGTCTTTACTATGAATTGAACATTAAAAAATGTTGGATTGAAAAAATTGACAAGAAAATATTTTACCAATTCCCTGACCGACCTGGAATCGGAAAAGCTACTTGAATTATTGCAGAAGCAGGAGCATCAGGAGTTTTTCAAAAAGTACGCCAAAGATTACTACGATCTTAACCTGACTTTTCAAGAAATTGACTTGAATGCGGAATATCTGGCATTTTTAAAGCAACAAAAAAGTTTTGACCGAATTGAAGGTAATAGGCGGAACACCTGGTACAGGGTCGCTGCGGCTGTTGTCCTTATCCTTGGCCTGGGCTACTACTTTTTGGTATGGCAACGCAGTACGGAACCTTCCCTTACGGAGATGCCCGATAATGTCATTACCATTACCCTTGCAGATGGCCAGGTAAAGGTCATTGAAGAAGACGGCAATGAAAAAATACGGGACAACAACGGACAAGTGGTAGGAACCCAACAGGGAAAGGTGATCAGTTACAACGGGGCGGTCACCACAGATGTGGAAAAGTCCCTGACATACAATGCATTGGCCGTACCCAATGGCAAAACCTTTCAGTTGCTACTGTCAGATGGCAGTAAAGTACACTTGAATGCAGGTTCCATGATAAAGTATCCCGTACAATTTATGAAAAGTGGCGACAGGCAGGTATTCTTAAACGGAGAGGCTTATTTTGAAGTGGCCAAGGACACGTCACGCGCTTTCATTGTAAGGACTGCCCATATCAACATACAGGCTTTGGGGACCAAATTCAATGTCAACAGTTATAGCGATGATTTCACCGCCAATACGGTACTGGTCGAAGGTGCCGTAGGGCTTTACAAAACAGGTACGGTTTTTGACAAAACGGTTTCCACGATCCTTTCCCCCAACCAAAAAGCAGCCTGGGACATCTCAGAAGCAGCCATACAAGTAGACGAGGTTGATGTTAATGAGTATATTGCCTGGACGCAAGGGAAACTGTTGTTCAAAATACGTACCTTCTCAGAAATTTTAAAAGTACTGGAAAGGCATTACGATGTTACCATAACCAATAACTACCCCCACCTCAACAACATCCGTTTTTTTGCAACTTTTGATATAGAGTCCATCGATCAGGTAATGATGTCCTTTCAAAGCAGTGAACCCTTCTCTTATCAAAGAAACGGAAATCATATAACAATAAATGCAGTACCAAAAACCAATTAGCAGTAATCAATAAAATAACAAGCCTATGAAGTAAAACAGACAAGCCACCGGTCTTCGGGTTCGAAGACCATAATGGGCTACAAAAAATCGGAAAATGCAGCCACATTTTCCGATTACATAAAGTGGTCCGCTATAAAAACGAAACACCAAACACTACAAAAATATGAAAAAACCCAAATTTTGGACGGGGTGCAACGCCCCTTCCTCACTATGCTTAAAGATGAAGCTAACCACTATGCTTGTTGTTTTATCTTTATTGAAGATACAGGCGAACACCTATTCGCAGACAACAAAGATTACCATTGAGATGGAATCCGTTACGGTAATGGATGTCCTGGAAAAAATTGAATCCCTGAGTGAGTTCAAGTTCCTGGGGAATGAAAATGTGATCGATCAGGAGCGCCTGGTTTCCGTACGCGCCAAAAACAAACGGATATTCAAGGTATTGAACCAACTTTTTAAAGGTACCGATGTCGTCTACAAAGTACTGGGGCAACAGATCATTTTGGTAAAGGACACCAAACCCAAACCGGTTATCAAGGTTGCACCTGTCCATAGTAACATTCAGTTTCAGGTAAATGGCACCGTTGCCGATGAAAATGGATCTCCCTTGCCCGGAGCCAATATCCTGGAAAAAGGGACCGAGAATGGTGTCCAGTCAGATTTTGATGGCAATTTTAGCATTTCCGTGACAGACGAAAATGCAATCTTGGAGGTCTCCTACATCGGTTTTGTTACCCAGGAATTTCCCCTTAACGGGCAATCCAACATTACCATAACCCTCGTTGAAGATGTAGCCGGCTTGGAAGAGGTCATCGTGGTCGGGTATGGTGTCCAAAAGAAGGCAAACCTGACCGGCGCAGTATCACAGGTTGCGGGTGAAAAGCTACAACGTCGTCCGATAGTCAATGCCGGACAGGGATTGCAAGGGTTGATTCCCAATCTTAATATCAATTTTTCGGACGGTGCTGCAGGACAGGGAGCTACATTTAACGTCCGGGGGTTTACGGCCATCAATGGTGGTGGCCCATTGATTTTGGTAGATGGGGTCGTTATGGATCCCAACCTGATAAATCCAACGGAGATTGAAAGTGTGAGTGTCCTGAGGGATGCGGCATCAGCTGCAATTTACGGGTCCAGGGGGGCTTTTGGGGTGGTTTTGATAACCACCAAAAGAGGGCAAAAGGGACAAAAACCCAGAATTCAATTTTCCTCGAATTACTCTGTGAATTCCCCTACTGTTTTTCCCAAGATGGTAAATTCAGTACAGCAACTGGAACTTCAGGATGAGAAACAGCGAAATCTGGGCAACCCCATAACCGATAACATTATCAGGGATGGAATACGGGCCTATTTCAACGACCCGGAAAACAACCCTTCGGCAATAATAAATCCCAACGACCCCAATAGCTATCTCTATTTTGGAAATACGGATTGGTTTGATGAGGTCATTGGTACGGGTGCTTTGTTTCAAAACAACCTGTCCATGTCCGGAAGTGGCGATGCAGTTTCGTATTTTGTTTCTGCCGGATGGTTGGATCAAAGTGGAATTTTAAACTATGGAAATGACAGTTTTGACCGTTATAACTTAAGGACCAGGATAGACATTGATGCCACCGATTGGTTGCAGTTCAATATCAATGCACTTTATACCAATACCCAAAGGGACAATTTGTACAATTATGAAGGCATCGGTACGTTGTGGCACGATCTTACCAGAAAGCCGGTCAATTTACCGATCACCAATCCGGATGGAACGGCTACCGACTCCCCTATTCCCCTTATGAGTGAAGGCGGAAGGGACATTACCAATGGCAGTGACAACCTGATTACCCTGGGGACGACCATAAAACCCTTCGATGGGCTGCAACTATCCGGTGCATACACCTATAATGGTTTCTTTCAAGAAAGAAAGCGACATAAAAAAAGGGTGGATCGGTACAACGGCCCGGTAGATGCCCCCAACTCCCTCAATACCATTCATACCACACCAACGGAGTTATTTTTGGATACGGCAAAAAGTGACTATTACGCCATCAATATATACGGGGAATACGAGAAAACATTTGCGGATGACCATTATTTCAAGGCTACCTTGGGATTTAATGAAGAGCGTAAGAAATATCGTTTTTTAAGCAGTAGTAACACCAATTTGATAACGGATGATATCCCTAGTTTGGATTTGACCACAGGCGCGCCACAAGCTGGTGAAGTAAGTACGATTTGGGCAATTCAAGGGTATTTTTATCGTCTGAACTACATCTATAAGGATAAATATCTTCTTGAGTTCAATGGGCGTTACGATGCCTCTTCACGTTTTCCGGAAGATGATCGTTGGGGCTTTTTCCCATCGGTTTCCATGGGATGGCGTATATCCAACGAGAACTTTTTTGCAGCGCTTAAACCTGTGGTCTCCAACCTAAAACTGCGATGGTCCTATGGTCAGTTGGGCAACCAAGCTGTTGATGACGATAGAATCAATGCGCTTAACTTTCCCTATCTGCCCACTTTGGGAAGCTTTAGGCCCAGGGCAATTTTGGGTGGTGTACGTCCCGTATTTTTGGCGACCCCTTCCTTGGTGAGTAGTTCATTGACATGGGAAACGGCCACATCCATAAATTACGGATTGGACGCTTCACTTTTTGACAACCGTTTGAACCTGACGTTTGATTATTTTGAAAGGGAGGTGGTCGATCAATTGTCGGAAGCCGCTGCACTTCCTGCTACTTTGGGAACTACCGCCCCTAGGGCCAATGCGGTTGAATCCGTTACCAGGGGATGGGAAGTAGAGGTAAACTGGAGGGACAGGATCGGTGAGGTCAGCTACAATATAGGCTTCAATTTGGCAGATGCCCAGGGAGAGATCACCAAATTTGACAATCCTACCAAAAGTTTGGGGAGCAATTTGGATGAATTCTATGAGGGAAGGGAAATAGGCGAAATATGGGGCTATGAAACCAACGGCCTTTTTGATTCCGCCGCGGAGTACCAGTCCTCCGGGCTGGACTACTCCAACAGGACTTCTTTGCCCATTGCCGGAGGGGACGTTTGGTACGTGGATCAGGATGGCAATGGGATTATAGACAATGGTCTTTCCACTGTTGATGACCCGGGGGATTTAAGGGTCATTGGAAATACGACGCCAAGATACACTTTTGGGATTACCATGGGAGCGGAATGGAAAGGATTGTATGTGGATATTTTAATGCAGGGTGTGGGCAAAAGAGACCTTGCATTGAGCGGGGGTTTATTCTGGCCCAACGAGGGAGGAGTACCGCAAATAAGTCATTTGGATTATTGGACCGAGGACAACAGCGGTGCGTATTGGCCCAGATATTTGGGCAATCAAGGTGGATTTAACTATGCGGTATCGGATAGGTATTTACAGGACTTTTCCTATTTGAGAATGCGACAGCTTACCTTGGGCTTTAGGCTTCCCCAATCCGTATTGGATAAAATATTCCTGAATTCGGCAAATATTTATTTGACCGGGCAAAATCTGTTTGAGTTTGCGGATATCGTAGATGGCTTTGATCCTGAAACCAATCCCGACGGATTCAACGATTGGGGTCCCGGGAAAAGCTATCCTTTTAGTAGATCAGTGTCATTGGGGATTGACATAACCCTTTGATCAAGCATTAATTTAAATTTTAAATCAAATGAAAATATACAACTATTTATGGATCGCTATAGTGTGGATATGCGCCTCATGCAGCGATGTACTGGACACTGAGCCGGATAGTGTAATTACGGAAAATAACTTTTTCACCAATGAAAGTGATTTTGAAATATTTTCAAATAAGTTCTATGATTATTTTCCCAGGGATGGTAGGGGTTTTGTGAATTTCATCTGGAATGCGGACAATGATAGCGACAATTTACACCAAATGGGCGATGGCAATTTGTTGGCCTTTGGGGCCAACACCATTAACGATAACCCGCCAGCTTACGGAGGGGGGGGGTGGAGTTTTTCGAGAATACGATCCGTAAACTTCATGCTGGGAAAAATTGATGAAGCTCCGATATCCGATGCTGCAAAAAATACCTGGAGCGCCGTGGGACGTTTTTTTAGGGCGTATCTGTATTTTGACAAAGTAAGAAAATATGGGGATGTACCATGGTATGATACCGCTTTGGACGAAACCTCCGAAGAAATTTACAGGCCACGTGACCCACGTGCAACAGTGATTGCCAATATCATGGCCGATCTGGATTTTGCCGCGGCCAATTTACCACAGGATATTGGGAATAAAACAACGCTTGACCGGTATGCCGCATTGGCCTTAAAAGCCCGGGTGGCACTATATGAAGGTACGTACAGAAAATACCACAGCCTTCCGGAACCCTGGGAGGAATTGCTGAACGAAGCTGTGGAGGCTTCCCTCACCATCATGGATGAAGGTGGGTATGCCCTTCATAATGATGGCGATGTCAATGAGAACTATTACAACTATTTCGCTTTAAGATCACCGGGAGAGAGTTCGGAAACCATTCTGGCCAGACATTATGATATCAGTCAGGCCGTGGGCGGTCACTGGTCACAGCGGTTTATCATATTGCAGGCAATGACCGGTATTTCCAAATCACTGGCCGATGATTTCCTGTGTACGGATGGACTTCCGGTTGCATTGAGTCCCTTATTTGATCCCACTACGGACTATGACCTTATTGAGGATGAGATGGCCAATAGGGACCCCAGGATGCACCAAACCATATTTAATATAGACGTACCCATTCTTAGTGATCCCATCGCCTATTTTAACGATGAACAGATTCCCCGTTTCGATCAATTCTTCAATACGGGTTATGTCATAAGAAAGTTCAGCAAGTTGGATAGGGCCCTTCAAGTTCCCGGTGCTGCGGACGATGGAGCCCCTGTGTTCAGGTTGGGGGAAATCTATTTGATATTTGCCGAGGCCAAAGCCGAATTGGGAACCCTGGAACAGGCAGACCTGGATGCCTCCATCAATTTACTTCGGAATCGGGTTGGAATGCCCCCAATGCAAATAGCAACCCTGGAACGTGATCCCGATTCGAATTTTGATGGCAGTCTGTCCGAGATACCCCAGGTTTCCGTACTTATAGATGAGATACGAAGGGAACGAAGGGTAGAATTGGCCTGTGAAGGTTTCCGTAGGGACGATCTGATGCGATGGAAGGCAGGCCAATTGTTGACATTAACGCCTCTGGGCGCCAAATTTAATGGAACCCGATATCCCAATGCCGTTGACCAAAATTTTGCAAGGGTCAATGAAGACGGGTTTATTGAACCCTATCAAGGAAGTGTGCGCCCCAGACTTTTTGATGAGAATAAGAACTATTTGTTTCCCATCCCACCCAGTGAAATTGGTCTGTATCCCAATGGGGAATTGACCCAAAATCCTGGATGGCAATAATATGCTACGAGTTTGAGTTAGCAATTCATGTTTAGTTTAGTTAGAAAGGAGGCTATCCCTGGGGTGGTCTCCTTTTTTGTTCCATAAATTTTTTTGTGGGAACTTTTACAATCCGAACATCAGGTTACTAATAACGTGGGTTCGATATAATATTTATCACCCAAAATCCGTCAAATTGAGTGGTTTTTCGTAATGAAATGAAGAAAAATTGTATCGAACAGGATTTTGCAATAAAGTTACTGGCCTCCCTACCTTCGGCATGCAGGATCGGACGGTATAGGAAAAAGACAAGACCTCCCTATAACCCATGACTTACGCCACTAAAATGTCATACATTTTCTTTGTCGCATCGACATAAAGTGTTCTCCTGTTTACTGCTGCAAATGCCCTTGCCGAAGAGTTTGCGACAAAAAAATCCTAATGGTATCATAGAAGCGGTTCATAGCTTGTTTTCAAGCTAATCGGAAATTGCTATTGAACTTGGGGTTCCCCAAAATATAATTGAAAGAATAGATTGGAATTTATTGCAGCTATAGAAGCTGGTCTGTTTTTCTAAGCACCACCACAATTTCCCTCAAAGCTGCGACCACGTCTTGAATCTCTTTTCTTTCGAACGTGTCTTTTTCGACATAGAAAAGCATTTCAATTCCCTTGTCAAGATGATTGGCTAATTTTTCAGAAGACCCATAGGTATCCTCAATGAGCTGAGTAAAACAATTTATTTGAATCTCATTTGACACAGGTAAAGGGATTTATAAACTTGTCATATATGGCATTAACAACGGCAAATATAAATCTTTTCTTCCTTGTCAAATATGGCAAGTATGAATAAATCGGAAATGCTAAAAACAATTGGCCAAAACGTCAAAAGAATACGATTGGAAAAAGGTTTGACACAAGTAGATTTAGTTGGAAGAATAGAAGCTAAAATTGATACCACCAATATTTCCAGAATTGAAAAAGGAAGAACGAATGCGACCATTTATACCCTTTTCAGAATAAGTCAAGCTTTGGAAGTGCCTTTGGCTGAGCTATGTATTTTGAATTCTAAATAGGGTACTCTCAATAAACTGAGTTTTAAAAAACACATCCATAATTGACAATAGTCAATACCAACACTATTTACGA
The DNA here is from genome assembly GCF_023016285.1 of Muricauda sp. SCSIO 64092. Classification (GTDB taxonomy): domain Bacteria; phylum Bacteroidota; class Bacteroidia; order Flavobacteriales; family Flavobacteriaceae; genus Croceivirga. Next base: position 1,686,938 of record NZ_CP095413.1, read on the forward strand.
AGCGGCTGCTATGAACGATCTATAGAAATCGTTATGTTTCTTGCTTTGCGAAGTAAGAAAAACAAACAAAAAAGCCGTACTTTGCGAAAAGTACTAAGGAAGGAAAACTGACTGTCTCGAAAATACGTGAACGATTGAATATCTCGAGGGCAACATATTATAAATATTTGAGGTATAGAGGATTTTCCGGAAAATTAAGACCTTACAAGAGAGTTTGAAGAACCGTCCTACATCTAAAAGAATTATTCAGAATTACTAAGTTTTAAAAGTTAACGTTTACGACCTCTCAATTGATGACTAAAACTAAATCCAAAACAAATAACGCAAAAATACTCAAAGCAGTGGATTTCTTCTGTGGGGCGGGAGGTGTGACATATGGATTTAGAAAAGCCAAAATAAAGGTGCTTGGAGGAATCGACATTGACCCAAGACTAAAGGAGACATACGAAATCAACAATAAAGGAGCTCAATTCATTCAAGCAGACATATCAAAACTTTCTTTCAATCAACTCAGTCAAAGATTGAGCGTTCTACCCAATGAGGATGACCTAATATTCATTGGGTGTAGCCCTTGCCAATATTTCACCACTATACAGACCGAAAAAGAGAAATCAAAAAAGACACGGATGCTCTTGGTAGATTTCCAACGCTTTGTAGATTATTTCCGACCAGGATACATAGTGGTGGAAAATGTGCCTGGATTAGAAACAAAAAAGGATAGTCCACTACAACATTTCAAAACATTTCTCACCGAAAACGGATATTCTTTTGACGACAGAGTAATAAATGCAGTGAAATACAATGTGCCTCAAAAGCGAAAAAGATACCTGCTTTTGGCTACAAGAGTTCAATCGGAAATTACAATTCCAAATGGAAGAAATCAAAGCCGACTAACTGTAAGAAATTTTATTGGTGATAAAACCGTATTTAAACCCGTAAAAGCGGGTAATAAAGATAACACTGATTTTAACCACACTGTATCAGGATTAAAGGAAATCAACCTAAAACGTATTCGAAAAACTCCACCTGACGGGGGCACCAGGCTGGCATGGAAAGATGACCCAGATTTGCAATTGAACTGCTACAAAGGCAATGACAACTTATTTTATGATGTTTATGGTCGGATGCATTGGGATAAACCCGCACCTACTATTACCACAAAGTTTAATAGTATTACCAACGGACGATACGGACATCCAGAGCAAGATCGTGCTATTTCAATTAGGGAAGGAGCCGTACTCCAAACCTTTCCGTTACACTACAAATTCAAATGCAATTCCATGGGAACAGCCGCTAAAATGATTGGAAACGCAGTTCCTCCAGAGTTGGCCCGGTGGGTCGGAAAAACCATTGTACAAAACGCGATGAATGGCGCAGTTTAGAACAAAAGCCCGTGCCGTTGACTTGTTAGGAAAAGGACAAATTGCCGACTTGCCTACGGCGATAACTGAGTTATGGAAAAACGGTTATGATGCGTATGCAGATCGTCTAACCGCCGAAATATACCTCCCCGGCTACAAGGACACTAAGACACCACTTTTCTTGATTACCGATGACGGTAAGGGAATGTCCAGAAAAGACATTTTCGAGAAGTGGCTCGTACTCGGAACTGATTCAAAAAGTCGCAGCGATTCAAGCGACAACAAGAGTGAACAAACACTATGGAAGAAGCCACGCGTTAAAGCTGGCGAAAAGGGCATCGGACGTCTATCTGTCGCCTATTTGGGCTCACCGATGTTAATGCTCACAAAAAAAATCGGCCACCCCCTTCAAGCTCTCTATTTCGATTGGCGGTTGTTGGAAAACTATAATCTGTTTCTCGATGACGTCCAAATATCGGTTTGCGACATAAATACCCAAGCGGAGTTCCACAATGCTATAATGACGCTAAGAGACGAGTTTCTGAAAAACTTTGAACTAATGGAAGATGTGGACGGCAACCCCATTTGGGAAAAATCGCAAAATGTGTTGCGCGATAGCATAATACAAGACTCAAAAAAATTGAGCATACCTTCTTATCTCGACAACGAATTATTGGAAGGAATGCTAAATCCCAAAAACGATCATGGGACCACGTTCATTATTTTTAACCCAGAACAGCAAATTCTTGAACTGATAGATGACGACCCCGATAGCATAGGCAAGGAAGTTTTACGTTCAAGTTTGGTTGGGTTCACCAACCAATTCAAAAAAAATCCGCTACCTATTGAAACAGCATTCCCCGTTCACAAAGAAATAGGAAACGATTACGATTTTTTTACGAGCAGCGGGAAGTTCTTTGAACCTGAAGATTTTGAGCTCGGTGACATCCTCATCGAAGGTGACTTTGACGGCACAAGTTCATTTAAGGGAACAGTAAAGATATACGATGACGAACCCCTCGATTACTCATTCACCAACTCACGAAAGAAAGACAGCCGATCCAATTACGGGCCATTCTCTCTCAAACTTGGGTACTCCATGGGACTTGAATCCGAATCAAAATTGGAAAAAAACGTTTGGAACAAATTGAAAAAGAGAATTGAAGATTACGGAGGTCTCTATATCTATCGTGACGGTTTTAGAGTATTGCCTTATGGCAGAACTGAATACGACTTCTTAGAATTTGAAAGAAAACGGGCCCTAAAAGCAGGAGAATCATTTTTTAGCCATAGGAGAATGTTCGGGTACATAGAATTATCCAGAAACAAAAATTCACAACTTAAAGATAAAGCGGGTCGAGAAGGATTAATAAGCAATGCGGCTTATCGTGCCTTTAAAAGTGATTTGGAAGGTTTGTTTAACGGACTGGCACAACAATATTTCGGTAGCCATGCCAAAGACAAATCTTTCTTTGTCGACCGAAAAAAACAACTCAAAGAACAACACGAAGAAATAAAAAAAGACAAAGCCCGGGAAAAAGCTGAAAAAAATGCCTTTACAAAGAGCTTAAAAGAATACCCAGAAAAGTTCGAGGATTATAACAAGCAATATCAATCGCTCCTCGACGAACTCGACCAAAAAATAAAAGTTGCAAATGTTGTTTATTCCGAAATCGAAGAATTGTTAGACAAAATCAATCGTTTAGATGTAAAATACGATGAGTTATTACCTAAAGTACCGAAAAGATACAAACCAACCGAAACGCAACTCGACCGCTTGGCCAGTTACGAAAGTAAACTGAGAGACTTCGACAAAATCATAAAATCTCAACGGGCAACCATTTATAAGGAAGTCGAAAAAAAACTCGCAGTTCAGGAATTGAAAAAAGAGTTTGAAAAATCCTACCATTTATATCGTTCTGATTTGGAAGATTCGATGTATAAGTCCAAAGAGCGCTTACAGGCCAAGTTATCCTCGTTGATGCATGAGTACGGTGAACGGTCTGGACGCATTACTCGCGAACTGGATTTTGAAAAAAACAAGTTAATCTCCGAAATCGAAACAAAAGAAGATGTGGTTGCGGCTATTGAAAAAGTCAAGGCAAAATTTGCATTTTTGCGACAGCAGGTCACCAAAGAACTGCTACCGCTTTCTGAACATGTGGAACGGCTCAATTTTGATATCGACGAAGAACTATTGCAAGGAGCATATAAAGCAGAGTATGAAAACATCAAATATCAGTGGGAACAAACCCGGGAAACGGCTCAATTGGGAATTGCCGTGGAAATCATAGACCACGAATTCAACATCTTATATTCCCAAATCAACGCATCGCTTAAAAAACTTGACGAGAATCTCAGCAGTAAAGATTCTGTGCCGTATCGTCAACTCAAAAAAGCCTTTAGCCAACTGGAAGACAAATACCAATTACTATCTCCGCTGTATAGGGTTTCCGGGGCTACTCCAAAAGACGTAACCGGGAAATCGATTGATGCTTATTTGCGTAAATTCTTTACTTCCAAGTTGGAAGAAGAAGGTATTACCCTTTCCTCAACCGAGGATTTCAAACAACACTCCCTAACCATAAAGGAACCATCCATTCATACCGTATATATCAATATCATCAATAATGCGGTTTACTGGTTGCGAAATGTAGAAAAGAAACACATCAAGTTGGATTATAATCCCAAAACAAAAGAGGTACTTATTATAAACTCTGGGTCTATAATAGAAGATCACAGGCTCGAAAGGATTTTTGAACTGTTCTATTCGAATCGTCCCAACGGAAGAGGCATTGGGCTATACCTTGCCAAGCAGAGTTTACAGGAAGCATACTATGACATCTTTGCTACCAATGACCCCGCATACAATGTGTTAGGAGGGGCTTGCTTTGTTATAAAACCGAGTAAAAGCTAAAACCCTATGGAGACACCGGCTACTGATACCAATTCCTATAAAGAAAAATCCACACGCATTATCAGCGAGGCTATAAAGTCAGCGGTATTTATTGACGAAAAGGCTTGGGCTCCGTATACTGAGAAATCAGAAGAGGCCGTAAAAGAGGAAACGCTTTCGGAAGAACTATTTACAAACTTTAAGCAGAACAAGGTTTCATTGGCCGTACATCGCTTTGAAAAAAACGATTTGAACAATAATAACATCAAAGATTACCTTTTTGATGGGCGCGATTTGGTTTTGTTGGATTGGCGGTTAGACGGTAAGACCGGGGAAGAATACGCATTGGAAATGCTTTCCCAAATAGTGGCAAAGCCACACATTCATTTTTGTTGCATTTATACATCCGATGAAGATTTGGACGGGGTATTTCATAATATACTGGCTTATTTTTCTGGAGAAACACAACAATTCTACGATGATCTAAAGTTGACACTAAGTGCTGATGAAGAGGAAGTCATGGGGCTTCTGGATCAAATCAAATACATTAGTGCAAATAGGCACAATAGTTCAAAGGGACAAGCAATCGGCAAAATCTTCAAAGAACATAAAGACCTTGTTACACGCTTGAAGAAAGCCACAGGTACAAATGCCACCGACTGTGCTTTGATTAGAGCGGGAATTGCATTTGATAGTCTTATCAAATCCGCAAAAAAATTGAGTTGTCCAGAAGTGATATCCTTCGATCAAAAGGTCCTAGTTATAGATAGCACTATAGTTGTTGTACTGTACAAAAATTACGATTCTGATCCCGTAAAGCTAATTGACCGGATAGCCAATCATGTATTCCAATCCCAAAAGAGCTTTACCCAATTACTGGGTCTTGAAATGCAGAATATCTTTGATAGGTGTGCCTCATTTGTTGATACTAACCTTCTAGAAGTATCAAAAGAAGCCTTGCTCAAACACAGGGCGCAACTCGGAGAAGAGGGCTTAAAATTACCGTTCAAACACTTTATTAAAGAAGTTCTTTTTGTACAAGCAAATTTGAACCTGGCGACTCAGGATTTAGAATTGCTGGAAGATGACTTTCTGGATAGTTTATACGATAAAAATGCAGAAGTAAAACCCGAAGAACTTTTGGCTATGAACGTCTTTTATAATTCCATCCAATTACCGGGCGAAAAGAAAGTCAACTTCGGAGGGGTTTTTAAACGCGAAGGGTCTGAAGAATACTATATGTGCATTACGCCGAAAAGTGATTGCTTACGACCCAGTTCCAAAATCAAAAACTCGTTTAGCTTTGTACGAGGTGTGCCAATGGACAAGAAACTTGCTTTGTCATTGGGAGATACAGCCTTCATAAGCTTTCTTGAGAAAAAAACTGTGGTTCGATGGACAGAATATGACTCACATGCGAGTGATTCTGAACATCCGTATTTACCGGTTTATGTCAAGCCGATATCCATTACGATTCCTGAACCAAAATACGACAAAGACGGTAAAATAGAGATGCTACGATTAAACCACGTAGGAAAAGTCGAAAGGTTCGTTGGAATTTACACCACCACCATAAAGCCCAATTATGCACAAAGAATCGCCAACCACGCCTTTAACCACCCTGTGCGAGTAAGTGTGGATTTTGTTAAAGAACCGAACGACTTAAAGTCCAAACCAAACCCTAATATAACCTAGCAACTCGAAACTCCAGTAGATTTACCAAAAACAAAACTTCTAGAAAGTTGCAGCCCTGCGCAGGAAAAAGAAAGCAATCGAAGCTGTGGCAAAGGTATCTCAATTGGCTTTTGGGATGTGATGAGTGATATTCAATCCAATCCAAAAGATTACGTAGGTCATCAAGTTATTGATATTCACTAAAACAATAGATTCAATTTCAAGTTGAACCAAACCTAATGTTACTGACCTTAAAATTTACCAAAAACCAATCCCCACAGCGCACCTAAAAAACCACCTTTTGGCAGGGAACCATGCCGATGTAACTCCCAATCAAAAATCAATCTAAAGAGGCAATCCTTTTGGCCATAAGCAGTTCCGGTTTCAGTCGTTGTAAAACCTCCGGTCGATACTTCTTTTTCAGGACCAGGTACGAAATAAAGGAGCTGGGTTCCGCATGGATGATCGGACTCGATGAAGAACAGCTATAGACATAGCCCTCAAAGGGCCTTCGAACATTGATATGAAGATTAAGGATCTGTTTGCTGATGGCAATGCTATCTTGATTCTTTCGTGTAAATCGGATATTCAGGGTGTTGATGTTTACAAAGCTGGCATACCCGGTATAGATGACCTGGTTGATCTCCATTTGGGCGGAAAAGTCTTTTTCAATGCTCAAATCAATGGCATTCATGGTCCCGTTGTCTGCGGGATAGATGAATTTATAGTCCCCTACCAGCTTGAGGTAATGAAAATGGTGCGTGGACACGATTTCATCAAGGGTGTTCGGCGTCCGTAGTTTGGTGATGTACACATTGTCCTTTAAATAGGCCATGATACGATAATCACTGGCGGTTTCCAATTTGGTCTTTGCAGCCTTTGCATCCGCACAGCGCTCAAGAATGATTCGCCCTGCCGCGGGAAATCCATCGCGTTTTACGGTGCTGTACGTGCCCAAAAGGTAATCGTGGCCATACTTCATGGTTCCTGAAAAAAGGGAGATCAATTTTTTAACGGGAGTGGTGTACCCCATTTTGGTGACCTCGATAAAGGTATAGTTTTCAATGACCGTATAAGTGCCTTCCCAGTGTTCTTGGATCCGGTAGTCCATAACCACTTTACGCTTGTTGATCACCTTGACCAAGGCCCTATCCACAACACCCCGCGCAAAGGCGTAGTAGTGCATCATATAATACTGTACATCATTTAAATCCGGGGGTACGGAAACGTCCCCTTTTCGTTCGATCCGATCGGTGGCCGGATTGTAGATCAGCGAAAACTCGGACAGTAAGGCTTCCAGAAGTTCGTTTCTTGTTTTTTTCTCAATGACCGGTTGCGGGTACCGCTCATAATTTTTGGCCTTGCTCAGGGAGGTATAGTTTAACCGGCTTTCAATTTCCTGCTGCGAAATTTTCTGCGATTTCAGGTAGTCGACGGTCTTTTTGATCAGTTCGGCGCTTTCACTGTTGGAATAGGTCATGTTATAGTATTTTCTGAAAATTTCTGAAATAATTTTCTTTTTTCCAAAAAAAAGAGGCGGGATTGCTTTTTTGGATGACTTTTATGACGCTGATAACTAACTAATACTATGTGGAATGAAGCTCAGATTATGTATCGCAATCTTATTTTCCAGTAGTTTTCTAATGGCCCAAAACAGGGTCACGGGAAAAATTACTTCAGACGACCAACAGCCCTTACTTGGCGTATCCATTCAAGTAAAAGGAACGATTATAGGGACCGTTTCCAATCTTGATGGGAACTATACCATTACCGCCGATCAGGGAGCAATTCTTATTATAAGCTATCTTGGCTTTAAAACCCAGGAGGTGCCCGTTACCTCAAATACGGTGAACGTGACCCTGATACCGGACCTTAGTCAATTGGATGAGGTGGTGGTCGTGGCCTTTGGTACTTCGACCAAAAAGGCACTTACCGGAGCCCTGGAAGTAGTGACCACGGAAGAAATCCAAACACAACCCTTATCCAATTTTACCAATGCTTTACAGGGGCTTGCCCCTGGCCTCCAGGTATTTGAAAGCAATGGGCAACCGGGAGGAGGTGCCGAATTCAGGATTAGGGGAATAGGGTCACTTTTGGCCAGTGATGAACCATTGATCGTATTGAATGGCGCTGTTTTTAACGGGGGCCTTTCCCAAATCAACCCCAATGACATTGAATCCGTAAACGTTCTCAAGGACGCCGCGTCCGCTTCAATTTATGGATCCAGGGCCGCCAATGGGGTCATCCTGATCACCACCAAAAAAGGAAGAAATCAAGAAACCGTTTTTTCCCTAAATACCGAAATCGGTTTTACCGAAAATACCAACCCCAATAATTTTAGGTTGATGAATACCGCAGAATATGTGGAGTATTACCGGGAGGCATTGATCAATGATGGAAGAAACCCAGACGACCCCTCCACCGGTTTTTTCCTTCCCATTGACCAGGCCTTTGATACGGATTGGGTGAACGAAGCTTTTCAAACGGGATCGTTTAGAAAGTACGACTTCTCGGCCAGGGGAGGCAATGAAAAGACGTCGTTCTACTCAGGTCTGGGCTATACCGAACAAAAAGGGACCGTCATTGGTACCGGTTTTGAACGGGTCACCGGAACCTTGAGTGTTGACCATAATCTCAATGACAAAATTGACATTGGGGCAAGCATGCAATTGAATTACAGAAATCGGGATGACCTTATTTCCGATACCGGCCGATCGGGCCAACTCTCAGGGGCCTTCAACACCGCCCCTACCGAACCCATATTCGGGCAACCCGATACCAATCCGGAATTGGTGGGTTCTGGCTTTAATTTTGACATTCCCAGCAATGCACAGCACAATTCGGTGGCTTCCGCCGCCCTTAATTCGAACAATGTTGAAAGCTGGAGCGTAAATACCACCTTGAACCTCGGGTACAATTTCACCCCAAAATTGCGGGGAGAGGTTTTGGGAAATTACTATTACAACACTTCCATTTTTAAGGAGACCATTGGGAAAACCTATCTCGCGGAGACCGAAGGTGGAAACGCCTTGGAAGCACGCACTTCTGAAAACACCTTCAACTTTGTGGGCTCGCTCTCCTATAACACAGACATTGGTGAAAACCATTCCCTTGGCATCAAGGCCGGTTTTGAGACCACAAGGTTCCGAAGTAACCTGCTTGAAGTATCAAGAAGGGGCTTTACATTCGCCAATCTAAACGATGTTGGACTCGCCACGGGGCCCATAGACCCCTCTGATATCGAATCGGACTTTGATGGAAATGCCGTGGCTGGTTTTTTTGGAAGGGTCAACTACGACTATAAGGACAAGCTGTTTCTGGAAGGTTCCCTAAGGAGGGACGGCGCCTCCAACTTTGGCCCGGACAATCGATGGGGTACTTTTGGTGCCGTGGGTCTTAGCTATATCCTTTCCGAAGACCTGTTTTCAGATTCCAATCTGGTGAACAACCTTAAGCTCAGGGCAAGCTACGGTTCTTCGGGGAACAACAATTTTACCAGTGACAACATCGACTCCGGAAATTTCCTATGGAGGGATCTTTTTGGATTGGGAAGGGATTTTGCCTTGAATCCAACGGATTTTTTACCAGGCATCACCGTTTCCTTTCCCCCCAACAGAAGTTTGCAATGGGAAAAAAACCTGCAACTCGATATTGGGGTGGATTTTAACCTCTTCAACAATAGGTTGTCCGGAAGTGTGGATTACTTTAGGAGAGTTTCCGAGGATTTGTTGTTTGAACTCCCGCTGTCCCTGACCACGGGCTTTGAGGAACAAGCCGTGAATTCCGATGCGGAACTATTGAATACGGGCTTTGAGGTTTCCCTGGCTGCCTACATTCTCCGAAGTGAAAATTTTTCATGGCGAACCGATGCCAATATCGCTTTTTATGATCAGGAAATACGACAATTGCCACAAGAAGTGGTCTTTAGCAATCGCATCTGGCAAGAAGGCGGACGATCGGATAATTTCTTTTACCAGCGCTATGCCGGTGTGGACCCTGCCACGGGCGATCCCTTGTATTTGGATGTCGATGGGAATATAACCCCGGATTACGATGGGGAGGAAAGCAGGGCCGTGGTCGGCCAACGAAGTCCCGACACCTACGGAAGTATCACCAATACCTTTAGGTATAAAGATTTGAGTCTGTCCTTTATGTTTTTCTTCAATGAAGGAAACCAGGAGTATTTTGATTTGGGGGAAACCCTGAACGGGGATGGACAGAACTTTCCCGCCAACCAATGGGCCATAGCATTGAACCGTTGGCAACAGCCCGGGGATATCACCGACGTTCCCAGGGTACGCCTGAACAATCCCAATGGGGGCTTTGAAAGTACACGGTTTTTGTATGACGCTTCCTATATCCGGCTTCAGAACATCACATTGGGCTACAATCTACCCATTGAGATCGTACAGCAAATTGGCCTGGACGGTGTTTCCTTTAGACTGAGCGGTCAGAATTTATGGACAACGACCGACTTCCCAGGGTTTGACCCCACATCCGAGGCATATCCCATTCCCAGGACCATAACCTTTGCGGCCAACTTAACCTTTTAAAAAATAGCACTATGAAATCCTTACGTAAAACATATACATTTTTGACGCTCGTAGTACTATCCACATGGAGCTGCGAAGATTATTTGGATATTGCACCCGAGACCCAGGTGGCCTCCTCATCGGTATTTCAGACCCAGGACGGTGCCTTGGCCGCGCTGAACGGCATCTATACCTCCATAAAGCTCAAAGGAATGTACGGAACCGACTTTTCGGTCATCGGCGATGCGGCTTCGGACAATGGCAAGATTCCCTCGGACAGGGAGGATGCCGGGGCAAACAGTGACCGATTGCCCCATGCCTATCTATTGAACCTGAATGCCAACACCACCAGCATTTTATGGGATGATGCCTATGTACTCATCAATAATGCCAATACCTTTCTTGAAAACATTGATGCGGTCGGTGATATGTCCGACGAAGCAAAGGCCCAGGCCATTGCCGAGGTACGGATCATTAGGGCCTATGCCTATTTCTGTTTGATGCAGGTCTTTGCCCAGGATTATAACTTCACTTCAGGCCAGTCCCATCCCGGGGTACCCATAGTTACGGCAACGGGCGTGACCAATCAACCGGAAAGGAACACCGCTGGGGAGGTTTTCGGTTTTATTTTTCAGGAATTCAACGAGGCCTTGCCCGATCTTCAAAACAGCAATGCCATAGATAGACCTGGGGACGATTTTTATTTTATCAATTATTTCTCGGCATTGAGCCTTAGGGCCAAAATGTATTTTTACATCACGGATTATTCCAATGCGCTCAGTGATGCCAATCAGGTCATCAACTCAGGACGATACAGTTTGGTCTCCCAATATACAACAGGACTTTATCCCTCCACGGGCCTGGGGGATCTGGAATTCATCAATGAGTGGGCAGGGACTGCAATCGTGCTTCCTGAAAGTATCTTTCAATTATATATAAACGAGGCTGGGGCCGATATCACAACGAACCGCTCCATCATCGATATTTATACTTCGAACAATGGCAATGCCGCCCATGCCATTTCCGGGGATCTATTCGATTTGTACGAAGCTCAGGATCTCCGATTGAATTGGTACAAAATCGAGAACACCGACCAACATGTGTTCAAATATCCCGGTGATTTTGGTGCTGCTCCGGACGATACCCCGTATTCCGTGATTCGATTGACCGAATTGATTCTAATGAAAGCCGAAATAGAGGCCAGAAACGGACAGGAAGCCGTGGCCCTGGAATTGGTCAATAGGATTACCGCAAGGGCCAATGCCTCCCCTATTGCTTCAAGTGGCAACCAGCTTATTGAGGACATCATAACGGAGCGCAGAAAGGAACTGGCTTTTGAAGGAAACCGTTTGTTCGATTTGAAACGATTGCAACGGGGATTCACCAGAAATGACTGCTCAGCGGATATCTGTAGCTTGGATTATCCCACTTTTCTGTACGCCTGGCCAATTCCACTGGCCGAATTCAACGGAAACCCGAACATGGTCCAAAATGATGGATACTAAAAATGAATACAATAAAAAGGAGAAAAAATGAGTGCATACCTACAATTAAAATCAAAAATACCTTCTTCCCTCCCAACGGTCCTGGCCTTTATTGTACTGCTGGTCTCATGTGACAATGATGAGGTAAATGAAGTCGTTTCAAGGGAAGGTCAGACTTTCGTGGCCGGAATTGCAGATGGACTTACCACCACGGTTTTTGAAGATGGTGGAGAACCGATTTCCATCCCTTTTTCCGTTGGTTTCACCCTTAACCAAAGTGCCAATGCCACCATAGCCCTAAGCCTGGAGAATGCCGTTTATGGCGTCGACTTTATTACCGAACCCGATGGTTCTTCAGGCCAGATTTCCGTATCCATACCGGAAGGGGGCAACAATCCAACCCTTAGATTGGTTCCCATTGTAACGGAAGGGATAAAGGATTATACGGTTACCTTTGAGGTGGCCGAAGTGTCCGGGGGATTGCGGTTGGCCCAGGGAAGTGGGGTATTTACCGCTGCTGTTGAAGACCAGACCAAAAATCTAAATGTTATTGCTTTCACGGGTTTTGAAGAACCCACCGCCGGGGCTACCAACAACTACGAAGCGGACGAGGGGGTGGAACAGATCAATAAAGATGGCTTGAATTCAGTGGATTATGTCTCCATCGGTGGTGAAATGGGCTTTGATTTCTCCTACCTTCCCGGAGAGGAAGGAGGAGAGGACACCTCACTCTATTGGGGGGTTACCAACGTACTGAACGAACCCGATGAGTGGGATTTGCCATTCTTCCAGGACGGTATGCAAGCCTATGTCGCTTCCGATGCCGATGGCCTGGCCGAAATTGTGTTTGATGAAATCACCATTGCCCCGGACGTAGAAATCCTTTTAGTGACCCTTTCCACCTTTTTTGTGGATGCCAGTTGGGAAGATTCCGACGAGTTTGATGTCTTTTGGCGGACTTCGGACGGTGACGAACTGTTGCTGTCCTTTAGAGGGGATGAAAACGCAGATATGCGCGATCGACCGGATGGCACTGGAAATGTCATTGAAAACAGCTGGTTTACCTTCAATGCCTTTGCACAAAACATAAAGACGGGAAGTCTGGTTATCCAAATTGGCAACAATTCCGGGTCCGAACTGGTATTTTTGGATGCCATCAGAATAGGGGTGAAATAGCATTTTTTTGATTAAGTTAGTTTATTTGAGTTAGTTGGTACAAGCGGCGATGTCGCCATATCGCCGCTTGTTCTGTATATAAAGTACAACTATGAATTTATCCAAGAGAGTTTTAGATTCCAGTTTTTCAGCAACCGTAGGTATTGCAGATAAGGCCCAGGTCATTCGCGAACAGGGGAAAGATGTATACGATTTTTCCGCTGGTCGTGCTTTTGAGCCCACACCCGCCTATATTACCCGTGGGACCATAGCGGCAATAAATTCAGGGGATACCCATCAAACCATGGCAAGGGGGAAGACCATCTATAGGAACGCCATAGCCGAAAAACTAAAACGGGACAATAAAATTGATGCCGATCCGGAAAAGGAGGTCATTGCAACCATGGGATGTAAACAAGGGCTCACCATAGGTCTTCTGGCCTGTATAAATCCAGGTGATGAGGTCATTGTGGAAGATCCCTGTTTTGTGAGTTACACCCAAACGGTTCACTATTTGGGGGGAAAGGCGGTTAAAGTGCCCTTAAAGGCCGAAAATGGGTTTAGATGGACCAAGGACGATTTGGAAAAGGCGGTGACCCAACGCACAAAAGTGATCATCCTTTGCTCTCCACATAATCCAACTGGGGTGGTCCACTCCAAGGAAGATCTTCAGATCATTGCAGACGTTGCTATCGCCAACAACCTTATCGTAATTACCGATGAGGTGTATGAAAGGGTGGTCTGGAATGGTCATAAACATACCAACCTGGCAACACTTCCCGGTATGAAAGACCGTACCATTACCCTAATGAGCTTTACAAAGAGTTTTTCAATGGGCGGTTGGAGGGTCGGTTTCATTTACTCCAGTGAGGACATCATCAAGGAGTTGGAAAAGTTGCAACAGCATTTGATTACCAGTGTAAATTCCTTTGTACAGATTGGTGCGGCAATTGCCTGTGGGGAACCACAGGATGAAGTCCTCAACTACTGGTTGGAATGGGAGAAAAAGGTGTTGTATTGTACCGATTTCATTGATGGTATCCAGGGCTTAAAATGCCATCGCCCCGAAGGAGGGTTCTATGCCTGGGTCGATATCTCCCAATTGGGAACAAGCTCCTATGCGTTTACGGAACAACTGCTGGAAACAGAATCGGTTGCCATTGTCCATGGATCTTCCTTTGGGGAATTTGGTGAGAATTATGTTAGGTTTACCTGTGTCAAATCGTGGGACGAATTGGAAGAGGGCCTCAAACGATTACAGCGATTTGTGCAGTCCCATTGATTGAGATCATATGATGTTTAAAAGAGTACTAAAACACTATTTACGAATTCCCTTCGCGACCAGGGTCCTCCTTTGGATGTTGGTTGGGGCCATTGCCGGGCTGGTGTTCAAGGAAGAGGCCCTGGTGGTAAAACCACTGGGAATCGGTTTTTTGAACCTCTTGCTGATGGCGGCCATCCCGCTGGTTTTCTTTAATCTTTTATCGGGTATAGCCTCATTGAACAGTATTTCAAGTTTTGGCAGAATTGGGGGCAAAGTGCTGCTGTGGTATGTTTTTTCCACCATCATGGCCATCATAATCGGCATTGGTTTGATGAATGTATCCAAAGCGGGTGTTGGAATGACGCTAAAGGCAGAAGTGTCCAAGGACATAGGTCAAATTCCAAATGTGGGCGACCTTTTGTTGAGTATGATTCCGGTCAACATTTTTAAATCCTTTGCCGAGGGAAACCTCATTCAAATAGTGGTTTTTGCGGTCCTTTTAGGGATAGTCACCCTAAAGCTCCCCCCAAGGGCACGGGAACCTTTGGAAAAGGGATATGACCTTCTGGCCGGTCTAATGCGCAAATTGGTGGAATACATATTGCTATTGTCCCCACTGTGTCTCGGCGCCTTGATGGCGGCTACCTTCGGCGAATTTGGATCGAATATTGCAGGGGCCCTGGGCAAGTTCATCGCCACAATTTATGTGGGACAGTTATTGATGATCGCGGTATATATGCTACTACTGACCACTGTTGGAAAGGTTTCCGTCCCTTGGTTTTTTAAAAAGACCAAGGAACTCTATGCCACCACAATCGCCACCTGCAGCAGTTTGGCCAGCCTGGCTGTGGCACTTGATATTGCCGAAACAAAAATGAAGCTTCCCAAAAAGGTATACTCCTTCACCTTGCCCATGGGAGCGCAGTTCAACAAGGACGGCACTTCCATAATGCTTTCGGGAATCCTCATTTTTACCGCCCAGGCCGCGGGACTGGATTTTAGCCTTCAAGAACTGGTTCAAGTGGTGTTGATCGGACTGTTGGTGGTTGAGGGTTCGTCCGGCATTCCTGGAGGTGGACTGGTAGTCGCCATGCTCTTCGCCGAAGCGTTCAATTTGCCCATTGAGATTGTGGCCATTGTAGGGGGCATTTACCGCTTGATCGATATGGGAAATACCACCGTCAACTGTATGGGGGATATGGTGGCAACAACAATAGTCTCCAAATTCGAGACGCAGTGGAAACCATCTTACGCACCATCAAAATACCAATAAAGCATGAAAACCAGGGGAATTTACTTTTTTACGGCTTTGTTTTTTGCACTTCAATTGGCAGCACAGTCCGGAGTAGGCACCAAGGAAAACAGGGAAGCACTTTTTGATACCCTATTGGCCATGACCAAACGACGGGAGGCGTTCTCCGATTTCAAGAACAAAGCGCTCAACTTTGACCCCATCCAAAACATGGAAAAGTTGCGGCAGGAATTTATCGATGCAGAAACCAATGACGATCTCTGGTTTGCCCTGGTGAAATTGAGTGCGGCGCGGCATGACAAACACCTGTCCATCGGGCCAATAGAAAATGGGCTGACCGTCCCGTCCATCAAGGAAGGTAGGGCCCCTATTCGATTCCATCCCGATTTTTCCTCCAAAAAACTATCGTTTTTTGTTTCGGACCTTGCAAAATCCATTGCGGATTACGAGGGGAAAAGGACACCGAAAATCGGCGATGAACTCCTTGAGGTCAATGGCCTTGCCCTGGCCGATTTTGTGGAGCAAGTACGGCCTTACATCGCCTATTCCAACGAAAATAATTTTAAGATCAGAACGGCAGACGCCCTATCCAAAAGAAGTGCCCAATGGCCCAGCACAGTATTCAAGGATAGTTTTAGTATCGTCCTCAAGCCAAAAAAAGGAAGGCCCTATGCCCTCAAACTCCCGTATTTGAAGGAAGTGGATTGGCAATATGGGCGGTTTTTACGCAATTACGAAGGCTATGGCCTGGCATGGGAAAAAGAATCCTTTTCGGTGTATTTGCCCAATGACAAAAGTTCAAAGACGATTTTATTATGGTGGTATGGGTTTAGGAAGGATTTGAGGGAGGCGGTGGACGAGTTGGTTGCCTATGCGGAAACCCATAATTTGTTGGACCACCATCTTATCATCGATGCGGTCAACAGTAGGGGTGGAAGCCAGGGAGCTTATGCATTGGCACGATTTTCATCCCAACCCTTCAAAACTACGGGGGGAAATCTAAGACTTAGTGATATCACCGATGATTTTATTGCCCGTCGAACAGAAAACTATTTGGCAAATAAACAATTGATGGACGGTAGTTCCCCCGAGACCGAAGATGATGGGTCATGGATGATGGAGTGGTTGCATGGACCTGTTTTAAAAGGACTGGAACGCGGTCAAACCTACAGTAACAATGTCCCTTTTAAATGTGCCCACCTCCCGTACTACTCGGATTGGATTATGCAACCGGCAAAAAAACATTTCAGGGGCAAATTGGTACTCTTTTCAGGACCTTGGGGAGGATCCCATATGGATCAGTTTTCCGCCATGGTCAATGACAATGGACTGGGCCATACCCTGGGAATGCCCTCCGGCGGATATAGTAACACCTGGGAATGGGAAGAAGATCTGTATTTTCCCAATAGTGCCATACCGGTGGTCAGTTTTATGTGGAACATTGGCCATACCATTCGCCCAAATGGACAAGTACTTGAAGGAAACCCGGCCCAGGTGGATGATTATGTTCCCGTAACCAAGGAGAACTACCTGGATTACAAAAATATTTTGCTTCGTAAAGCCTTGGAATGGCTGGAGTAAACTGCCTCGGGGCAGCAAGGAAATCGATATAATCCTTTCGTCGCACGTCTCGGAATATCCAAATCCCGAATATCGGGTAAAGGATGTTCCATATGATTCGATCGTTGGATTGGCACATTGGTATTAACAGCATCGACCTATTTTTTACAGTATGACACTACCCAAAATGAAGAAATACATAGTACTGGCCCTGGCAATGGCAGGATGCTCCTGTTTTGGCCAACAGCCCGAAGAAAAATGGGAACGGGCCTTTGAATTTAAAAATGTGGGGCCATCGCGCGGGGGCCGGGTAACCGCCGTAAAAGGTGTAATCGATAGTACAAATGTCTACTATATGGGTAGCACAGGGGGCGGGCTTTGGAAAACCATCGATTATGGCAAGCACTGGAAGAACATTTCGGACGGGTATTTTGAAAGCCCTTCCATAGGGGCTATTGCCATATTCCAGAAAAACCCAAATATCCTATATGTGGGTACAGGTTCGGATGGTATCCGCAGCAATGTTATTGTGGGCAGGGGAATATATAAATCGATTGATGCCGGGAAAACATGGGAATTTTCCGGATTGCCGAATACAGGGCAGATCGGGGCATTGGAGGTACATCCCAACAATTCAAAAATAGCTTATGCGGCCGTGGTAGGGCAACCGTTTAAAAAGTCCAAAGAACGGGGTGTCTTTAAGACCATGGATGGTGGCAAACATTGGAACAAAGTGCTTTTTCATTCAGATTCAGTGGGAGCAGTGGATATTGAACTGGCACCAAACCGACCAGAAATTGTCTATGCCACTATGTGGCGTGCCCGGCGTAAGCCCTGGACCATCATCAGTGGTGGGGCAACCGATGGTATCTATAAATCCGTGGATGGTGGAAAAAACTGGAAACCGTTGAAAAAGGGACTCCCCACCGCCTTGACCGGAAAAGTGGATTTAGCGGTAAGTCAGGCCATGCCTTCCCGTGTTTGGGCACAGATCCAGGCAGCAGAAGGGCAGGAAGGGATTTATAAGTCAGACGATTATGGCGAATCCTGGGAAAAGGTGGAAATGCCCGCTAAAGTCCATAAATCCGTGATGTACAGACCGTTTTACTTTACCAATATTGATGCAAATCCGCAAAATGCGGATAACATATGGGCGGGGACAAAAAAGTTATGGACCTCCTACAATGGGGGTAAAAAGTGGAAGGAAATCATTCCCCCACATTCCGATCATCACGATTTATGGATCAATCCCAGGGATTCCCTTTTTATGATTGCCGGGAACGATGGCGGTGGGGCCATTTCAATTGATGGAGGCAAAAATTGGTCTACCCAGTTCAACCAACCTACAGCGGAACTCTATTCCTGTAATGTGGATGACCAATATCCCTTTTATCTCTATTCCGGGCAGCAGGATAACACTACCATTCGTGTTCCAAGTCGTTTACCAGCACAAAATGTACTGAACAGTAATGACGGACATGGAATGGAAAACCTGGTTTTTTGGGATAGGGTCGGAGGATGTGAAACGGGACCGGCCATCCCCAAACCTGGTGACCCCAACATTGTTTACAGCAATTGCAAAGGTCAGTTTTCGGTGTACAACCATAAATTGGGTACGGAACACCTGTATTATATTGGCGGGGAAAGCCTTTATGGCAACCATCCTGACGATATCACGTATCGCTTTCAACGGGTGACGCCCATGGAAGTGTCCCCACATGACCCCAACGTGGTCTATTACGGCTCCCAATACTTGCACAAAACGACCGATGGGGGCAAAAACTGGGAAAGGATATCCGGGGATTTGACCGAAAACAAGCCCGAGTATCGGATGCGAAGCGGTGGCCCTATAGATGAAGATATCTCTGGGGAGGAATATTATGCCGTGCTTTACGCCATACAGGAATCACCGATAAAAAAGGGTTTGATTTGGACCGGTTCCAACGATGGGCTGATCCATGTTACCAAAGATGGTGGTGCAACTTGGAGCAATGTAACCCCCAGTATTCCAAGTGGCGGACGTGTTCAACATCTGGAAGCATCCCCCCACGACCCTGCCAAATGTTACGCCGCAATCAACAGGGATTACCTTGGGGACGAGCAAACGTATTTTCTAAAAACCGAAGATTACGGCAACACCTGGCAGCGTACTGATCAAGGTATTTCCAAGGGCCATGTTGCGAGGGTACTCCGTGAAGACCCCGATAGGGAAGGACTGCTATATGCAGGGACAGAATTTGGCCTGTACCTTTCCTTTGATGATGGTGCACATTGGCAGTCCTTTCAACGAAATTTGCCCATAGTACCCGTTACCGATATACAGGTCTTTCGTAAGAACTTGGTTTTATCCACTTTAGGCAGGTCGTTTTGGGTTTTGGAGGATATTAGCCCTTTGCATCACTATGGTCCGGAGGAAAGGCCAAAACTTCATGTGTTTCAACCAAAACCAAATCATGAATCCAATCAAAACATCTATTTTACCTTACCGGAAAAAGTAACCGATACCATGGTGAAATTTCAGTTTTCCAAAGATGGGCAACCGGTGCATACCAAAGAGCTAAAAGTGACCAGGCTTCCCAAAGATGAATTGGGCATACGAAGAACGGAATGGGATTTTAGATGGTACTTCAAAAGAAAAGGGGAAAAGGACTTTTTGGGGCCCAGGGTATCCCCAGGAGAATACGATTTGAAGATTTTTTTCGGGCAGGACAGTGTTCGCACCACAATCCATTATGGACTACATCCGGAATTAAAAGAAAGCGGTGTAACCCTAAAAGACCTGCAGGAACAGGAAAAGCTTTCACTAAAGGTTACCCAATTATACTTATCAATTGCCCACAAAGTAAAAATGCTTGAAGAACAATTGGAAGAGGCAACAAACAAAAAAAGAAAAGAAGGGTTACGAAAGCGCCTGACCCTTTTGAAAAAGGGCCCCAAGCGATATGATAGGCCCATGTTGCTGGACCATGTGAAATACCTCATGGAAATGTGTTCCGAGGAGCAACAACCTTTAGGTCGTGATGCTTTCGATAGGTTCAGGCAATTACAATCGGAATGGGAAAGGATACAATGATTCGATTTAATATTCTTGGAAGAACGTCAAATTTCGGGCGTAATTCTTTAGTGTATTTTGCTGACTTTGGCAGCATTTTGGTCCACTGGTCAACTCGGCCGCTTTCTTGGGGGTAAGAGTCCTCCAAAATCGCAACTTTGGAGTACCCTTTTATACCTCCCCACCTACCCTAAAACCATGGTCCGGAAAAAAGGGCCACAGACCATATAATTAGCGTGAGTTCGATATAAGAAAATTACGTCATTTTGAGTGTTTTTGCAATAGCAAAAATGTATCGAAAAACCTGCCTTGCCGGCGAGGCAGGCAAGTAATTTTCTTGCAAAATCCTAATTTTGATACAATTTTTCTTCATTTCACTACGAAAAACCACTCAATTTGACGGATTTTGGCTGATAAAAAATAATAGCGAACTCACGTTATATTATCAAATTCATTTTTCCTCTTCGGATGAATCAAAAAAGCATATTTTTTTGACCCAATTATTGCGATTTCAACAAAAAGACAGTCAATTTCACGAAAACTTACGAAATCGTTTTCGTACAATTTTCGTAAATGACAAGAATATTATTTAACCAGCTGATATTCAAAACCTTAAAACGAATTTAGTGGTGCTCAACCTCAACGGGGTACCACCGCTTGGAGGCGCCCCAAACTGTTAAAATGTCTTAAAAGGGACTCCCTATCAAATACTTTTAGAGGGCTAAATAGGAGTGGCCAACACCTCCTTTTGCGAACAACTCAAACGTGTAAATAATCAAATAACCTTTAAGTATGAGCACAAAACATTTTGGCCTTGCCATCCTGCTCTTAACCACGGTATGGGGTCTAAAAGCCCAAACCATTACCGGAAATGTCAGGGATGTAAGTGGGCCGCTGCCGGGGGCAACGGTTTTGGAGAAGGGAACCCAAAATGGAACCCAAACGGATTTCGATGGAAATTTTATTCTGGAGGTGTCGGACGCCAATGCCATTCTGGTAGTAAGCTATATTGGATATGCTCCACAGGAAATTCCATTGAACGGGAGCAATGAACTGAACATCGTTTTGGCAGAGGATGCCCAAAGCCTGGATGAGGTCGTTATTGTTGGTTATGGCCAAACACAGAACAAACGATTGGTCACCACGGCCGTGGCAACGGTAAAATCCGAAACCATCAAACAACTGCCCATATCCCAGGCGGAAGCTGCCCTACAGGGAACAATTCCCGGGGTGGTCGTCCAGCAAAACTCCGGATCTCCCGGATCGCCCCAAACCGTAAGGGTAAGAGGAATCGGCACACCGAACAATTCCAATCCGCTCTTTATTGTGGATGGTATCCAGGTTCCCGACCTGAGTTTCCTGAATCCCAACGATATCGTATCCCAAACCGTATTGAAGGATGCCGCTTCCACAGCAATCTATGGTTCCAGGGGAGGTAATGGCGTAATTCTGGTCGAAACATTGCGGGGACAAAAAAGGTCGATGAAACCGCAAGTGTCCATCAGTACTTTTTATGGTATTCAGAGTTTGTTCAATCAGCCCAATTTAATGAACAGAGATCAATATTTACAATACTACAATCAAGGGGTTGCCGCTGTAAATGGAAATACGGCCCCAGGATTTAGGGGTGCATTTACCGATGCGGAAAGGGCCCTATTGCCCGATACGGACTGGTATGATGTTGTTTTTGATGATGCCCCGGTCCAAAATGCCTATGGTTCGGTGGTAGGTGGGACCGAAAACCTTTCCTATTCCCTATCCGGAGGCTTTTTTGACCAGGAAGGTATTTTAGGCGGTGAAGGAAAGTCCGAATTTAAACGAAGGAACATCAGGGGTTCGATCAGTATCGATCTGACCGATAAAATAACATTGGATGCTTCCGCACAATATCAGTTTTCCAACCGTTTTACCATTCCACAGAATACGGGTGGTGCCGGAGTTGGTATTAGTAGCTTTATCAATGGTCTACCCCCTATTTATCCTGTATTTGATGAGAACGGTAACTTTTTCAATCCTTTCGGTAACCCGGTTGCCAATGGGGTTCCCATAAACAGTTTGGGTGCCGTTACCAATCCCTTGTTTTCCATTGCGATCAGTAACAACGAAGCCATTCAGGATGCCTCCAACCTCAATCTTTCCCTAAAATACCAACTAACGGAAAATCTAAAGTTTAGGGGGTGGTATGGTTCCTTTAACAATTTTATTCTTAACCGAAGCTTTACCCCGTTATTGGTGCAGACGGATCAGCAGTTCGATACCTCTCCCTTTGTCAATTATACGGAGATAAAAAGTCGTCAGGAAAACAGGCAATGGGGTGGTTCCATGGAATACGATTTTGGTAAGTTCCTGAAAGACGACCATAACCTAAATCTCCTTCTGGGATATGAAGCTGTGGAAACTACCTTTATTGGAGGTGATATTATCAACGACACCGGATCTTTTCTAACCAATGATTTTGATAAGGTCAATTTTGCCCTTTCTGAGGATATTACGGATGCCACCGTGGTACCCGGAACCACCTTTCCCAGAAATATTGAATCGTTTTTTGGAAAAATAGATTACAATTTTAAAGAGAAATATCTGTTCAGTGCGGTGCTGCGAAGGGATAAATCCTCCAGTTTTGGTCCAGACAACAGAGTAGGTTGGTTTCCGGCAGTATCAGCGGGATGGGTAATCTCGGAAGAAGATTTTTTGAGGAATTCAAGGGCGATTACCTTATTGAAGTTAAGGGGAGCCTGGGGAATAAGCGGTAATGACCAATCCTCCTCTCCATTCGCTTACGCGGCAACGGTCAATACACAGGCCGGATATGCGGGACAGCCGGGCATCGCCCTTACCAGTCTTTCCAACCCCGTATTAGGATGGGAGGAATTGACACAGTTCAATGTTGGTCTGGACATCAACGCCTTGGAGAACAAGCTGGGCATTACACTGGACTATTATATTAAGGAGACCTCCGATATTTTATTGGGAGCGACCACTCCATTGACCTCCGGATTGAATCCAGCGATTGAAAACACAGGTTCGGTGGAGAACCGCGGGTTTGAAGTTCTCGTTTCCTATCGCGAGAATTACGAAAGCGGATTCGGATGGAACATCGGTGCCAATTTGGGTTTCAACAAAAATGAAGTTACCGATCTTGGGGAAACCTCTTTCATCCCAGGGGCCCAATTGACTCCATTGTTCAACGATTTTGCCACAAGGACACAGGTGGGGGATCCCATAGCCAGTTTTTATGGTTTTGTCGTGGAAGGTGTGGATGCGCAGGGGAACTTGATTTTTGCCGATCTGGACAACAGTGGAAACAATCAATTGACCCCGGACGAAGGTGACAAGACCATTATAGGGGACCCCAATCCGGATGCCACCGTTGGTTTCACACTGGGAATGAACTATAAGGGTTTTGATTTTTCCGCTTTTATGTCGGGTACTTTGGGCAACGATATCTTTGATGCCACCATTAGATATGATGCATTGGGCACCAATAGGCCTGCTGCTTACGTTACGGAACCGGGAGCCCCTAGAAACATTGTGGTCAGTACCGCCCCGAACGGGGAACAGTTGATTTCGGACTTTCACGTTCAGGATGGCAGTTTCCTAAAAATGAAAAACGTATCCCTGGGGTATAGCCTGCCCGATGATGTCATCGAACAGATTGGATTGCGGCGATTGCGGCTCTATGTTTCCGGTCAGAACCTCTTTGTCTTGACCGGTTATAATGGCATCGATCCAGAGATTGGCCAAAACAATACCGGGTCGCCATTGAACATTGGTATCGATCAGGGCTTTTTCCCACAAGCCAGGCAGTTTATCCTTGGTCTTAACATTGATTTTTAATCCTCCTAACTCAAAAAATAATCGTGATGTATATAAACAGATTAATTCTTATAGGCGTCGTAGTTATGTTCGCTTCCTGTGCGGAAATAGATGATTTGGAACCCGTAACCGAAATCAATGCGGATACCGCCTTTACTACCGAAGAGAATGTGGTAGCCAGTCTAAACGCTGCCTATGATCCTTTGCAGTGGCAATCGGTGCTTGGGCAGAATACCTTTCCCCTACTGTCGCAAGGGGTAAGGGCGGACGACCTTCATTCCCAATCTGCCAGTTTTTGGGCCATTGGGGCACAATGGGATCAGTTTAGCACCATAGTCCCTTCCTTACCGTCCGTGGCCGCCCTTTGGAGCAAATGGTATCGCGCGGTTGGCAGGGCCAACTTTACCATAGAACTCGCTGGGAATTTTGACAACTATAAAACCGATGGGCTACAACAACAAATCATCGGGGAAGCAAGATTTTTAAGGGGCCTGTATTATTTTGAACTGGTACGCCTATGGGGAGGTGTCCCTTTGTTCGAAGAGGCTATTACTTCTTCTGAACAGGAGATTTTTAAAGCGCGCTCCACAGCGGCGGAAGTATATGCCTTTATCGAAGCAGATTTACAAGCAGCAGCCGATTTGCTCCCCGAAGGGGGCGCGGAACGGGTTCAGGGCTCCGCTACTTCTGGAGCTGCCTTGGGACTTTTGACAAAAGTGTATCTGTATCAACAGAAATGGCCCGAAGCCGTAGCGAGCGCGGAACAGGTTATCAATCAGGGAGTGTACAGTTTGGAAGAGGATTTTAGGAACAATTTTTTACAGACTACGGAATTTGGACGGGAATCGCTGTTCGAAATCAATTATAAAGATGGTCTTTTTGCCGGGGGATTCGTCAATACCAATCAACAACAGGAAGGCTCAGCCATGTGGCGATGGTCGTTCCCCTTTCTTTCGGGAGCCTATCCTTCATTCAACAATTTTATTCCCAGACAAGATTTGGTCGATTTTTTTGATGACAGCGATCAGCGAAAGGAAGCCACTTTTTTGTTACCCGGTCAAGTGTTGAATTCACCAGGGTTGGCCGCTTTGGGGTTTGACCCGGTCCCGGACAATTTTGGGTATGCCATAGGCGTGAACACTGGGGCAAAAAAATACTTTTTGACTTTTGAGGAAGTGCAGGAACTATTGAATGTAGAGGGATCTCCCCTCAACGAGAAGATATTGCGATATGCGGAGGTGTTGTTGATGCACGCAGAAGCTTCCCTAATGGGGGGAGGTGGTAATGGCCAGGCATCCTTCCAGCAAGTCATCGATCGGGCCTATGGACCAGGCAATCCGGCAGCCCCAAGCTATACCCTTCAAGGGGTTCGTGATGAGCGCCGCAGGGAACTGGCCACCGAAGGATGGAACCGTTTCACGGATTTGGTCCGTTGGGAGATTTTGGATGGCGGCGGTGTTATCGGGCCTGCGCTCCAGGCCATAGGAAAAACCGATTTTTCATCGCCCCGCGATTTACTGTTGCCCATTCCGCAACAGGAAATAGATATCTATCCAGAAGGATTGCTGGAGCAAAATCCGGGCTATTGATATGAGGACTAAAAACAGGAAAGGATACATGAAACGAGCCATTACGATGACATGGATACGCAACGGAATGTTAACTGGCGAATTCCATCTGACCGTTAAGAAACAATAAATAGTAACAGATGAAAACAAATACGAACACCATACGGACGCTGGAGGGCTGGCTATTTGCAATTTTGACCCTCATCACCTTCATTTCTTGCGAGGAAGAAAAGTTTTTTGACGATTTGGACAACGTTTTACCCTCCTATGTCGACGGCATTCAAAACCTGGACGAAGAAGGGATTGATTGTGGCGGGGGCTCAGGCGTGGCCTGTCCTTCATGTAGCGATGGCATACAAAATCAGGGGGAAGAAGGGATCGATTGTGGTGGCCCTTGCGAGGCTTGTATTCCCACGCCTAGGGCAGACGAATTGCAAAACACCACCTCCCCTTATTTCTTTACGTTTGAAGCAAACGACGCCGCGTCGGGCAGGAACCTGCTTCCCTTGCCCCAGGATGCTCAAGGCGTTACCTTCAATTTGGGAGCTGCGGACCCTGCCGGAGGGGACGGATTGGTGGGACAAATCCTAAGACCGGAAAACGGACCCTTTGGTGGCTTTGAGGACTTTAAGTTCCAACCACAACCGGGTCCTATCGACTTTTCTTCCTTCAATAAGTTTACCATGGAGGTATATATCCCTTCCAGCAATGATTTTTCCGGAAACCTTGAGCCCCTGGTTGAAGTTATCCTGCACGACAATATCGATGGGAACTTTTTTCAACGATGGACAATTTTACCCCTGACTGTGGAGGAATCCGATTTTGATTCCTGGGTTACCTTGCGGTTCGATGGAACCAATGCCGTTTCGGCCAATGATGGTACCCTTTTAAGTGATAATGCCACCTATGATAATATCACCTTGCGCTTTGGGGGTAGCGGCCATACGGAAGCCGGGGAATTTTTTGTTCGTGATCTGCAGACCGTCACCTCTTTTATTGCCGAGGGAACACCCAGGGCCGATGCACTGTCCGGTTCGGGACTCCCCTTCTTCTATACCTTTGAGACCGGTGATGCCGACTCCGGACTTCATCTGTTACCGCGTCCTACCGAACAACAAGGTGTGGTTCCTACCTATCGGGTTTCCGATCCTGCGGGAAGTACCGACGCCGTGACCCGTATCCTTAGACCGGAAAATGGACCCTTTGGCGGTTTTGAGGACTTTAAGTTCCAACCGCAACCGGAAACCATCGATTTTTCCGTGTACCACAAATTCAGGTTGGATGTGTACATTCCTTCGACCAACGATTTTTCCGGAAACCTGGAACCTTTGGTAGAATTGATCTTACATGATAATGTCGATGGTAATTTCTTTCAGCGATGGACCATTATTGCGGTCACGATAGACCCTTCGGATTTTGATAGCTGGGTAACCGTAGAATTTGATGGTACCACCGCATTATCAGCTGCGGACGGCACCACACTGCTCCCCGATAACGATACCTATGACAATTACACCTTGCGTTTAGGTGGTTTTGGCCATGTGGAGCAAGGCGAGTTTTACATCCGGGACTTTGTACCAATAATGGACTAAGGGATTGTGGCAAACCTTTGGAAAAAACAACATAATCCAGTGATTACCCAGAGGGAAAACTGGATAGGACAATGTAGTTTTAAGTTAGGGCCTGTTAACACTAAACGAAAATCATGGATTTTTTGATGATTTTTACGGATTTTGAGGCGGTTTTTGATAAACGTAGCGAGCTACGTGTCCAAAAACGAACGAAGAAATACGGAAAAAGGGCGAAAAATCCACTTTCAGGCTTAGTGTTAACAGGCCCTAGTCAATTTTTCTTTGGAATTAAGGAGAAGACACCTTTTGATATGCTTCTCCTTAATTTTTGAAAACGTATTCCACGGGAAGATGGTGATTCCCCTACAAACCGTAAAAAAGCTATAAGTTGAACAGATTGGTTTATTTTTTTATCTGGCTTGTATTCATACAGTGTTCGTCCAATGGGTCCACTGAACCCATAGTACTGGAGGCTTCCTGTTTTGATAATGTCCAGAATGGTGATGAGACCGGTGTGGACTGTGGCGGAAGCTGTTCCCAGGCATGTGAACCTGCGGAACCTGTTGGGATTCCGACCACAGGATATTCGACACCTATGGAATACTCTGGTCATACGTTGGTGTGGTCCGATGAATTTGATGGAAATGGACTGGATACGGCCAAGTGGGGCTTTCATTTGGGCGATGGATGTCCTGGCCTATGCAACTGGGGAAACAATGAAGAGCAGTATTTTACCAATACTTCAGATAACATCCATTTGGAACAGGGGAATCTCATCATTACGGCAATCGATCAATTCGCATCGGGAAAAAACTATACCTCATCCAGAATACATACGGATGATTCCTTTGAATTTCAGTTTGGACGGGTGGATATCCGAGCAAGTATGCCTTCGGCGCCAGGGACTTGGGTAGCGCTTTTTATGCTCAACAAGGAGTATACGATAACAAATCCCGATGCCTACTGGCCCAGTGGTGGGGAAATTGACATTATGGAGTACCTGGGGGAAGACACCCATAACATTTTGGGAACGGCACACTATGGAACGGATTTTCCGGCAAACCATTATTTTGATTCGGTTGATTTTTCTTCATTGAATGGGCTTGCCTTTGATGAGGCATACTATGTTTTTTCCATTGTTTGGGAGGAAGATCGTATCATCTGGTTGGTCAATGATATTGCTTATCATAGCCTATTGCCCGAAACAACAGGGGGCAATGGACAGCCCTATCCATTTAATGATGCGTTCTATTTTGTCTTTGCCCTGTCCGTAGGAGGTAATTTGCCCAGTGCATCCCCCTCTCCTGCTGATTTTCCCGATTCTTTGATCATAGATTATGTGAGGGTTTTTCAAAAGGATTGAGAAAAAGGAATAGACGTTAAGCAATGGGTCGGTATTGGTGTGATAAACATAATCGCCAAAGGCCCTAAAAAAATTGAAAATGAGTAATAGGATTGGCTGGGAGGGTAGCTGCCGATCTAGAACAGATAACCCATAGGAATGTATTTTATAGGATTGGACATAGGCAGTTCGTCGGTTAAGGTGGCCCTTGTGGAGCAGGACACGGGAAAATGTATTGGGGTGGTATTGGAACCCGAGGAGGAAATGTCCATGTATGCCCAGCAAAAGGGCTGGGCAGAACAAAAACCGCAGGATTGGTGGGCCTGTGTTTGCCAGGGCATCAAAAAAATCAAACAGGCCCATACCATTTCCAAAAACGATATTGTCGGTATTGGAATCTCCTATCAAATGCACGGATTGGTGGTCGTGGATGCCCAGGGCGACCCTTTGCGTAAATCCATCATTTGGTGTGATAGCAGGGCAGTGGACATTGGAAATAGGGCATTCCGGGGAATAGGGGAAGATTATTGCAAAAATCATCTCTTGAATTCCCCGGCAAATTTTACCCTGTCCAAACTCAAGTGGGTCCAGGAAAACGAACCTGAGACCTTTGCCAAGATCCATAAATTCATGCTACCGGGAGATTATATTGCCTATTGCCTGTCAGGAACCATCAACACCACGGTCCCAGGTCTTTCCGAAGCGATCCTTTGGGATTTTAAGGCCAAAAAAGTCTCCTCCCAGGTGTTGGATTACTTTCAAATTGACCGGGCGCTACTCCCCGAAGTCGTGGAAACTTTTTCACAGCAGTCCACGGTCTCCAAAGAAGGTGCCCTGGAAAGCGGACTACTGGAAGGAACCCCAATCCTATACCGGGCCGGGGATCAACCCAACAACGCACTTTCACTCAATGTTTTCCATCCGGGCGAGGTGGCCGCCACTGGTGGAACCTCCGGGGTGGTTTATGCCGTGACCGACAATCTTGTGGTTAACGAGTACGAAAGGGTGAACAATTTTGCACATGTGAACTATGGGAAAAACGGTGTACACCACATCGGAAAACTCCTCTGCATCAATGGTGCCGGTATTCAATACCGTTGGTTGATGAACAATCTTTCGGTAGCGTCCTATGAAGAAATGAACCAATTGGCCGCTGAGGTGGAGGTGGGATCGGATGGGGTCTGCCTGATTCCCTTCGGAAATGGTGCCGAACGAATGTTAGGGAACAAAGATGTGGGAACACGCCTTGTGAATGTGGACCTCAACAGGCATTCCAAGGCACAGCTGTGCAGGGCAGCGTTGGAGGGCATCGCCTTTTCGTTTGTCTACGGTATTGAGATCATGAAAAGGGATGGCATTGCCACCAAGTGCATTCGTGCTGGAAACGACAATCTGTTCCGTTCCGAGATTTTTGCGAACACCATAGCTACCTTAATCGGGAAAGAAATCGAAATCTACAATACCACGGGTGCCGTGGGAGCGGCCAGGGCATGTATCCTGGCCAATGGAAATTATTCGGAATTTGAATCGTACATGAAAAATGACCATGTCATGACCTTTATGCCCTTTAGGGACAAAACTCCCTATCAAAGCGCATATGAAAACTGGAAAAAAGAACTCGAATTAATCATAGATAACTAGTATTTTAAAGATGATACTTTTAGGAGAAAAGGAATTTTTTAAGAGAATCGGTAAGATCACCTATGAAGGCAGGGATTCAGACAATCCAATGGCCTTTAAGTTTTACAATCCGGAACAAAAAGTGGCGGGCAAGACCATGAGGGAGCATTTTAAATTTGCTATGGCCTATTGGCATACCCTCTGCGGAACGGGAGCCGATCCCTTTGGTCCGGGGACAAAGCAATTTCCCTGGGCCACCTCGTCAGACCCAATGGAAGCTGCCAGGGACAAGGCCGATGCCGCTTTTGAATTCGCTACCAAAATGGGTTTTGGTTATTATTGTTTCCATGACTTTGATTTGGTGGATGAAGCAGGGACTTTGGCAGAATCCGAGAAACGAATCCACAAGATCGTGGATTATCTGAAGCAAAAACAAGCTGCTTCCGGAGTAAAACTGCTTTGGGGTACTGCCAATTGCTTTTCCAACCCGCGATATATGAACGGGGCGGCGTCAAATCCCGATTTTAATGTGGTGGCCCATGCCGGGGCACAGGTAAAAATCGCCCTGGATGCCACCATAGCCCTCAATGGTGAAAACTATGTGTTCTGGGGCGGCCGTGAAGGCTATATGTCCCTTTTGAACACCAATATGAAACTGGAACAGGAGAATATTGGCCGCTTTTTGAACATGGCAAAGGACTATGCCAGGAGCCAGGGTTTTAAGGGGACCTTCTTTATTGAACCCAAACCCATGGAACCCACAAAGCATCAATATGATTTTGATGCCGCGACCTCCATAAATTCGATTCGTGAATACGGACTGGAAAATGATTTTAAATTGAATATCGAGGTAAACCATGCGACCCTGGCGCAACACACCTTCCAACATGAACTGCAGGTTGCTGCAAATGCGGGGATGCTGGGCAGCATAGATGCGAACCGTGGTGATTACCAAAACGGCTGGGATACAGATCAGTTTCCGAATAATTTCATGGAAACGGCCGAAGCTATGCTCGTGTTCTTAAAAGCGGGTGGCTTACAAGGGGGAGGAATCAATTTTGATGCGAAGACCCGTAGGAATTCAACCGATTTGGAGGATATCTTTTTGGCGCATATTGGCGGGGCGGACACTTTCGCCAGGGGACTATTGATTGCCGATGCCTTAATCAAAAAATCGAACTACGAAGTATTGCTGGAGAAACGTTATGCATCGTTCACCTCGGGCAAAGGATTGGATTTTGTACGCGATGCCCTGTCCTTGAACGATTTATATGATTATGCCAAAGTGACGGGAGCGCCGGAACAGATCAGTGGAAAGCAGGAACTGTTTGAAAATATTTTAAATCAATATTGTTAGGACCATCCATGGAATCCAAGTGGAAAACAGCAAATTGATGGGTTTTAGGCGCCCATTTGGACGCGAGCAACCAAAGCCTATCCCCAATGGATTGTAGGAGCATTGGCATATGTTACTGGATGATATTCGAATTATGAAACGAACATGAATTTTTTTAATCAAAAATTCACACAGTGATAACGATTAAAATAAATTCATGTGAGAACGAGTGCAACAAGTGGTCGCATGAGTTCTTGAATTTTTAAATATCTTATTTATAGGTGATTAAAAATTTTAAACACATGAAAAACGCTTCTAAAAAAACTTGGTTTTTAGCATTGGTGGTTTCCTTGGGCGGATTCCTTTATGGGTTTGATGCAGCCATCATTTCAGGGGTAATGAACTTTGTGACGCCTGAATTCAACCTCAACACCACGCAGCAGGGTTGGGTTCCCAGTTCGCCCTTGTTTGCGGCCATGTTTGCCATGCTCATTTCCGGAAGGGTAAGCGACCTCGTTGGGCGGAAGAAAATGTTATTAATTGTTGCATTTTTATATGCTTTTTCAGCCTTAATGTCTGCCTATGCCATTGACTATCATATGCTTTGGATTGCACGAATGATCGGCGGTGTGGCATTTGGAGCCGCGCTCATTATTGCCCCGGTCTATATCGCCGAAGTTTCCACGGCCAAGTCAAGGGGCAAATTGGTCTCCATCCAGCAATTGAACATTGTCCTGGGCTTTTTTGCGGCTTTTTTGAGCAACTATTATTTCAACGAAGCCTATACGTCCGGAACGAGTTTCTTTTTGACCAAGGAAAATGTTTGGCGGTGGATGCTGGGTGTCGAGTGTATTCCCGCAATTTCATATTTCG
Organism: Muricauda sp. SCSIO 64092; assembly: GCF_023016285.1. Classification (GTDB taxonomy): domain Bacteria; phylum Bacteroidota; class Bacteroidia; order Flavobacteriales; family Flavobacteriaceae; genus Croceivirga. The sequence goes on from NZ_CP095413.1 coordinate 1,719,294, forward strand.
TCCTATTGCTTTTTGTGCCCAGAAGCCCGCGTTGGCTCTTTATAACAAAAAAAGACGAGGAAGCACGTGGGGTTCTGATTTCCCTACATGGCAATCAACAGGGAAAGGACGAAGCCAAATCCATTTTGGAAAGTCTGGAGGTATCCAGAAAAAGTCAGGACAAAGTCAATGTAAAGGGCCTGTTCCATAAGTCATTGCGGTATGTCCTGGTGGTAGGAATAGTCATTGGCATCATCCAGCAGGTTACGGGAATCAATGCCGTATATTATTATGCTACATCCATCTTCCAACAAACGGGCATTGGCACCAACGCAGCCTTTTTATCCGGGGTGTTGTTAAGCTTTACCACCGTGGCCTTCACCATAATCGCACTTTTTCTTATTGATAGATTGGGTAGGCGCCCTTTGTTCCTCATTGGCCTGGCCGGTATTGCCGTAAGCATGTTGTTGTGTGGATACGGTTTTAGTAAAGCAACTTACCAATTAACCAATGACAGGATAACGGTGTTGGATAGCTCCATACAACAAAAACTGGAAGATTATATGGACAAGATATACGATAAGGATATTGATTTTAAAAATGAGATGAAGCAAGCCCTTGGGACGAAGGTCTATGCCAAAAATGAGAGTGTCCTTCTTGAAGTGGCCACAAACATGAATCCAACGCTGATACTGATCGGGATTTTGGGCTTTGTTGCTTGTTTTGCTTTTTCATTGGGCCCGGTTATGTGGGTAATGCTGTCAGAATTGTTTCCCAATCGCTATCGCGGGCTGCTCATCGGGTTTATTGGATTTTTAAATGGTTTTTCAAGTTGGTTGGTCACACAAATTTTTCCGTGGGAACTGGCCAATCTTGGTAACGCGAAGACCTTTCTGATTTTTGGAGCAACCGCACTTATCGGTTTTTTCATCCTGTTGAAAATATTGCCGGAGACCAAAGGAAAGTCCCTGGAAGAACTTGAAGCTGAATTGATACGATAATGAGTACGATACAAAATCCAATATTAAAGGGGTTTAACCCAGATCCATCAATTTGCAGGGTAGGCGATGACTATTATATCGCTACATCGACTTTCGAATGGTTCCCTGGAGTACAGATCCACCATTCCAAAGACCTTAAAAACTGGAAGCTGGTCGCAAGGCCCCTTAACCGGATCTCACAATTGAACATGAAGGGCATTCCCGATTCCTGTGGGGTTTGGGCACCGTGTTTGACCTATGACAAAGGTGTGTTCTATCTGGTCTATACGAACGTAAAATCCTTTGATGGCGTATGGAAGGACACCCCAAATTATATGGTTACCACAACCGACATATTGGGGGAATGGAGCGAACCCATTTATTTATCTTCCAGAGGTTTTGATGGTTCCCTTTTTCATGATCCAAATGGAAAAAAATGGTATGTAAGCATGCTTGTCGACCATCGAAACGGCAAGTTCTTCGGCGGGATTGAAATGCAGGAATATGACCCTATCCAAAAAAGATTGGTAGGTAAGGTGCACTATATCACCAAAGGGACCGATTTAGGGCTGACCGAAGGGCCACATCTGTACAAAAGGGGTACATACTATTATATTGTCTTGGCCGAAGGCGGCACGGAGTATGGGCATGCCATGAGTATTGGAAGGAGCACCTCCATATTCGGTCCTTATGAGTTCCATCCCGAAAATCCTTTTATCTCTGCAGCCGAAGCTAAAAACAACGTACTTCAAAAAGCAGGTCATGGTGATTTGGTGGAGACCCAAAACGGAGACTGGTATACCGTTTTTTTAGTGGGCAGGCCCCTTACAACACACGGGAACTGCACCCTGGGTCGCGAAACTGCCATTGAGGAGGTGGTATGGAGCGCGGGGTGGCCATGGCTAAAATGTGGGGGACGTATTCCAAGGCAAAGGATTCCCATGCCCAAGCTCATGGAGCATGTATTCGATGACCCGATAGAAAAGGTGGAATTCAACAATGGTAGCATTCCCATTGATTTTCAATCCTTACGGATTCCGGTTTCGCCGGACTGGTGCGACCTTACGGCGAGAAAAGGCTTTCTGAGGCTCTATGGCAAGGAATCCCTGACCTCTTTGCACAACCAAAGCCTTTTAGCCAGGAGAATACAGGATTTTCATGTGGTGGTTTCCACGGAACTTGAATTCCATCCAACCAACATCCATCATATGGCCGGTCTGGTATTTTATTACAATGCCGGGCATTACCATTACGCCTGTGTGACCTCCAATTCCGATGGTTCCAAAAAGTTTTTGAGCGTCATCTCTTCCGATAATTATAAAATGAGCTTTCAGGATGAATTGGAGGATATTACGGCTTATGGGACAATCGTGCTGCGTGGAGAGATGAATCGCGATCAGTTGCAATTCCACTACAGTACGGATGGAATGGATTTTAGGCCCATGGGGCAGGTGCTGGATGCCAGCATATTGTCCGATGATCATGTCAGGAATGGCAGAAGTCGCTATCGCCCAGCATTCACGGGGAGCTTTGTTGGCATGTGTTGCCAGGATTTGGAAATGAATGCCCACCATGCGGATTTTAAATGGTTTGCATACAAAGAAATCAATGATCAATAGGTATGAAGCCTGGTTTTAACCCAAAATATCGGTCTGGCAGACCAGGAAAAACCATTTCGTTCGTATGGGGTCATCCCGGGTTTCGTCCCAATAAAAGAAAACTAAATGCATGTCCGTGATTGTGCCAGTATTTGATTTTTGTCATCAAAATTCATGCTTTTGTCCCCTTGAACGCAGTCGAAAGGTTAGCAAAAGCATCTCGACTGCCTGCCCGACCATGTCATTCAGGCGGGCGCTCGATGTGACGGGAAAATCAATTACTGGAACACACATGGAATCAAAAAACTAAAAAACAGTAATCATGAAAAAACAAGGATTCATTTTTTTTGGTCTTGCCCTTTTACTCTCCTGCACGGAAGGGAAACAGGAAAAAAGCGATACCGTCCCCACGGAAGAAGAAAACGTACAAAGGCAATTGGCCAAATTTGAACCCCAAGAAGGGGTACTGCTATTCGTAGGGCAGGAATTGGAGGCCGTGGGAGGTCTTGAAAACTACAATGATGGGTATCTTGATCATTTCACCAAACCCGCCGGATGGACCACGTACACCAATATCAATCCCGGAGGAAACTCCTTTGGACGTGTTCAGGAGGGACTGGACGGACTATTTGATACCCATGATTGGGGGGACAGCGATTACAATGCCACCTTACAGCATGAGGATCCGGATTATTCAAATATGGCCATGGCCATAGGACTACAGTTTGTCAACCACGAGGAGAAAGTGGCCGATGGTACCCACGATGCCTATATCGATAGGCTCGGGGATTTTTTATTGTCTTTGGGAAAGCGTCCCGTTTTTTTACGGATAGCCTATGAATTTGATGGGGACCCCTGGAACCATTATGACCGGGAAACCACTATTGTTGCCTATAAAAGGATAGTGGACCGATTGCGTGCCAAAGGGGTTACCAATACCGCCTATGTTTGGCAATCCACGGGATTCATTTCGGGCCAGGAACATTTGGAAGGCTGGTATCCCGGTGACGATTATGTGGATTGGTGCGGAGTATCCTTTTTTAATCGTTGGAAGGAAATTGAGATGTTTGAGTTTGCCCGAAAAAAGGGAAAGCCCGTTTTCATTGCGGAAGCTACCCCTACCATTTCGGATTATGGGGGCAAATTGTACGGATTGACCAAAGAAACCCAATTGGGCAATCCGGAACAAGCGGAGGAAGCCTGGCAAAAATGGTTCTTGCCCTTCTTCAATGCCATTGCGGAAAATGCCGATGTGGTCAAAGCGGTGCACTATATCAATTGCCATTGGGATTCCCACCCTATGTGGGTGGAAAACCCCACTTTTAAAGGGATAGATGCCCGCTTGCATATAAACGATTCCATTAGCAAACGATGGATCCAACGGACGTCAAAAGCACCATTTATCCTGTCTTCGGAGGATTTATACGACCGCCTTTACAACAATCACTAAAACCGAAAAATGGACCTTAAAAAAATCCATGACACCTTTTGGGACCAGGGGTATGTCATCTTTGAAAAGTTTTTTGACGATGCTTTAATGGATGCCTACCATAAAAAAATAGCAACCCATTACGGGACAGACCCCAATTGGGAACATACGGAGGAGTTTATCTCAAAATCCGCCGTGGAGGTCATTCCCTGGTTTCCTTATCGGGATGGAACAGGTGGCTTTGACGGCATAGATAAGGACATCGTTTTTAACCAAATTACGGATGCCATCCTTAAAAATGGATGGAACAATCTTTACTGTATGATGATGTTTTCAAAAGCGGGAAGTAAAGGCCAGGCATGGCACCAGGATTGTCCGCCGGAAGACCCCTTGAAATACAATCTCAATCGTTTGGTGTATACCCAGGATATCACTGACGAGACCGGGGGCGAAATCGTGATTATGCCCAAAACGCATAAAGCAGGAGTACTTCCTGTGGGCGACCCCCACGGCGCTCTGGACGGACAACTGGTCCTCCAACCCAAGAAAGGAACCGTTATTTTCTTGCATGGGCATTGTTTTCATGGCGTAATGCCCGTGAAAAAAGATAGAATTTCCACTAATTTTAGGGCAGTACCCATGGGTACCCCCGAAACGATTACCGATATCTGTGTATACCGAAATATGAGGTATCGCTTTTCAACCTCGGAAGTCATCGAGGAACGGGAATAAATAGGTGGATTCAAAATATGGACAGAAAAATAAAATGGGGCATTATTGGCCTGGGTAAAATCGCAAAGTTGTTTGCCGAGGATCTAAGGCTTGTTCAAGATGCAGAATTGGTGGCCGTGGCCTCCACCAATAGGGAAAGGGCAAAAAGCTTTGCCCGGGAATTTGGCAGTCCCCAAGCCTATGGCTCATATCAAGAACTATTCAACGATGCCAATGTGGATGTGGTGTATGTTGCCACGCTACACCATACCCATTGTCAGTTTAGCATTACGGCCATGAACCATAAAAAGCATGTGTTATGTGAAAAGCCAATTGCCATCAATGCCGCCGAGGCCAGGCAAATGGTGGACGCTTCCCAAAGGAACAAGGTCTTCTTTATGGAGGCCTTTTGGAGTCGGTTCAATCCGTCCATTGTGAAGATCAAAGAACTTGTTTCCGAAGGGAAAATAGGGAAGCCACGGTACATTAATGCCGAATTCACCTTTTACAAATTGGACGACGACCCGCAATCCCGATTATTGAACGTGGACCTGGCGGGAGGCTCCCTTTTGGACATGGGCGTGTATCCTGTTTTTTTGAGCTATTTCCTGCTCGGAAAACCACGGGAAATATTGGCAAGATCCCAGTTCCATGGCAACGGGGCGGAAATTCAGACCTCCATGCTGTTTCAATATGAAAATGCACAGTCGGTTTTATATAGCGGCTTTGCCAACAATACGGATATGAAGGCGAAAATATGTGGTGAAAAAGGCGAAATCTATATTTCACCCATTTGGCATGAAACACAGGGGTTCGAGCTGGTGACCAATGGTACCCGCCAATTCCATGAGCTCCCTACAAAGGGCAAGGGGTTTACCCATGAGGTGGCGGAAGTCCACGAATGTATACGGACCAAAAAGCTGGAAAGTACCAAATGGAGCCATCAAAATTCCCTCGACCTTATAGGGATAGTCGATCGGATTCGGTTAAATTCGGGGATTACATTCCCGTTTGAGGTTTAGCACCCATTTACATCCATTATGTCCAAGCTCACACTTAAAGACATCGCCAAACATTTTAAAGTTTCCGTATCCACGGTTTCAAAGGCGATCAACGACAGTTATGAAATAAGTGAAAAGCTCAAAGGTGAAATTCGGGAATATGCGAAGGCCCATCACTACAGACCCAATAAAGTTGCGCTGAACCTTATCAATAGAAATACAAAAACCATTGGGGTGGTCATCCCAAACATTCTAAATTATTTTTTTGTCCAGGTCATATACGGTATTGAAAAAATAACCGATGAGAAAGGATATAGCATCATCACCTGCATTACCAACCAATCTTTGGAAAAGGAAACCAAAACGTTGGAGCTATTGAGCAATGGTTCCGTGGACGGTGTGATCATTTCCTCTGCGGCAGAAGAAAATGAATTGCCCCACCATGCCGAACATTTGAGGGAATTATCGGAAAATCAAATTCCCCTGGTCATGTTTGACCGGGTCACCAATTTAATTGCTTGTGACAAGGTCATCGTGGATGATTTTGAAGCGGGCTATAAGGCCACGAAATTTTTTATCCAAACGGGTTGCAGTACCATTGCAATCGTCACCCCTATTGTGGATTCCGTCATAAGCAGGTTGCGGATCGAGGGGTACAAAAAAGCATTGGCCGAGAACAATATCCCTTTTGATGACAAACTGGTGGAGGCCACGGATTCCTCGGAAGACCTGGAATTGACATTGTCCCTTTTACTGAACTACAAAAAAATCGATGGTATTATGGCCCTTGATGAAATTACGGCGGTCAAGGTGATGAGCATTGTAAAATCCAGGGGATACCATGTGCCCAATGACATCTCCATCATAGGATTTACCAATGGCGAACTTTCCAAATACGTTACGCCCGCCATAACCATGGTGAGTCAACATGGCCGGTATATTGGGGAAACGGTGGCCAAGATATTGATCGATCGAATAGAACATAAGGACTCCAACGACCCATTTGAGACCAAAACCATACGAACAAGCCTCGTGGTCCGTGATTCTACCTTAAAATTGGAATAAAAAACAAGCTTTACTTTGGAGGACTTCCAAGCTTCTTCACACTTCTTAAATACCTCTGATAAACACTGCAGAAAAACAAATGCACGGCTACACCACTAGCGGGAATATTGTAGCTATCTGTAAGCAAATCAAATTCATAATATCCATTTACAGCTTGTGTAGGATCAAAACCCAAAAATAAAACCTACAGCTTATATTGAGGGATGTATAGGAGTCCAATCCTGGTCCGGTCGTTTTTTTCAAGTAGTTAATTTCTGGTATGATCAACGGATTTTGTAGGTGCAAAAAGAGCTAAGGCCTATTAAAAACCCTATGGGATTTTAGGCAATCTTCAAAACTGAGTGAAACCGAACGAATAGATTCGACATAATTTAAACATTAATTTTATGTAAATAAATTGTAAATTTTATTATGGTGATTAAAATCCATATCAGGCTCGGATACACCAAAATCGAGTTTTTTTATGGCCGACTCTCGATTTAGCTGTAGCGCTATGCCAAAAGGTACAGACGTTTCTTTTACATGGTCTTGTACACATAATCTTGTCTTGGGGCAGTAATGGTAAATCATTATAGGGTTCGTTCGGATTGTACACACTATCGACTTGATATAGCACTGTCGACGGCATCGACATATCTAAATGAATAAAATCAGAAAAGCTGAACAAATTTTAGTTCAGCTTTTATAGTCGGCACACCTGGATCCAACTTTTTATAGGGATAGGTTCATTCGTGCAAAAAGATACCTGCCCATATAACCAAATTGTGAGGTTCTTCTAGAAAACACAAATTGGTCCCCTGCGGTACCTCCTGCCCTGTTTTCATCAGGATACACATCAAAAAGATTGTTTGCCCCAATGGTAATACCCAAATTATTGGAAAAACTTTTGGATATTGTAAAATCGGTTACCAGTTTACCGCCATAAACGGCATCGCTGCTCACGGTAGTCCCCTCAACACGTGCATCTCCATTAAAATCATCGGGGTCGGTTACTTCACCAAAATATACATTGCGAAGCAGGAAATCCCATGGGCCGGAAGTCAATGTGTGTGTTAGGTTCAGTTTGGCCCTAGGTTGAGCCAAGGTCAAAAATGCTTCTTCCTGTCCGTCAAAGAATGAACCGCCCAAGCCTGCATTTTTAATAAGTTCGGGTACAAAAATGTCTTCAACTTCAGTTTTGTTGAAATTGGCGGCAAAATCGTTCTTAAGAATGCGCTCTCCAATATTGGCCCTGTGTGATATCACAATGTCCAATCCTTGTGATTTGGTATCAATGGCATTAACGAAGAATCGTGCGCTTGTGGCCCCAGCGGACTCAAAAATCCGGGTCAATTCAGGGTCACCCCCATTGCCAAAGCTTCCACTGTATACAATTCGGTCATCAATGTTGATGAGATATCCATCCAACGTTAGACTAAAGTGGCCAAACTTGGCCGTAAGTCCGGCACTAAAGCTGTTTGAGGTTTCTTCACGTAACCTATCAATACCGATAAGGGCGGCGGCCCTGCTGTCATTGGTGAACGTACCTTGTTCAAAAGGCTCATTGTCCACAAAGACCGTACTGGTCCGACTAAAGAATTGCTGGTGTAGTGATGGCGCCCGGAATCCAGAACTGCTGGCCGCACGAAGGGCAATATTATCGGTCACTTCAAATCGCGTGGCCAATTTATAGTTGAAGGTGCTTCCAAAATCGGAGTAGTTTTCGTAACGTCCTGCCAAGCTCAATAACCAATTTTCAGTAAGATCGGCTTCAAAATCGGCATAAAGCGAAATATTATTTCTGAAATTATCGGTCTCGTTGTTTGGATCGTACCCCCTAAAAACCTGGGCACCACCACCCAATGGAGCACCTGTAAAATTATTACGAACCAAAAGTGAATCGGGGGTAACACTGTTTACGGGATTCCCATTCACATCATAACTGGTGTATGAACTTTCTTCACCGGAAAAAATCTGAAAACGCTCCACTTTATATTCCGCACCAAAAGCGACATTGAACCCGTTAAAAATATTGTCGTAAAAACGGTTGACATCCAAATTGGTGGTGTTTTGGGTAAAGCTCAATCCCCCGGCATCAAAAACACGTGGTGTGGCAACGCCAAGGGTTCCGTTACTCGAATTACTCACGGTGATAAAAAAAGTATTGCGACCAAAGGTGTTCGAAAAATCGACATTCCAGCCCTGGACTTCCCCCCTAATTCCCAAAGCGGCCGAACGGTCCAAAATATCAGTACCGATGTTGGGGAGGAAACCATTTGGAAATGCCGGTGTATTGGCCCTGCCATCGCCCTGGGCGGGTCTTCGGTAAAACCCTGAAGCAAGGCCCTGGCGATAACTTACCCCACCAAAACCGTAAAACTCGGTGGTCTCGGAAAGCGGAATGCCTATGTTGGCAAAAAATTTGCCTTCCCTTAATCTTGAGGTACCCACCCTAAAGCGGAAATCTTCCCGGGTGAGCCCCCGCGCTGCCAACTCATCCTCATCAGCATCAAAGCTCAGTAAATCACGTAAGGTTGCAACATCATCTTCATTTGATACATCCAATCCCGCAATTTGGTCTTTGATTCCCTGGTCCAGATAACTGATGCCTTGGGCAGCATTAGCATAATCCTGAAGCCCCATATTGGCCACATTGCCCCCACCTGAGGCGAATACACGTTCAGCGCCATGGAATCCCTGAAAGATATCACCCGTATAATCCTTGTTACGCAAGGCAGGTTCCCGTGTGGACAGGGAACCGGTAAAATTGATGTAGCCCGTTTCCCCAATACCAAGCCCGTAATTGGCATCCACTTGAAATTTTTCACCATCGCTACCCCCTTCAAATTGATTGCTGTTTTCACTAAAATTGGCCCCTGAGGTTACCATTAGGCTTAAATCGCCCGTATTTTTTTTCAGCACGATGTTGATGACCCCGGCAATGGCATCAGAACCGTACTGGGCGGCCGCACCATCGCGAAGTACTTCGATCCTTTGGATAGCAGCAGCGGGAATGGCGTTCATATCCGTACCCACTGTACCGGCTCCCACCGTACCGTTTACATTGATAAGTGCCGTGGTATGCCTTCTTTTTCCGTTAATGAGTACCAGCACCTGATCGGGGCCCAAACCGCGAAGTGAAGCAGGATCAATATGGTCCGTCCCATCAGAAACGGTCTGTGGCTGTGAGGTGAACGAAGGGGCCACATAGTTTAGGATTTGATTGACCGAAACCTGTGGCCCCTGGGTGACAATGGCCTGAACATCGATCACATCAACGGGAACACTGGTTTCCGTGGCCGTTCTATTGGGATTTCTTGACCCAACGACCACAATATCATCCAATTGGGCAGCCGCGCTTTCAAGCGTAATGTCCAAAGTGCTTTTGCCTGTTGCATCAACTTCCATGGTTTTAAATCCAATGTAAGAAATGACCAGGGTGTTGCCATCATCGGGAAGTACAATGGTGAAGTTTCCATCAAAGTCGGTTTGGGTGCCTGTAGTAGTGCCTTTTACCAGGACATTGGCACCTGGGAGGGGATTCCCTTCGTCATCGCGAACCGTACCTTTAATTTCCCTTGTCTGCGTTGCTTTTTGGGAATCGATGACTTTCAATTGGGTGAGGACGATTTGCTTTTTTATGATTTCAAAATCAATACCCTTCGGAGTAAAAAGGAGTTTTAAAACGGTGGTAAGCGATTGGTTTTTTACCGAAATGGAGGCTTTTTGATGTACATCCACTTCCGTGTTTTGATACAAAAATTTGTATCCCGTCCCATTCTTGATTTCCTCCATGATTTCAAAAAGAGGCACCGATTCGAACTCGAGTGTAACTTTTGTCTGTGCAACACCAGGATTTGCAACTGCCAGGCTAAGACTGAGAAAAGTGGAGAGTACAAGAAATTTCCTAAGGACCCGGTTGGTCGTTTTTTGGATGTCCTTCATCCCAAAAAAAGAAGGCCACGAAACATTTTTCATAAATTTAAGTATTAGTTAATATTGGTATTCTACAATTCTGACATGACTAATGCCAAGGGAAATGTTGCCACATTTCCCTTACTTTTTTATGGTTATTTGGTGGTGGTGTATCTCATATTCAAAATGTATTGAGGTAGATAATACTTTAAAGATGGTTTCAATGTCCTCTACATCAAACTCGCCGGTAAACCGTTCATTTGCAATAGTGGTATTTTCATTTGTGATGTTCACATTATAGGTACGCTCAATGTTTTGAAGAATTCGGTGCATCGGCATATCGCTAAATACCATTTTGTTTTGCATCCAAGCGGTAAAGAGGCCCACATCTACCTGCTTTTTGGTGAATGATTTATTGAACTTATCAAATGAACCTTGTTGGTCGGGCCTTAAAATCACCTTTTTCCCAGAAGTATTCCCATCATAAAGACTTACAGCGCCTTCTATCAAGGTGGTGGACACCTGTTTGTGTTCTTCGTAGGCGCAGACATTGAATTCAGTACCGAGGACCTTAATGTTCAGATCATTTACGTTGACGATGAAAGGGAAGTCCTTATTACCAGCAACATCAAAATAGGCCTCTCCCTTTAAATGGACCATTCTGTGGTCCAAAGCGGTATTGAACCTTGGTGGAAAAGTCAATGTAGAGCCTGAATTCAACCAAATTTTAGTGCCATCAGCGAGCGTTATATTGAATTTTTGTCCGTTTGGAACGTAGATCTTATGGTATCCATACGCCTGGGTATTCGCTACGGGCGTATAATCCAAGCCGGAGCTGGTGGTCTTAAAAATAGGGCTTCCATTTCCCTCAACCACGGTTGATGATTCATAACCATCCAATATTTTTTGCGAACCGTCGGCCAAGGTGAGTACAATATTATCGCCATCCGGGTTTGAGGGCAACGATCCCACCATCTGCTTTTCCGGGGACAACGGATTCTTGCCCGGAAAAAGCACGTTCGACAGGATCAAAAAAGCAACCGCCACGGCCGCAGCATAGGGCAACCATTTTTTTGTTTTGTGCAAAGTGGATTTTGGGGCATCCAAGATAGGTTCAAAATCCTCAAATGCTTTCATTGAGTCAAAATCATGGAACAATTGGTTTTGTGAATATGAAACCAATTGCTCTTTAAAAAGGGTACGGTTCCCCTTTTTTTGGAGCATTAATTTTTTTAAACGTTCCCGTTCTTTTTCAGTTAGTGTCCGATTTATATATTTTTCCGTCAATTCTACTAAATCTTGCATAAAACGTGGGGTATCTATATTCTAGACACCAACTTCGCAAAAAACCCCTATTCCAATTGAATTTTTATTTTTGGCAATGGTACTTGACCATGACAGACGTTCAATTAAAACGGAATTTGAAATTAGGCCATAAAGTGGCCTATAAATTCTTGTTCGAGGAATATTATAATTGGTTGTGCAATTACCTTTTTAAACTCTCAGGCAATCGAAGTCTTTCAAAGGATTTGGTGCAGGAGGTGATGATAAAATTCTATGAGGGCCGGCATAAGATAAACGTGGAGACCAACCTAAAATCCTATTTGTTTACCATGTGCCACAACCATTTTCTGAACCACATACGCCGGAATAAAAACAGGCCCGATCTATTGGATCGGATCCAATGGACCGCCATATATGAAAGCTATTTTGAGGTAAAGGTCGAAGACGATTCTTTTGAACGTAGCCTTAACAGCTTGGAGAATCTGTTGAACACCCTACCTCCAAAATGTCGTGAAATTTTTATCCTTAACAAATTGGAAAAACGTAAATACAAAGAGATTGCCCGTGATATGGAGATTTCCATTAAAACCGTTGAAAGTCAAATGTCCCGTGCGTTACGCATTATTCGTGAAAAAGCATCATGCCTGCTCATTTAACTCGACATCACTTTTTATCAAACAAAATCCGTCAAATTGAGTGGTTTTTCGTAATGAAATAAAGAAAAATTGTATCGAAATTAGGATGCTGACCGAGCACAGCGAACGATGACTCCCTTTAAAACCAATGAACAAATATATGAATAAGGCCATTCACAACTGCCACTTCAACAACCCCGGTGGCCCGGACCTATAGATCATCCCTAAAAATTCGGTTGACGCCCAATGTGCCATTTGGTTATGCATAACACGCAAATGGATTAATTAAAAGTTATGTTTTTTTACGGGCGAAGCGCCAATGCCCTTTTTTATTAATTTTCATTCCGAATAATTACTTGGCACTACGCTTCTTACAATGAATACAAAGCTATTGGTAATTGGATTGAAAAACTCAAATGTTCGGGCTTTTGGTAAGCTCTTCGAGCTTTATCAACCAAAAATCAAGGCCTTTTTATGTTCAAAAAATTTAGGGGCTGGTGCCGATGACATCATTCAAGAGACTTTTATCACTTTATGGAATAAAAGGGAGACCATTGACCTTACCAAGTCCTTTGATGCCTATGTCCTTACCATTGCCAAAAATTACGCCCTAAAGGCCTTAAGAAAACAACTTAGTGACGAAATTGATGCCGCTAATGCCGATATACAGGATCCGTCCCTGGCACCAGGGGATTTTATCGATCTACGGTACTACGAAAAAAGGATACAATCTTCCGTAAATAAACTACCTCCACAACCCAAGGCCGTTTTTACGTTAAAACGCCAACAGGGAATGTCCACCAAAGAAGTGGCCCTGGAATTGGATATTTCCCCCAAAACCGTTGAAAATTACATGAATAAGGCCTTAACGGCCCTGCGAAAGGATTTGAAGGATTTTGCCTGGCTCCTGTTGCTCCCATTACTCTGATGCCCTTATAAAAACATTTTCTTAACGTTTTGTTAATGCCCTTTTTTAGGGTGCTCCCTGCTTTTTAAAGCTATACCCAATACAAGATATAACTACCTATGGCATCCATAAAGGAAATTTGGAAGAGATACCAAAGTGGCAAGGCCACTAGCAAGGATAAGAAAGAACTGATCAAGGCCATTGACAAAAAGGATGCCGAATTGGACCGCATTTTTACTGCTGACTGGGGTGCTTCCAAAGATTTTAAGACGGACCCTGACGAGATAGAACACGCCAAAAAACGGCTGTTGGAAGAGCTTGGGTTGACCAAAAAACGAAAAAGGGCATTCCATGGGTATCGAATTGCGGCAAGTGTACTGGTTTTAATAGGGCTGTCCCTTTTTCTTTATCTAAGGAACAGGGACACGATCATTACGATTGAAGTGGCCTCCGGAAAAACGATAGAGCAGGTGGTATTGCCCGATGGTTCCAAGGTATGGATAAACCATGGTTCCTCAATTTCATATCCAAAGGATTTTTCTCCCGAATCCAGAAGATTGCAACTGGTGGGCAACGCTTTTTTTGATGTGGTCAGGGACCCCTCAAAACCTTTTATCATCGAAACCGGAAAACTTCATGTCAAGGTGCTGGGGACCTCTTTTGATGTGTACTGCTATGATGATGAACCTTCCAGCGTAACCGTCCAGACCGGAAAGGTAGAAGTATCACACCCCCAGTCCAATGCCAAAATCCAGTTGATCAAAAATGAACGATCCCTATTGGATCCGAAATCGGGTACCCTTCAAAAAGTAAAAACGGATTCAGGGATGGGCATCGCCTGGCGCAATAACGTACTGCAATTTGAAAATATGGAGTTGGGGCAGGTACTCAAAAATGTGGAACGCAAATACGGTGTCAAGATCAATTGTCCCGATACCCTTTTATTGAAAAGTAGGATACGCGCGCGTTACAAAAATGAACCCCTGGATACCGTTCTAAGCGACCTGGCCTTTATGACAAACTTTGACTACAGTAAAGACGAAAAAACCAACGAGATAACACTAAAACCCAATCCCTATGAAAAAATAGAATAGCCCAACCAAAAAAGAAGGGTCGGGACCAAGTGCAATGGTCCCAACCCAGAACAAAGAAATTTACTTAAGCGATTAAATCTCTCTAATTACAAACATATGAAAACCACCTATTATGGCAAGCAACAACTGGCCATTTATAAGTTCTGTATAACGATGCTACTTTTTAGCATCTCGCTTTGCGCCCAGGCTTCCCATATTGAAAACGTTAAAATAAGTCTGGAAGCGGAAAGTCAAACCATAGATGGGATATTCAAACAGATTGAAAATAAGACCTCATATTTGTTTCGGTATTCCGAGGATATTTTGAACGATGAACGAAAATTTTCACTGTCCTATCGGAATGAAACCGTAAAGACCATCCTTGATGATATCAGCAACAAGGCAGGTCTTGTCTACAAAATTTCCGGTGATAACATTTCCGTTCGGAAATCTTTGCAAAAACGAAGCCTAAGGGGAACCGTAGTTGATGATGTGGGAACTCCCATTCCAGGGGTGAACGTTCTTGTAAAGGGCAGTCAAACCGGAGTGGTCACCGATTTTGACGGTAATTTTACCATTGATGTTTCCTCCGGTGATATTTTGGTGTTCTCCTATCTGGGATTTACCACAACCGAGGTTTCCATTACCGATCAAAGTGAACTCAGGGTAACCTTAAATGAAAATGTAGATCAACTTCAGGAAGTTATTGTCTATGGATATGGGACCGGGACCAAAGAAAAATTCAACGGTGCCGTTTCAAAAGTGGAAACGGAAAAATTGAACACCTTTTCCTCCGCAAATTTTGAGCAGGCCCTGGCAGGTAATGTTTCGGGGGTCCAGATCATTGGGAATGGAAAAAACCCAGGCGAGAATTCCGTGATCCAGATTCGTGGATTGAATACGTTGACCGCCGGAACCAATCCTTTGATCGTTGTTGATGGCAACCCACTTTCCGAAGGTTCTTCCTTTAGTTCCATCAATAACCAAGACATCGCATCCATTAACATCCTTAAAGATGCGGCCTCCGCTGCGATTTATGGATCACGGGCATCCAATGGGGTTATCCTGATAACCACAAAAAAGGGGAAGCAAGGGGATTTAAAGGTAACCTATGACACCTATTACGGATTTCAGGACCGTATTGATAATTTTCAACTGGCAGATGCCTATGATACCGCACTTTTCGATTTTGATACACGTAATTTTGGTTATGTGTCCGGCGGACCGGGAAGAAGTATTGATGATGACAATGCCACCAGGGATGCCAATGGTGGAGGTAAGCGCAGTAGGGTACAACCCTTTTTACAGGGCTATTTGGATGGACAACCGGGACTGACCAATACCAATTGGACCGATGCGGTATTCCGAACGGCACGCCAACAAAACCACTTTGTGAATCTAAGCGGCGGAACGGAAAAAACGGATTACTCGGTATCCTTCGGGTATTTGGATCAGGAAAATATCATCATCAGTTCCGATTATAAGCGGTACACCACCAATTTTCAATTGAACTCACAAATAAGCGACCGTGTGCGTTTTGGTATCACGTCCAATATCTCCTTGGTCAATTCAAACCCCACCGGGGAAAGAGGTTGGTCGTCCCATGATGCGGGTCGAAACAGACAACCGGATCCCGCCTATGCCATCGTATTGATGCATCCCTATTATCCTATCTTCAACCCAGACGGTTCTTTTGCCATTGCCAATCAGATTGATGATAATAATGACAATTGGGATGGTCCCATTTCCGAAAATGTTGTGGCAAAAGCGGAATTGACCGACTTTTTTGAGCGCCGCCTCCGGGTTTTTGGAAATACCTACCTGGAAATTGACCTCTATAAGGGGTTACGGTTCAAAACCTCTTTTGGTGGGGATTACAACACCATCTTCAGTGAATTCTTTGCCCCCTCGGACATTGGAAATTATCGGACCCCTGTGGCCAATAATCTGGCCGTGGCCTTTGAGAACAATGACAGGAGGGAAAACTATATCACGGAAAACCTATTGACCTACAATAAGACCTTTGGCAAACATACGTTTGATGCCTTATTGGGTTTTAGTTACCAACAAGAGAGTTCTTTTGAAACCCGATTGGAGAGTAACAACTTTGCGGATGACAACCTCCGCAATATTGCCGGGGCCACAAACCCATCCTCCATTCCTGAACGAAGCAAATGGGCCTTAACATCGTATTTCAGCAGATTGCAATACGATTTTGATGGCAGGTATTCCCTATCCGGTTCGTTTAGAAGGGACGGTTCCTCAAGATTTGGGGCCAATACCAAGTTCGGTAATTTTGCCTCCCTATCGGCGGGTTGGGTATTGAGCAATGAAACCTTCTTTCCAGAGGATGGCCTGGTCAGCTTTGCCAAATTAAGGGCAAGCTGGGGACAGACCGGTAACAATCAAATTGGGGACTTTGCCTCTATTGCATTGGTTGAGCCGGACAACTATGTCATTGACAACCAATTGACTCCGGGATCGTTTATTAGGACCTCCCCCAATCCGGATTTGTCCTGGGAAACCAATACGGCATTGAACTTGGGGGTCGATTTCGGATTCCTGAACAATAAGCTGTTTTTGACTGCAGAGTATTACAATTCCAAAACGGAAGACCTTTTATTGGAGGTTCCCGTACCCCAACAGTCCGGTTTTGAGAACTCTTTGCAAAACATTGGGGAGTTGGAGAACCGAGGGTTTGAATTTGAAATCCGGGGAAACAACTTTCAGCTTGGGGAATTGCGTATTGGATTTAACGCCAACCTTACCACCAATGAAAATGAAGTGTTGGCCCTCTACGGTGACCAGGACCAGTTTATTGAGACCAGAGGGGGCATGGGTTTTCTGACCAAGGTAGGTCAAAGTATTGCCGAATTCTATGCGTACGATATCATTGGGGTATACCGATCCCAGGCCCAATTGGATACCGAGACCGTTACCCCTTTGGCCGGGACCGAGGTAGGCGATTATGTGGTCAGGGATGTAAATGGGGACGGCCAGATCACTCCGGATGACAGAACCACATTAGGCCAATACAATCCGGAATTCACCTATGGTTTTGGAATCAGCCTAAATTATAAGGGTTTTGACCTTAACGCCCAGTTTACGGGTATTGAGGGTAGAAAGGTAACCGATAACATGCTCTACGATGCGGAAAGTGGAGAGGGTTTCTTTGTCCCTACCCAGTATTATGTTGACAATTATTTTAGTGATAGAAACCCGGACGGATTCTTTAGAAGACCGGATTTCTCCAGTTTCTCCTCGGCAGGTAGGCTTACCAGGGCGTCCAGCCTCTCCGTTTATGATGCCGACTACTTTAGGCTGCGAAGCATTCAAATTGGTTATAGTTTCCAACCTTCGATTACGGAGTATTTAGGCATCGATACCCTAAGACTGTATGTCACTGGAAACAACATTTTTAATATAACGGACTTTAGGGGCTATAATTCCGATGGTATTACCGCCACAAGTAACGAAGCGCAAACCCTGACCAGGGGGTTCATCAATTCAACCAGTCCTTTGACCCGATTTATGGCCCTTGGACTAAACGTGAAATTTTAAATCAAAAAATGGATAAAATGAAATTTTATAGTTACCTATTTTTAATGATCATGGTCTCCCTGGGTTTGACCTCCTGTGAAGACGAATTGGATATTCTTCCCATAACGGAAAAATCGGCCAATAGCTTCTTTTCCAATGAGGCAGAGATTGAAAGTGCCATTGCAGGTGCCTACGGGCAGCTACAGGAAAGAGGACTGTATGGTCTTGACCTCATTGGAGTTGGAGAGATTTCCGGGGAGGACTCCTTTGAGGAAATTGCCGCCAATGATGGTGGTCGTTTTGGTCAGTTGGATGACTTTTCCACCAATCCCGGCAATGATTTGGTCGGTGACATTTGGAGGGAATCCTATCGGGGCATTCAACGTGTAAATGTGGTTCTGAACCGGATTACGGATATTGAATTTGAAGACCAGGCCCTAAGGACCAATAGAATTGGGGAAATGAAATTTGTGCGGGCACTGCTGTACTTCAATTTAGTGCGTTTGTATGGCGACGTTCCTTTGGTGGTAGAAGAAACGGAAAGCCCTTTTGATTTCTTTGGACAGGGCCGCACCCCCTCCGATCAGGTCTATGCCCAAATTGAAGCGGACCTTTTGGATGCCATTCAAGATCTTCCACTGGAAAAGTCCCCAGCAAGGCCCGCCCAAGGTGCGGCCCGTGCCTTATTGGCCAATGTCCAAATGACCCAAGGCGATTTTGCAGGGGCCCTATCCAATTTGGAAGCTGTAGTGAACTCCGGCATATATGACCTCATGCCCACAACCGCAGAAATATTTGGGGTCGCCAACGAGGGAAATGCCGAAATCCTTTTTGAAGTTCAGTTCGCAAGTGGTTTTAATGTGGATGGAAGTTTTGAGGGAAGCCCAGCAGCATCGCAGTTTAGACCTTCCGGTACAACGGCAAATGCCAAAGGGCACAATTTGCCCACACAGGCATTTATTGATTCCCATGAAGCGGGAGATACCCGGCTCAATGATTATGTGGCCGTAGACCCAGATGCCAATCCCTTCTATTTTACCACAAAATATGAAGTTTCCGCTACCGGAGTGGATGATGGGGGCAGTGACCATCTTATCATTCGCTATTCCGATGTGATATTGAGATATGCAGAGATGTTGAACGAAAATGGCCAGACCGCCGAAGCCATCACACAACTGAACCGGATCCGCACCAGGGCCGGATTGGCTGGAACAACAGCTTCCTCCCAGGCCGATGTTCGGGATGCCATTCGTTTGGAGCGTCGTTTTGAACTTTTTGGTGAAGGGCACCGCTGGTTCGATTTAAAACGATACGGTAATGCCGTTGAGGTCATGAATGCTTTTTTTGAAAGTACGGGAGCCACCACACGAATCACGGACAACAACCTCGTATTGCCCATCCCGCAAAGTCAACTAGATACGGATCCAGGGGTAATCACACAAAATCCAGGATATTAACAATCAAATAAGGGGGGCTTTTTGGCCTCCCTTTACAGCCATGACTATCATGAGATTATGTATTTATGTCGGCTTTATAGTGTTCATAGGAACTTTGGGCGCCTGTAGGCAAGAGGTCGGCACCCCTGGCCAAACGGGGGAGGAACCTTTTGTTGAGGAAAGTGTTGGGGAATCCACTTCCATTACCGATCTGATAGCCAATCTTAAGGATTCGCAGAACAATGAGGTGATGGTGGTCGCCCACCGAGGGGATTGGCGCAATGCGCCGGAAAACTCATTACGGGCCATTGAAAACTGTATTACAATGGGCGTTGATATGGTGGAAATTGATATTAGGGAGACCAAGGACGGACAATTGATCTTAATGCACGATGAAACCATTGATAGGACCACCACCGGGACCGGAAAGGTGGCCGATCTCACATGGGCCTACTTACAGACCCTGTATTTACGCGATGAAATTGGACATAAGACCCCACATCAAATCCCGACTTTAGAAGCAGCTTTACAACTGTGCAAGGGCAACATTTTGGTCAATCTGGATAAAAGCTATCCCATTTTTGACAAATGTTTTAACGTAATCGAAGAAACGGGAACACAAGAACAAGTGGTGATCAAAGGGGCCATTCCCTACGATCGGGTCAAAAAAGAATTTGGCCCGTATTTGGACAAGGTCTTTTTTATGCCCATAGTAAGGCTTCACGAGCCCCATGCGAAGGACATCGTCGACACCTATCTCGATAGTTTACAGCCTGTGGCTTTTGAATTTACGGTACCCCAGGATACCCTAAAAATGATCGAATACTTCGATGATATCCGCGCAAAGGGTTCCTCCGTTTGGGTAAACGCATTGTGGCCCAGGCATAATGGGGGGCATGATGATGAAAAAGCGGCCATGGATCCCACAGTGTACAATTGGTTTCTGGATAACCATATCGATATGATACAGACCGATCGGCCAAAACTGCTTTTGGAATATTTAAGGGACAAAAACAGGCACAAATAAGTACAACGAAAACACCTAAAAATGGAAAAGTATCTAAAACGCACCCTTTTACTGGCCGCTTTGGTCATGGGATCGGTGCTTTATGGGCAAACTGATCTAAATCCAAAGGAAAACAGGGCGGCCATAATATTGGAGCAGCTTAAAAATCCTTCAGGGGATTACGTTTTGGCAGTCTCCCATAGGGGGGATTGGCGCCATGCTCCGGAAAACAGCCTTCCGGCAATTCAAAGATGTATTGATTTAGGGGTGGACATCGTCGAGATCGATGTGCGATTGACCAAAGACGGGCATTTAGTGGCCATGCATGATAAAACCCTGGACCGGACCACCAATGGAAAAGGAAAAGTGAGTGAACTCACCTTGGATGAAATCAGGGCATTTCGTCTTAAAAATGCCTGTGGGGTTCGGGGTTCCAGAATCCCTGTCCCTACTTTGGAAGAAATTATGAAGTTGACAAAAGATAGGATCATGGTAAATCTGGACAAGGTGGAAGGGGAAACCGTGCGGGAAGCCTATGAGATCCTCAAAAAAACGGGAACGGTGAAGCAAGCCATTTTTAAGGGTAGGGAAACCGTTCAGGTGATGCGCCAAAAATATGGAGGCCTTATGGATTCCATTATCTACATGCCCATTTTAATCGACAACACCAAAAATCCAGCACAATTTGTAGAGGACTACAATGCAGACCTCTCCCCCTTGGCTTATGAAGTAACTTTTGACTCCCAGGATTCGGAAAATTTCAAACAGATTTCAAAACTTAGGGAAGAAGGGATTTTTGTCCTGAACATTGCGCTGTGGGATGCTTTGGTAGCCGGACATACGGATGAAATGAGCTTGTTGGAAGGCCCGGATGACTCCTGGGGCTGGTTGGTGGAACATGGGGCCAACGGCATTATGACGGACCGTCCCGAGGAATTGTTGATCTATTTGAAACAAAAAGGGCTTCGAAACCCGTAAATGATATACAAGAATACGTAGTTCGTTTTCATAATTCAGTTTACGTTTATTTAGTTAGCAGAAGGGCGCAACCGAAGGGTTGCGCTTTGCTGCTTGGTCAAGTAATCGAGGTATCCATGATGGAACGATCAATATTATACACTTGGCCGGAAAGAGTTTGGTGCTCCCCATCCAAACTGGCATTCTTGGACCACAAAATACGTTCGGAACACTTTGCCATTCCTTTCCGTGCCCTAATCCGAGCAAGAGGTAAATTGTAAACAAGTGAAAAGGAACCAACAGGGCTTGTTTTTTAGCATTTTACTATAGGCTTTTTCTTCAAGCATGGCCCTCCGACATTGTTCAACAAGGTGTGTATCTGTTGCAAAAGTGTTTTATTCCCCGAGCGGTCCAGACGTGTTTTCCAGTAAATCAAGGGTCAACACATATTCGTAGGTACAGGTATCAATTTCGGTAAATATAGTTTTCACTCTCCGTAGGCCAAAAACTAGAATTTCGTCCACAAAACACAACCCTAATCAGATATTGCCCCGAAGCAACAGTATCGCAAATTCGTATCCAAGATTTTATTTCTAAACGTTGTTGGCAGAGACCCACATTAACCAACAGGGAACATGAACATTCAGTACTCCTCCTTCGGGCACATCCAATGCAACTCCCCCTTGATCTTGTCTCCAAGAGTTATGTAATCTCGCTCGCCCGTACCGGAACAGTCTTCTGCATTAGTTGCTATACAATTCGAATTAAGTTCAAGATAACGATTATTGATGACTAGGGTCTCCACGTCCTCTACCCAACTTTCCGACATAGTCTGTAAGATGTAACCGATGCCTCGGAGGTAGATAAAGAACAATTATTATTTTGCTTGCCTTTTTGTTTGCAATCCCATTAAGGTTATTATCAAAAACAATAGGAAAAATGTACAAAAAATCAACCAATGGTAGCTATTGCCGTCAGCAGATTCCGTTATAGTAAGCAATTGGTTTGCTTTTTGTGCCCCTACCACTTGTTTTTTACCTCCTACCCAGGTAACGATAACATTGTCAACGGTCTCCAAATCTCCCAAACCGAAATGGGCCACTGCCGAACTCTGTGAAAGATGGCTAGAGTTGCCGCCATCTATTTCGCGAACCATATAGGTATTACCAGCAAACACTTCTATTCTTGACCCTATTCCATTGGTTTCGCCCTTGGTTCCTTTTAATGCCACCTTTAGCCAATTTCCATTGGCCATATCATTACGGAACAATTTGGTAACCGATGGTACCGGGTATTCATAAATGGGGGCTTGGTTTACTATCAGAATATCCATATCGCCATCATTTTCAAGATCAAATACAATGGAGCCTCTGCCAACGCCGGGATCGTTGACCTTTATCATACTTGCCATTTCCACAAACTTGCCCCCCCGGTTTTCATAGTAAAAATTGGGCAGGGGCACACAATTGGGGTTAAGGTCACCATTGGATACATAGATGTCCAAATCGCTATCATGGTCAAAATCGGCAAAGTTTGCCCCCCAACTGATAGAAAAAGAATATGCACCTGTTTCTTTGGCCTTGTCCTCAAAAGTACCATTGCCCATATTGCGCATGAGTCGGTTGAATTTGATATTGGTCACAAAGTAATCGAACGATCCATCATTATCATAGTCCCCTACTGCAGCTGCCATTGCATTTATGGGCAAATCCATGTTTTTGGATTTGGCAACGTTCTTAAACTTCTTCCAGAAAAATCTGTTTTCATATAAGAGGTTGGGAGAGGCCTTGTACCCAAAATCATTGTTCACCAAAATATCCTGATCCCCATCCATATCAAAATCGGTGAATATGCCTCCAAATCCAAATCCAGTGTGGTCAAGCCCATAGTCTTCATATTTGTCGTTAAAGTATTCCCCCTTTTCGTTTATCAATAAATAATCTTTGGATGTCTGGTTGGCACTTACTATAGTCGCATCTTTGATAACCCCAAGCTTACCTTCAAATTCTTTAAAATAATTGCCAATGTAGAGATCCGGGTACCCATCTTCATTGACATCGCCAGAACATGCTCCCGTACTGAAGGAATTTAACCCTGAAAGTCCATATTTCGTAGTAACATCTTTAAAGGTAAGGTCTCCATTGTTCAGAAACAGCAGATTTTTTGCCCTGGGGATTATGTTGGTGCTGTCCGTGGTATTTATCGTGGTTATAAATAAATCCCTAAAACCATCTTTGTTGACATCCGCACTTGTTGCTCCCTGTGTTACGTATCCACTACTTACCTCAAGTCCAGATTCTTTGTATATATTCGTAAACGTCCCATTTCCATTGTTCAAATAGAGCACATCATCGTTTACCCCACCTGTAATGAACAAATCTTCAAAGCCATCATTATTGATGTCGAATACTACAGCACCACCTCCAAAGGTAC
This sequence comes from Muricauda sp. SCSIO 64092, assembly GCF_023016285.1. Classification (GTDB taxonomy): domain Bacteria; phylum Bacteroidota; class Bacteroidia; order Flavobacteriales; family Flavobacteriaceae; genus Croceivirga. The sequence continues at coordinate 1,743,222 of NZ_CP095413.1, forward strand.
CCTCATAGACCTTGAACTGATGGTCTATTCCTGATTTTTCGGTGATATCCACAAAAGTAGCCTGGGCGTTTGTGGCCACTACGGATAAAATGACGAGACCTATTAAAGCTATGGCAATCTTTTTTTTGTCCATGTCAATTTTTGGTATGCCAATCCAGACCCAACACATTTTTAGCAATCTTTGCCCCTTCAACGAGACCTACATTATTGTCTTGCGGGGTGTGGATACCCCCATAAAATCTTGAGTCTGCCGTTTCTTGTGCCGCTTCCCAAAAGGAATCGAAGGATCTGATTACAAAATCCGTGTCCCGTATTTCATCCCTTTCCCTACCTTCATGGGCCCTATCGGTAAAATGGAACGCCTCCCCAAATTCGTTTTCCAAAATGGTGGCCATTGCCGCCGCGTTAATGGCATGACCGGAGGGAAATGATGGAAATGGTGGGTCTGGCCAGAAGGATTCCCATTCCTGATCGATAAATTGTGGAATGAAGGTATTTGGCCGTTCAGAAAAAAAATGGTATTTCCATTTCCAACAATTGATAAAGGAATCGGCCACGGCAATTGCTGTTTTTGCATAGACCTCGGCACATTCCATTAATGATGGATTGGATTTTTCTATGGCGAGTGTTGCTATATAGTATGAATGTCCTGGAGGGGTGAACGTAACATCGGGATCATCACCCCACCAGATGGCCGCTTCTTTCTCTTCTTTGGTCAAAATCAGGTCTTTTTCATAAACCTGCCTAAACTCATTGTAATAGGGTGATCCAGATATGGTATCGTACGGAATCATATATGGAATTGGGAGATTCTGGTTTTCCTTGAGGAAGGTTCTGTTTTGGCCCCAATGTGGGTGGAGTGGGTGATGGCTGAATGATTGTGCGAATAGGGGGGGCTTCCATGAACCAGGTTGGGTGGGATGTATCCAATTCTTATCAAAATTGTCCAAATACCCCCTATGTCCCCCGTCGGTTTTTGACCATTCATAAATGGCATTGGCCAGGGCATTGCCATAGGTAGTGGATCGATCGTTGATTTCCACTGTAGTATCAGGGGATTTCGAAAAAAATTCGTTGATCACGTTTTCAAGGGAATCAATTTTTATCTTGTTTTCGTCTGAAGTCTGTTGATACATATGCTTCAATATTGTGGATTGGCCTGCATTCAATGCTAAAATCCAGTTATACGATTTTTCACCTTCAGGTTTGGGCAAGTCTTGCAGACCGTTCAGTTGACCTTCCAAAGAGTTATGGGAGCCATATCCGTGCACTATGGACTCGTACATGGTCAAGGCAATGTAGCCGAAGCCCCTGGAGGCATAGGTAGGGGAATTGGAAGGCGTATGTTTTGCAAGATAGGTGGCCATGTTCGCCCAGCCTACGATCACTTCTTGTTGAGAAAGATTCTTTTTTCCAGCAGTCGAGCAACCGATATAAAAAAAGAGTATTCCCAAACTTATACTGCAATACAGATGAAAAAGGCCAATTTTTCGCATAGATTCAATCATTTGGATAATTTGTAAGCCATTGGGGGCCTACCTTGAATACTCAACAATAAAACATCGTTGAACCGCAACAAGTGGTCAACTTGGCCCTGAATATTCAATCCCGAGCTTGTTTGATCTATGTATTCAAAATTTCCCTTTCCATCTCCTTTTAGTAGCATACCGTAGTTTGCATCGGACCGCGCAAATCGCAATTTAAGGTGATGGTTATTTCCAAAGAGGGCCATATCTTGATTTCCATCATTGTTATAATCCAGTATTTCGATGGCATTTACCTGGGAAAACTGAGCTTGAACTGGTAACTTCATTTCACGGAAGCCTTTCTCCGGAGTATTCAAAAACAGGGCAGTTTTCGCATAGTTTATCGATAGTTTATGGGCCTTTCCCAGGGTTTTTTTATCAAAAATATCATTCAATGTGGCCTGGGCATAACTTTTATAGTCTGTGAATTTTGACCGGAGCCCGGCAAGCTGTCCCAAAAGTTCATCCCTTGTAATCCCGGGATAACTTTTTCCCCCAATGAAATAAAACAGTACAGGATCAACCGAACCGTTATTGTCAAAATCCGAATAATAGAGTTCTGCGGGTTGATTTTTCGAAACTTGAAATTGGGTGTTCGTTCCAAGATTGCCTACAACAAAGTCGGTCAAACCATCATTGTTAAAATCCCCTTCCTTAATTGTGTTCCACCATCCCGTGTATTTTTCATCAAAATAATTTGATGTGATTTCATGTAACTTTCCTTCCCTTAACTTAAACATTGATAGTGGCATCCACTCACCAACGACCATCAATTCCTTGGAATTGTCATTATCGAAGTCTGACCAAAGCGCATCGGTGACCATCCCCAGATTTTGCAACTGGGGGGCTATATTTTCTGTAACGTCTTGAAAATTGCCATTGCCATCATTCATCAAAAGATAACTTTTTGGGGACTCTGGATATCTACCCGGTACTACCCGACCACCTACAAAAATGTCGGGAAATGAATCTTGATTGATATCATGTATCACCACAGTTGCCGTGCTGGTGGGCATTTGTGGCAAAGTGCTTCCCCTTTTTAAGAAACCTCCCCGGCCATCGCCAAAGTACAGGCGGTCTTGCAGCAATTTACCGTTCGGCAAGAAATCATGGTATCCCCCACTGGTCACATAAATATCCAAATTACCATCGGAATTGGCATCAAAAAAAACGGCATCGGTATCTTCAAAGCCTTTATCGTTCTCAAAATCCGGTACGCTTCTTTTTTGAAAATAGCCATTGGCACGCTGTAAAAAGAGTCCGGCCCCTTGTCCTTTTACCCCCCCAACAAAAATGTCCCCCATACCGTCATTGTTTACATCACCTTTGGCCAGACAAGGCCCTAGATGTGAAAATTGACTGAGCAACAGGGTTTGGCGTTTGAAGTCATTAAACTGATTTGCAGCATTGGTATGATAATTGACCGGAGATGTTGTTACAGTAAAGACCGCATTGGTTTCCCTTATTTTCTTAGTCTCGATTTTTGAAGTATTTTCCTGGTTTACCCGTAATTTTTGGTTTGCGAAAACATCTCGTAGCACTTGTGTCGTTAGGTCATTCCAAACAATTTTCAGGGAATCCACTTTTTCTTCCCTTCCCAGGCCAAAATGCAAGATATCGGAAACCGATGACAGATAGCCCCTTGTTGTGATCTGTTCCAGAAATTGTTGTTTTCCCTTGGTATAAATGGTGACCTTTGCCCCCAGGCCCCTTTTGTTCCCTCCAATTCCCTTAAGCCCGATTTGCAAAAAATTGGCTCCTTCTTTTTGATTGGACTCATTTCGGTAGATAAAGGCCGGCTTGTTGATGTTGTTTACGACCAGATCCAAATCCCCGTCATTGTCCAAATCGGCATAAGCGGCCCCATTACTGTTGGCAATATGTTGGACGCCCATTTCCTCGGTGACATTCTTGAATCCAATGCCATCCTTGTTTTTGTACAAATAGTTGGCCAAATCGGTAGATGGCATTTTTTCAATTAAACGCAATACATCTTCCCGTTTGAGCCTCCCTTTGGACTGTATCTGGCCATCCATGTAATTGATGAAATCCAGATTGGTATAATCCCGGAAATACCCATTGGTCACATAAAGATCCTTCCAGCCATCATTGTCAAAATCGGCCAATAAAGCAGCCCAACTCCAATCGGTATTCGAAACTCCCGAAAGTTGCCCAATCTCACTAAAGGTGCCGTTGCCATTGTTCAGTTGAAGCATATTCCGCATATATTGATGGTGGAAACCACTGCGGACATTCAAATCAAACTTTTCATAATTATCGGGCCATAGCAATAATTTTTGTCTTAGGTTATCTTCTGGTAGCATATCCAAGGTAAAGATATCCTGCAGGCCATCATTGTTTACATCGGCTATATTGTTGCCCATGGAAAAGTGGCTGATATGCCCCATAGATGGTTTTAACTTGTCTGAAAAGGTGCCATTACCATTGTTAATGTATAAATAATCGGGAACGGTATAGTCATTGGAAACATAAAAATCCTCCCAGCCATCATTGTTAATGTCACTTATGCACAATCCAAGTCCATAACTTAAAGAGGAGCCGTTTATTCCCGAAGAAAGGGTGACATCCTTAAAAGTTCCTTTAGATTGCCTATATAACCGTAACCCAATTAGCGGATTATCTGTTTTTAACAACTGCTTTGTGCTTTTCTCGTTTAAAACTGGAAGCGATTTGGGGTTATGGTTGAGCAAGAGCATGTCCAGATCGCCATCATGATCATAATCAAAAAAATGCCCCTGATTGCTAAATGCCGGACTGTCCAAGCCATATTCTTTGGCCTTCTCCTCGAAGATGGGAATTCCATTACCATTATTTCCCTGATTGATGAACAATTGATTTCGTCGTTTATGGTCCGGCAATGCACCGGAATAACAGAGATAGATATCCAATCTATCATCTCCATTGATGTCCACGGCGGTTACCCCTGTTTTCCATGGTCCATTTCTTCCCCCCACCTTGGACTCCACAGTGGTATCCTTAAACTCCATGTTGCCCTGATTGATGTAAAATTTGTTATCGCCCATGTTGGAGGTAAAATAGAGATCCATTTTATAGTCCCCATTAAAGTCCCCCACGGCGACACCTCCTCCATTATATAAATATTCGTACATCATCACATTCATGTTCAAACCTTCCTTAAGGACATTCTGAAAATGGACATTGGTGCTATCGGCAGGTAATAGGGTAAAAAGGGAGGATTGTAGCTCTTTATGTGTGTCCGTAACGGTTTTTTTTCGAGAGCAGCCAACTGCCAATAAGGATATAAAAGATACTATTGATAGGGAAAACTTCAAATCTCTTTATTGGTTTGGTTGAAGGTAAAAAACCTACCCCATTATGGGGATGGATTTTTGATTGAAGTAAATAAACTAATTTAACGTGAGTTCGATACAATTTTTCTTCATTTCATTACGAAAAGCCACTCAATTTGACGGATTTTGGTTGATAAAAAATTATGTCGAACTCACGTTAATTTAAACATATTGTTTCACTATATGACTAGTAACCAGGGTTTTGAACCAGCAAATCGTTTCTGTTCATTTCATCCCGGCCAATCGGCCAGAAATACAGTTTGTCGTCCCAAGATCGAATCTCATTATCCGTATTGCCCACAACTGTATAGGTATAATCATAGACATCCCTATCAAAAGTATAGGGTGTATTGGGCATGGCGCCAGTTTTTAATATGGCTTCCACATTGATGACCTGAACCCCCCTACCCAAGGTTTCTGGCGCAATCAACCATCTTCTGGCATCATAAAAACGTTGTTCTTCGTATGCCATTTCTATCCGTTTTTCATTGATGAACCTTTCCAATAGTGCAGGACCAGAATCGTTGATTTCAGGCATTCCGGCCCTAAACCTAATTTTATTGAGCCAGTTACGGGCTTCGGCATCATCGCCAGTTTGAATACATGCCTCAACATAGTTAAATACAACCTCAGTATATCTTAAGAAGGGCCAAGGCACGGTTTGGGCATCATCAAAATTATCCCTTTTGCCTGGATCGGGGTCGATAAACTTCCTTACATAGTAACCTGTTCGTGTCCCATTCCAATCTTCAATCACGGATTGTCGGGTATCCACCCCTGCAATAAACTCTCCATTCCCCAGATCATAACGTCCGGTCTGAATTTGGTTCACTGGGTCAATGCTCGTCACAGCATCAGGTCGTGGTTTCCAATCCGCGCCATCATAAAGAACAGTTCCATAGAACCTTGGATCTCTATTGGCATAGGGGTCTGAAGCATGGGCTGGATTGCCCCAATCAAATTTGGTTCCATCCATCATTTCATAATCATCCACCAGTTGCTGTATCGGGGTGTTGCCCGCCCAATTGTTATATCCGTTGGGGCCATTGTTTATGCCAAAGTTAATGCCGCCCAAGGGCCAATCATCCTCTTCGGTAAATAATGGAGTATGGGTACGCTCAAACAGATTGTCCGCAGCGGCTGCAGCATCGCCAATGGAACTTTCCCCGCCCATGGCCAGTGAGATATAGTTCTGCCTGCCTTCTTCAAAACTAACCGGTGCAATTAAGTCTAGTTTATAGCCAGTGGTAGCATCCAATACCTGTTTGGAAGCTGTTTTGGCCGCTTGCCAACGTGTGGCCCTATCTCCTGAAGTATAAGCCACTAGCTCCAGATTATTATATGATGCATGCGCGGAAGATATGCCCGAAACAGTGGGGCCATCATACAGGTCGCTAGCTGCATAGGTCAGTATCCTGGATTTTAAGGCCATGGCGCTCAACTCAGAGGCCCTTCCCCGAACATATCCCTTGCCGGTCAATAAAGGAATGGCCCTGTCCAGATCATCATTGATAAATTGGACGGTCTCGGCCAACGTATTTCTGGCAATGCTGTAATCTTCATTTAATCCATAAGGATTTTCAATTAATGGAACCCCTCCATAGGTCCGCATCAATTGATGGTAATAATAGGCCCTTAGGAAAAGGGATTCTCCCATAAGCCTGTCCTTTAGGTCCTGGTCATCAAAGGTAGCCTCCGGTAGTTCCTGAATGGCGATATTGGCATCCCGTACCGCTGTATACAGTTCCCCCCATGTGGGCAATACCCTGGTATTTCCCAAATTGGCGGGGTCCAGGGTTCCTTCGGTAAGCACATTCAATTCCCGCCCGGAATGGGTGAACATGGCCTCGTCCGTTAGGGAGGACAAGCCTTCTTCCTCAAAGCCGCCATATCCCAGGCCGGAATACACATTAAATACAAAAGCCTGTGCCAGGGCGGCATCGCCCCATGTGGCATCCGAGGAGATCCTGGAGTCCTGGGGAGATAGATTCAAGATATCGTCATTGCAAGAACCCAACAACATAACGGTTCCCATTAAAAATAAAACCAACTTTTTCATAACTCAATTTTTAAAATGTTACATTAAACCCCGTGCTTATTACCCTGGAAAGGGGGTATACCGTTCCTGCACTATTGGCCAGTTCTGGATCAAAAATATCGTTCGCGGCAATGGTGAACACATTTTGGCCACTGAGATATATCCTAAAATTGGACAGGCCCAATGGTTCTATGATTTTGCTATCAAAGCTATAACCCAATTGGAACGTCTTTAGTCTAATAAAATCCTTGGAAAACAAAAAATAGGTATTATCCCCAAAAGCACCCTCCGTATAATAGGTATCCCCCCTGCTGGCCAATCTGGGATGAACACTGCTGGGATTGTCTATGCTCCATCGATTATCATAAAAGTGCTTGAGATAGTTACCAATATCACCGGATTCGGTAAATATTCTTACTGAGGCCCCGGTTGCGCCCTGGAAAAGCACGGCTAAATCAAAGTTTTTATAGGTGGCATTAAAGGTAATTCCAAAATTAAAGGTAGGTTGTTGGTTCTCATCCAGCCGAACCTGGTCATCGGCATCGATAACACCGTTGTTGTCCACATCCCTAAACTTCATGTCCCCAGGGCGCAATTGTGAAGTCACGGCACTGTAATCCAAAGTGTTGGCCGCTATATCGGCTTCATCCCGGAAGACACCGTCAGAAAGGTATACGAAATGGGCCAGCCAAGGTTTTCCTTCCTCGCGTTGGTAAGACGGGATTCCCGGAATTTCATCGATAAAATCTACGTTGTTTTGCGCATAACCTCCGTTGACCCCAAAATCGTATTGAAACCCTTCGGGGTTTCCCCCAAAATACCGCAATGAGAACTCAAAACCTTCGTTGGTAAGGCTACCACCATTGACCGGGGGGAGACGATCCACGATTCCGGAAGATTCCGGCGTAGAACCAACTTCCTCTATTAACATTTGGTCCCGCTTGTTGAGAAAATACTCAAAAGTAAAGGCGAGTTTATTATCCCAAACCCTTCCGTCCAAGCCTATATTAAAATTTTTGGCCCGTTCCCATGTAAAGTCATTATTGGATAATGTAGGTTCCGAAAGGATGGTCTGCACATTGCCATCAATAGGGTACCGATCAAACTCGTAAAGGGATAAAAAGGCAAATTCAAAATCCCTAAGTTCCTCAACCGAGATTTCCCCATCCCTGTCCCTGTCGAATGCCACCCGATCGTTGCCCAGTTCCCCATAGGAGGCCCTTAGCTTAAGATCATTGATAAAATCGACCTTAAAAAAGTCCTCCTTGGCCATATTCCATCCGGCCGATACGCCAGGAAAGAACCCAAAACGGCTATCTTCGGGAAAGATATAGGAACCGTCATACCGCCAGGTAAATTCGGCCAAATACTTTTCCTGATAGTTATACTTCACCCTACCGTAATATCCCAAACGGGTGTTATTGGTAGCAAAGCCGGTTGCTTCCTGGCCAATTTCCCCGCCGACATCAAGTTGGTCCACTGCAGTGGAGAGGAAGTCCCTTCTAAAACCTGTAAGGGTCTCGGCATTAAATTCCTCGCGGGTCACCCCCGCCAAGATATTGATCTCGTGGTCCCCAAACACCTTATCATAGTTCAACAATGCCGTTAAGTTTATATTTTGCCTGGTTCGTTGTTCCTGGGTCAAATCCGCCCGGGTAAAGGTGGATCTGATAGCGGGTGTAAGAATGGGTTCCCCTGTATTGATGTAGGTATCCCTGTCCAAAAAGTACAGCTCCCATGGGGTTCTCCATATTTTTCTGCTTTGGTAATCATGGTCCACCGCTGCGGAAAGGGTCAACTTTAACCCATCTATCCAAGGGTTGGTGATTTCAAAGGCACCGTTTAACTGAATAAAATCGTCAATTCTTCGGTCGTACCCGGTGGCATTGGTTGTTATCACTACGGGCTGTTCGCCGTTTTCAATATCGGGTCCGGGCTCACCGGTGGGCCAAACGGCCACGTCGGTGGGCTTGCCCCGCATGGTCATTCTAAAGATTGCGTTGGCATCTGCAGTAGGGAAATTTCGGTTCTCCTTCCTATAGGTCACCCCAAATTTTGAAGTGATGTAGTCATTGATCTGTGCTGTGGTATTTATCCTAAAATCATATTGTTGGTAACGGGTGGCGGAGTTCACATAAATAGCTTTTTGGTCCAGGTATCCCATAGAGGCAAAATATTTGATCTTTTCGCTGCCGCCGTTTATGGACAGTTCGTGCCTGCTTTGTTCCGCCCAATCCCTGAAAATGGCATCAAACCAATCCGAGTCGGGATACAGGTAAGGGTCGGACTGGGTTCTGTAGCCCTCCACGTCCTGAGGGGAAAACACAGCATTTACCGTTCCCAAATCACCATCCAACGGGGTATAGGAACCCGTGGTCCTAATGGCCTGTGAGGCAGCGGACCATTCATTGGCCGGTATGCCATAAATGGGCAGTTCGTTCCTGATATCTGCATACTCCAAGGCATTGGCCATATCGGGGATTACCGTGGGTTGGTTAAAACCAAAATCGGATGAATAGGTGACCACGGGTTTGCCCACCCTTCCTTGTTTGGTGGTAACAATGATGGCCCCGTTGGCCGCCCGGGCTCCATATATGGCCGCCGATGCATCCTTTAGCACGGAGATGTCCTCAATATCGCTGGCCCTTAAACGGGCCAAACCCCCGGCCCTATCGGGAATACCGTCAATAACAATCAAAGGACTGGAATCACCTGTGGTATTTACACCCCTTATGGTAATGTTCGCTGCATCAGATCCAGGTTCCCCTGTGGTCTGTATCGCCACAAGTCCGGGCAACCTACCTGCCAGTGAATTTGACACACTGATTTCTGGAGAGGATGTCAATGTCCGTCCTTTTACCGCAACTACGGCACCGGTAACCGTAGCTTTTCTCTGGGTGCCATAGCCAACGACCACCACTTCATCCAGACTGGCGGCCGATTCCTGTAACTGGATGGAGAAACTGGTTTGGTTCCCCACGGCTACCTCCAATGTTTGGAACCCAACGTAAGATACCTGTAAAATGGCATTGGCATCAGCCACGCTCAATGTAAAGTTTCCGTCAAAATCGGTCTGGGTGCCATTAGTGGTTCCCTTTTCCACAATTGTGGCACCGGGCAAAGGCTGGCCTGCCACATCGGTTACAGTTCCGGTAATGGCCAATTGTAGCCTTGGCTGCACAACTTCTTTGGTAATTTCCCCCAGCGGGGCCTCAGGACTCCGATTGGCCACCCCCGAAATGGGCTGGCTTGGTCCAGGACCCTCCCCAGTCCTATGCTTTCTCTTCACCACAAAGGTCTTTCCATTTACAAAATCATACTCAAAATTGGTATTGGAGAAAATCATTTCCAGCAAATTATTCGCTTTGACCACTCCTTTTTTCAAAGAAATCCTTGGTCTTTTTTTCATAAGGTCATGCCTGTAGATAAAATCATAGCCTGTTTGCCTATTGACAAGCTTAAAGAGCTGTTTGATGCCCAAGGTCAAATCTTCCTCGATCACAACTTCCGCATCCTGGGGAAATACATGCTTGGGCCCCAAAGCAAAGGTCAAAGAGCAAAATAAAAAGGTAAAGGTTCTCATAAGTAATTTAAAGGTTCCAATCCGATAATGGACAGGCCCGTTCCCAAACTTATTTTCCATAAATTTGTTTTTTGGTTTAGTTAGACATTTAGTTGGTATTGAATCAATCTGGAGGAAGGCTACCACGGTGCAAGTGTTATAGCCTTCTCCCTTTTTTACTTCACTATTATTATTCCGTCAACAATCTCAAAATCCAAGTTTTCCCCTTCGCTTGTCACTTCGAACAGTTCCAGGACTTCCTCAATTTTTTTGTTGCGCTCCAAAACCGCGGTAAAGGTCAACTCCTTTTTTTCCATGGATTGAAAAACGGTTTCAACATTATACCATCTGGAGAGTTCCTTCATTATCGCCTCCAAGCTTTCTTCCTCAAAAACAAATAAATTGTTCACCCAAGAAACCTCGCGTATCGCATCTACCTGCAGTATTTCAATTTGCTCGGCCCCGTCATGGACAAGTGACTGATCATTGGGCTTAAGAATTTTTAGCTCGCCGCCATTTGCAACGGCCACACTTCCCTCAACAAGTGTCGTTGCCACGGTATTCTCATTATTGTAGGCCTTTACGTTGAACTTTGTGCCCAGTACACGAATATTTTGGTTTCTGGTCAGCACATCAAAAGCTACCCCACCGTTTTGCGCGCCCGGTGAAACTTCAAAATAGGCCTCGCCATACAAAAGCTCCACAACCCTGGGCTTGGACCTTTCAAACCGTACCGGGTATTTAATCTTGGAATCTGAGTTTAGCCATACCTTGGTGCCATCGGACAACTCCACAAAAAACCTACCTCCCCTAGGAATGGTAAGAAAATGGAAATGGGATTTTTCATCCCCTAATCCGTTGGTATTGCTTTTGGCATAGGTGATGGACCTGCCGTCACTGGTAAGTCTTCCATTGTTATAGGTCCTGTCCTTTTCAAGCACCATTTGGTCACCGTTTTCTAAGGTAAGTATGGCCTTGTACTTACCAATTTCTACCGGTATTTTTGTCTCGACGGTCTTTTGCCGACCAACGAACAGACCTAAAAAAACCACCATGGATGTAAACACCAGGATGGAAGTGACCTTGCCTATATTGGTCAGCTTTCTTTTTCTATTGGTAACCCTAACCTTTTCCGCTATCGATTTTTTTGCATTCTCCAAATCGTACTCCCCCATATAGAGTGAAATTAAAAACTGTGCCCTTACAAATCCATTGAACACAGATAGGTTTTGATCCCCTTTTAAATAGGTCTCAAGATGATCCAACTCTTCGGCGTTTGCCTCCCTTCCAAGGAATTTGGTGATCAATTTTCTAAATCTTTCGGTCTCTTTCATATTGTCATCTTAACAATTAATACGGATGATAATTTGACAACCCTCTATTTTTTTAACTTTTTTTTTGACTTTTTTTTTGACTTTTTATCAAAACAATAAAAGAAATTGGTCCATAAAGCTTTTGAACATCCGTAGTTGCACATAAAACGTTATGTCCATCTGAACTGGTTTCAGGTTCGCATCATAAGGAATTACCGTTCAACAGAATAGGGGTTTGAAGTAAATTCGGAATAACAAGAGAAATACCATTATGTCACTAAACAGGCATCAATTAATGTTTTATTGTTTTGTTCGATTTTTGAAGATGGATTCCAACCTCCCGTTGAAAGTGGTTTAAAACCCAAGAAATACAATTATTTCTCCTTTGTTCCCATATTTTTTTTAGATTTGGTCGTATCCAACTGTTTTTTATGCCCATTTCAGATTCAAAGGCAGACGCCATTATGGCAGAAAAACTAAAATCAGGTGATTTGACCTCTTACAACGCTTTGGTGGATGCTTATTACGTCAACCTTTGCACTTACGCCTATACCCTTACACAAGATTATGGTATTGCCGAGGATATTGTTCAAAATGTTTTTGCGGACATCTGGATGAAGCGAAGGAACATCAATTCCAAACTTTCCCTCAAACACTATCTATACAGGTCGGTTTACAACAGTTTCATAGACCAGTATCGAAAAAACAAGCCCATTGTCTATCTTGAGAAAAAATACTTTGAGGCCATTGACCTAGTGGTGGAGGACGATCGAGGGGATTTTAGTGAGTTGATAAAGTTAATTGAAAAGGAAATCAATAACCTCCCCCCAAAATGTAAACGGATATTTCTGCTCAACAAAAAGGACGGTCTTACCCATACTGAAATCTCGGAGTATCTCAAAATATCGATCAAAACTGTTGAAGGACATATAAATAGGGCCTTTAAAAGGTTGCAGGAAAAACTTGGTAAGCAGTCGGCTACCCTATTGTTCCTGCTATTTGGATTTGAAAACATAGTGTACGGTAATGCCCATTTTCCTGGCGATTCCAGCAAAGCCTAAGAATCCTGAACTCCCTTCACGTATTGTTTAGGATATTCAGGAATAGACCCACCTATTGATTTTCATTGCAATAGTTTTGTTCCAATCGCCCATTGAAATTGACGAATCCTTTGATAACGTATCGTACATGCAAAGTAGGCGATTGCGGGCTTTAAACTTATGGGACCGGAACACTGGAAAGCGGGACAATACCATGATTATACCTATTTTATAGATACATTGTTGGGTATAAAAGCCTCATATCGTTGCCCCCGTGCCCTTAGTTCGCTGGGTAAAATGCAATGGTACACAAAGGCATTGACCGGTGTCGCAATGCCATATTTTTCGCCCAACCCGACCACAGTCCCGTTTTGGTATTCAATCTCCGAAGGTTTTTTATCCCAAACATCCCGGGTTAATGAGGATGTGGCATCATAGGGATAGGTATCCACAAAAGCCACCGTTTTGTCCACAAAATCCGCTTCAATGTGTACCCCCATTTTTTGGGACAACAGGAATATCTCCGTGAGCAAATCGATCATAAGCTGTCGAGTTCCCCTTAGCTCCCTTAATTCTCCGTAGGTGGAGTTGGATACGACCAATAATCCACTTAAACAGATGGTGATGAATTTTTTCCAGAGATCGGCTTCGATATCTTCAGCTATTTCCGAGGCTATCCCCGCTGTTCTAAATAGCTCCTGCACCCTAAAAACCCGGTCCGTTTTGGCGTTATTGAGTTCCCCAAATATAATTATTGGCGTAACACCCGAATGGCGAATCACCCCCGGGGATTCGATTTCACTAATTATCCGACATAGTCCCCCCAGGATGTTGCCTCTATTTATTTTTTCTGACAGCTCCTCCGCTATAAATACCCCATTTTGCAAGGGAATGATCATACTGTCCTTTTTTAGGATTTTGCTGATATCCTCCCGGATTTCTCTGATCTGCCAGGATTTAACACCGATCAATATGACATCGGGTCTGTCCAGCTCGGTTATTGTATCCGTGGCCTGAACGGTATCCAAACGAAAATCGCCCAGTATGCTTTTAATGTGCAATCCCTTGTTTTGCATCGCTTTTAAGTGCGCTCCCCGTGCTACAAATGTCACGTTATATCCGGCCTGGGCCAATTTGGCCCCAAAATACCCCCCTACTCCCCCCGTTCCTATAATTGCTATTTTCATGGTATTCAATGGTGTTTATACTGTATTCCCTGCTGTTGTACATAATTATGCATGGTCGTAAAATCCTATGACCATTTTATTTGAACAGTTTCCTTCATCAAAACCCGATTGGTCAGTGACCTTTAGCGACCTTCCATCACTCTACAGCTTGCCCTTGGGAGGGTTTTAAAAACAAAAACCCATTGGGTTTATACACCTTCCCAAATGGGCGAACATTGAAATCCGATAGTTCAATGATGCTCATATGGTTGTCCAGGGCATTCGACACAAAGGCTTGGGTACCATTGGGGGCAATCCGGACATAGATGGGTGCTTTGCCGGTGGCTATCCGTTCCAGGATTTCACCCGTTTCCAAATCTAGGGCCAAAACCAGGCCATCATAAGGGCATGGCGCCAATAAAAGCCGTTCATCCGGACTTAAACAGGAATAAATGATTTGTTTGACCCCTAAATCCGTAAAGTGTTTTTGGATGCTCAGATCCGCGGTGCTGATCATGTAAATTTCATTCAGGCAACTCAAGATCAACTGTTGTCGATCTGAAGTAAAGGTCATTCCCCGAACCGGTGTTGCCGTAGGAAAATGATCCAATTCCTCGCCGGTAACCGCATTATAGGTATAAACGCCATTTGCCCCGGCCAACGACCAAATGCGATCTCCAGAGGAAGAAAACTCAAAATTGTGGACCCCTTTGGCCAGGGGAAAGCTACGTTTTATCCCGCCTTTTTGGGCATCATAGACCATCATGGAGTCCCCATATTCCAGATTGACGAACAATTCCTTTTTTGTTGGGGGCCTTAATTTAAGGCCATGGGGGGCCTTGCAGGTATCCGGCACCTTTCCATGGGTACGATAGGTAGGCCAGTACTGGACATTGGATAGATCTTTTAAGTCGAATACGGACAAGGTGGTACCGGGAATTCCGATGGTAGTATCATAATCCTCCACTCCAAAATTGCTGACGTAGACCCTTTGGGTACTACTATCAAATTCAATTTCATGGGGATTGAAACCTACTTGAATGCTGTCTAGTAAACGGCCATCGCTATGGAATAGTTTTACCTGGTCCCCGCCTTGTTCAACGACCAATACCTGGAAATCGGTTGTTGTTACTGCCTGTCCTTTTCGGGTGGCATCGTTTTTACATCCAACAATCAGCAAGGTAAAAACCATACTTGCCAAAAAACAGCTATAGGTTGTTTTCATTTTTACACGTATTACCAACAGTTCCCTGTATAGGTCCAGTTGCAGTTTTTAGTTGTTTTTACCATTCATAGTATAACAAAATATATTGGTACCGTATGTAAAATGGATAAATCCGCGCTCCCAAAAAAAAGAACGGTAATAAATGGACATCAAAAGTAATAAGTGGACCCATAAAGATTGCCTACCCCTTGTTTTACCCTACTTCCCAAACTTACTTGGTTTAGTGTGTTCCAGTCAGGATCCCAATGATCCTGAAACTGGAACTACAAACTAAACGTGGGGTCGGTAACGGTGCAAAGACCAAGACAAAAACGGTTTGCTGAAAAGATACGTGCAAGTCATTTGTAGCTGATGAATTTAGTAATAGGAGGGTTCCGACCATTGTATTGGCCAATGGTGCACGAACCCTCCACTAACTAACTCTACGGTTCAATCTGGAAAATTTGTTCCGCAATTGTAGAACCAATAGTAGAACAACCTGAAAATGAAAATGTAAACGCTTAAAAGAATGTGGCATTCCTAAGACTGAACGGCCCAAAACTAATGGAAGGCCTAAAGAAGAACAAAGACCAATGCACAAGTGGGTTATAGAAAAAATAAGTGGTCGAAATACGATTATAGAAAAACTCTTTATCATGGTATTGAACAACACGAAGGGGTATTGTTTTTGGTCTTACAACCCAGCACAAATACAATCCATGTTATGCGCTACATTCGATTATCCCGTGGTGCGTGACCCAAAAATTCGGTAATGATTTCTTTCGTGTGGCATAGTGTTCGCAAAACCTCGCCGGAATCCGATTCTTTCCCAACACTTAGTTGTATCGGTTCCTAAAGTTCAATAGTACATCCTTAAAGGCAATTCCGATTCGCAAATTGCTCACATATCGGTTGTAATCAATTAAGTCTTCCGAGTATCCCCCAAAATATTGCAGGTATATAAATTGATTGCTGTTTTTTGAAACCTTAAAACTTAAACCGGCTTTTACAAAACCAGTTAGTGTATTGTCATATGCAGGCTGTATGTCGATGTCCAAAAAAAAGTTTGTTGTTGGATTATAGGTGGCCCCAAAAGTAAAAAAGCCCCGAAAGGAGGTAATGTCTTCATTACCACTTAAATCCCCGACAGGTATCCATGCCTTTGCACGAAATTGCCAATACGGACCAAGGGGCTTGAAATATTGAAGTGAAAAAAAGTTCCAACTGCGGGAATTCTCCCCATCACGGCCATTGGACTCGTGCTCAAAGGCAAACCAAAGACCGGATTTGATGCCTTTGTCATCAACAAAAAGCTTGGCTACTCCAAGTGCAGGATTGTAATTGGTTTCCCGAAAAGGAAACGATTCTTGATAAATATCCCAAAACGATTTTTGGCGATAGGTGATAAAGGGAAAAACGGCCCAGGGTAAATCCACATTGGTCAGACGTTGTTTAAATCCTATTTCGAACTTCGCATCACTGGTTTGTGAAGAGACCTTTTCATTGATCGAAGTACCGGTCACAAAGTAATTGTCCCCGTACATGGTAAATGCTGGTAGACTTCGAATGTATTTTTTGTAGTTGGAGCTGTCCAAAGCAATCCCTTCATTTTGGGCCTTGATGGGAAATACGGCAATCAAAGGCAATAAAAGCCCAAGGACTATTCCTGCTTTTTGTAGCTCCATACGGCCGCCGCATTAAAAAGTAATGCCAAAATAATAGTGTACACAAACTCCATTTTAATATCGGCCAACCCACTTCCTTTCAGCAAAACTTTTCGCGAAACGGAAATAAAATGTGCCAATGGGTTTGGAATGGTAGCATATTGCGCCCATTTGGGCATACTATCGATTGGCGTAAAAAGACCGCACATGAGCACAAAGATCAAAACGAAGAAAAAGGCAACAAAAATGGCTTGTTGTTGGGTTTCGGCGAAATTGGAAATCAACAGTCCAAAACCCAATACGCAGATAAGATTGACCACGGCATAAGCAAAAATAAGTCCAATATTTCCTCGTATGGGAATATCAAAAATGAGTTTGCTGGCAATTAGGCCCACCGTTAAAAGAACGAGTCCGAGGCATAGAAAGGGAACCAATTTCCCTAAAATGAATTCCCATTTTTTGATGGGGGTCACATTGATCTGTTCAATGGTGCCGATCTCCCGTTCGCGAACCGTATTCATTGCCGTTAGGACTATGGTCAGTAGTGCCGTGAGTTCTGCCAAAATTCCGGGTGCCATAAAATGGGGATAGTCCAATTCTGGATTGTACCAGTTGTTTGAGGTAACCACCACAGGTTCATTATGCTTGGGAAGACCTGAAAAAAACAATGGTTCATTGCGTCTTATTTCCTTGTTCAGCGAACCGATAATGCCGTTAAGGTACCCAGAGCCCACAGTGGCCTGCTGTCCATTGATCGCGTTTACCAGGGTCTGTAATTGTGGTGCTTCCCCGCGATAGAGCTGTTTTTCGAAATCATGGGGTACCTCAAGTACAATATCCACCTCGTCCAACTGCATAAGATCCAAAGCCTCTTTTTTGTTGAAAGGGGCCGCTAGTAAGGAAAACCTATCATTGGCCACAATTTTGTTTGACAGCGCCCTTGAAAGTTCACTTTGGTCATGGTCAACGACCGCAATCCGAACATCCTTGACTTCGTTGGATGCTGCATTGGACAAAATAATAAGCTGAATGATGGGCAATAAGGTCATCATGGGCAACAAGGCCTTGTTCCTAAAAATTTGGATGAATTCCTTCTGTATCAAAAATCGTAATCGTCTCATGCTTCCCAGGTTTATATTTACTCGAGCCTAATTTTAAAATTCCGCCAGGACAACAGGAGAAAGCCCAAGGTCATCATTAAGAGCACGCCCACCTCAAAAAGGATGAAATTAAGGCCCACACCCCGAAGCATTACCCCTTTCAAAATCCGAATGAAATAAGTAGCCGGAATTATTTTCCCAATGTATTCAAGCACTACGGGCATGCTGGCCAAGGGAAAAATGAATCCCGAAAGTAACATGGAAGGCATCATCAATCCCATCAAGGACTTCATCATGGCTTCCTGTTGGGTTTTGACCGTGGTCGAAATAAAGATGCCCAGGCTCAAGGCCGTAAACACATACAGGAAACACATACCCAAGAGCAATACTGTGCTTCCCAGAACAGGAACGTCAAAAACAAAGAAGCCGATAAGAATAACGATAACCGCATTGCCAAAGGACAACAGGGCATAAGGCGCCACCTTTCCCAGGATGATCAATAAAGGGGAAAGTGGGGAGACCAACAAAATCTCCATGGTCCCTATTTCTTTCTCTTTGGCGATGGTCAAGGAGGTAAGCATGGCACATATGATCAAAAGAATTAGGGCAATGGTTCCCGGCACAAAATTATAGGCACTCGCCAGTTGGGGGTTATACAGCATACGACTGGCCACATGAATGGAATAGGGGTTGGGGGATTCGTTTCGCTTCATCTGTTGAAAACTCCTGGTCATTTCCGTAAGATATTGTACCAAGGTATTGGCATTATTGGGATCCGACCCATCGGTAATGACCTGAATCTGCGTGGGGCTTCCGGCATAAAAGTCCTCGGAAAAATTTTCTGGGATGGAGACCACAAGTTTTGTTTTGCCCGCCTTCATACCAGCCTCCATGTCCTTTTGGGAGGCCAGCACCTTTCGCACAATAAAGTTGCCCGAACTTTGTAAATGGTTGATGTACTGTTCACTGGTTTCATCCTTGGCATAGTCCAAAACATCAATCCTGGCATCTTTGAACTCATTGGTAACGGCATACCCAAAAATGAGGACCTGTGCCAATGGCATCCCAAAAAGAATCAAAAGCGTACGCTTATCACGTAAAATATGATAGAACTCCTTCCGAACAAATGCCATGAACACCTTGAACACGATCTGTCTTTTAAAGAATGAATTTTAGTTGAAGTGCCACTTCCCCTTCATTGACCTTAAAAACACATTTTTTAAAGCTGGGCTTCCCCATTTTGGTAAGATTGGAAGCGCCCACGGGTTCTTTGGGCATGCCCATAAAATTGGTCTTGATTTCCCCATCCATGTTTTGGTCATGAAATACGGAAATGGCATATTCCCCAAAAGGCAACTGGGGAAAGGTAGCGGTGGCCGTGTCATCAAATGTTTTGACATAGGCCTTTTTGAACGCCTTGTCGACTTCTTTGGGAAACCCATCGGCCCCATTAAAAAGCATAAAGACAATCTGTCCCTTTGATGCTTTGATTCCGGTAACGGTAACTGTAAGATTTCCTTTGGGATCCGCGCTTTTGTCCCCGGATTCAAAACCCATGAGCGCGACCACAACTAAAATAAAAGCAATTTTTTTCACGATATATACGATTAAGGTTAACGGGCCAGCTTTAGGAATACTTCGTCCATGGAACTGGCCTTAAATTGTTGTTTAAGATTTTCCGGTGAATCCAACGCTTTGATCGTGCCGGAAACCATAATGGATATGCGATCGCAGTATTCCGCCTCATCCATATAATGGGTGGTCACAAAAATGGTCCTTCCCAATTCCGCTGCCTGGTAAATCGCTTCCCAAAACTGCCTTCTTACATTGGGGTCCACACCGCCCGTGGGTTCATCCAAA
The DNA here is from genome assembly GCF_023016285.1 of Muricauda sp. SCSIO 64092. Lineage (GTDB taxonomy): Bacteria > Bacteroidota > Bacteroidia > Flavobacteriales > Flavobacteriaceae > Croceivirga. The sequence continues at coordinate 1,763,027 of NZ_CP095413.1, forward strand.
AAGACAATTTCAGGCTCATGTACCATGGAAACCGCGAACGCCAGTCGTTGTTTCCAACCCAATGGTAAGGATCTTACCGGTTTGGCACCTACTTCGCTAAGCTGCAACTCCTCCAGGATTTGTGACGTCTTGGTTCCGATTTGGTTCCTGGAGAGCCCATAGATGCCTCCATAAAAACGAATGTTCTCCTTTACCGTCAAATCTTCGTACAAACTGAATTTTTGGGACATGTACCCTATGCGTTCCTTAATGCGTTCCGACTCTTTTAAAACATCGAACCCGGCTACTTTTCCTTTCCCTGAAGAAGGTTTGCTAAGCCCTGTCAGCATTCGCATTGCCGTGGTCTTTCCTGCTCCATTGGCTCCCAAAAACCCAAAGATTTCCCCTTTTTCCACCTCAAAGGAAATATGGTCAACGGCCACAAAATCCCCAAATTGTTTGGTGAGCCCGGCTACCTGTATGACCTTGGTGTTACGCATGCTTTCCTGCTTTATGGGATAGGTCCAGAAAAACATCTTCAATGCCCGCCCTTATTTTCGACACCTCTACATCAATAAATCCCTGTAGTCTTAATTTTCCCTGAATGCTTTCGGGAGATAAGGCTTCGGTGGTGATGAGATGCAGGCATTCCCCAAAAGGCAGCACGCTATGGGTAAAGGACTGTAGCCTTAAATGTTTGAGCAACTGATAGGTACTATTGGTTTTTACGGCAAACAAGGGCCGCTCAAATTGCCCCATCATTGCTTCAGGTTCATCTATCTTAAGGATTTTGCCCTCTTGAATGAGCGCAATTTTGTCACATAAGGTAGCTTCGTCCATATAGGGCGTGCTTACCAAAATGGCAATGTTCTTTTCTTTCAGACTTTTGAGCATATCCCAAAACTCTTTTCGGCTAACGGCATCCACCCCCGTTGTGGGTTCATCCAGGAAAAGGACCGAGGGTTTATGGATCAAAGCACAGGACAGTGCCAGTTTTTGTTTCATCCCTCCGGACAGCTTTCCGGCAAGCCTTTTTTTAAAGGGTTCTATCTGCACGTAGATGTCTTTGATTAGGTCATAGTTTTCATCGATTGTCGTGCCAAATATGGTAGCAAAGAAGGACAGGTTTTCTTCAACGCTCAAATCTTGGTACAATGAAAATCGTCCGGGCATATAGCCCACCCTTTTTCGAATTTCCCGATAGTCCTTTTCGATATGGAGCCCATCTACAAAAGCTTCTCCTTCATCTGCCAAAAGAAGGGTGGTGAGGATACGGAAAAGGGTCGATTTCCCTGCCCCATCGGGGCCAATAAGTCCAAAAAGCTGCCCACGCCCAACATCCAGGCTTACCTGGTCCAAAGCCTTGGTGTCCTTATACCATTTACTGATATTTTGAATACTTATGGCTTTCATTCTTCAGGGGCTGGATTAAAGAGTACTTCTCCCGGCATTCCAATTTTTAGGGTACCGTCATTGACCACCGTTACCTCCAGCCCATAAACCAGGTTCACCCGTTCCTCTTTGGTCTCTATGGTCTTTGGGGTAAATTCTGCTTCATCCGCTATCCAGGTGACCGAACCGATCAATTCCCTGTAATCATCCTCTCCTTTATCGATACGAACCCTTACCTCATCCCCCAGAACCACGTTCTGAAGTAGTGTTGCACTGGTGTAGGCTTTCAATTTTATATCATCGAGATTGGCTACTTTAAAAAGTGGTGTGCCATGGCCTACCAGTTCATGTTCCTCGGCAAATTTTGTGAGGATTGTTCCCGAAATGGGGTTAATTACGGTATGGTCCCTAATCTGTTGATCGATCAATGCAATTTGCGCTTCCAGGGGTTTTCGTTCGGACAGGATCGCCCTATTGGCAATGCCGATGTTGCGTTGGGTGGTTCGAATACGTTGATCGATCAAATCGACCCTTCCGTTGTAATCGTCAAGTTGCTGTTGGGTAGCCGCTTTCTGTTCAAACAATCGCAGGGTTCGGTCCCTTTCCCTGATCAGATTGCTTCTGTCCTCCAAAAGGACCGCTACTTCGGGCGCTGCTTCCTGTACCTTTAGGTCCAATGCATTCAATTGGGCCTTGAGCTTTAAGCGTTCCAGATGAAGTTGAACGGTGTCAATGAGTCCCACGACGGCCGAAGCCGCTACTTGCTGCCCTTCCTTTATATCAAATTTAAGGAGTTCCCCACTGCCTTTGGCGCTCACCATTACGGTGGTCGCTTCAAAATTTCCGTACGCATCGGCCTTGCCATTATCATTGCAGGACATCAAACCCAGCAGAAGTAATGCGATAGGGAAGTATGATTTCATAAATTTCATGTTATAGTTGTCCTAAAAGGGTTAAATATTCAATTTGCAGTTGTTGGAGCTGTGTTTTATTGAATTCCAACTCTTGTTCCGAATTAAGGGTGGCATTCAACTGGGTGACATAGTCCGTGGCATTGATGACCCCATTATCCAGTTGGACCCTGGTTTGCGCAAGGATATTTCTTTGGAGGTCCACAATACCGCTATTGTTCGAGATTTGCTGTTGGGTTGCCTTTATCCTTTCCTGATATTCCCTGGACTTACTTTCAATATCAAAGAGAAACAGTTCGCGGTCCACTTCAACTTGTTCTTGTTGGAGTTGTAGGCGTTGCCGTTCCTTTTTTCCCTTGCCAAAATCGATAAAATTCCAGTTGAGTTTAACACCGCCCAAAGCGTAGGTAGTAGTGCTTAGATCGGAAAAATTCAAGGGGTTGGGATTGCCAATACCGCCTTGGGCAAAAAGGGAAATCTTGGGAAGGGTACTGGCGGCAATGGACGCTTCCTGGGCGGCATAAAAAGATTTTTGACTATCAAACAACTGGTTTTCAGGCCTGTCCACAGTACGGGTATCGGGTGTAAACAAACCGGGTACTTCAAATTGCACATCCCTAGGAAACGTCTTGCCAGTTAACTGCTCCAGTAATAAAAAATAAGTCGCCATGTCCCTATCGATGGAAACGATGTCCGAAACAAGCTCAAGTTGGCGCACCTTGAGTTTGGCGACCTCACTTTCCAGTGCAGTGCCATTTTCATAGGCTGCCTGCATTGTTCCGATATTGGATTCCAAATCCTCTTTTGAGTTCTCAAAGATCAATTGTTGTTTTCTGGAGAGTAATATGGCAAATAGCAGGGTGTTGACCTGATCTTTTAGGGTTCGTAACTGGACTTCCAAAGAATTTCTGTTCACGCTCGCAGAGGCCGTTTCAATCTTTTTTTGGGCCTTGGTCGTTCCGCCATCATACAGATTGTAATCGATGTTCAACGCGGTATTCCAGGTCTCCAGGGGAGCCTGAATGGCCATGGTTCCCAAATTGAGCTCAATGTTCTCGCTTTGGACCTGTCCCCTTCCCTCTATACTGATTTTGGGCAATGCATTTTTGGAGATTACCGCCAGACCAACCGCTTCAATTTTGTCAATAAGGGTGGCATCCTTTACCAATGGATAATTGGTATGGGCCGCCTTGTACAATTCTTCCAATGCTATGGTGGAAGGGGTAATCTGGGCATGAAGACCACTTAAAAAAAGTATGGGGAATAGGAGGGTCAGCTTCTTCATTGATATTTGCGGTTAACCATTTGGTTAATGCAAGTGTACGAACAAATCCCGGAATCAACCAAACATTTTAACCACTTGGTTAATAATTAACAAAAAATTATGGCACAAAGCTCTTTTCAAGGAAATCCATCACAAGCTGTTTGCGTTCCTCCATCATATGCATATACGCTGTATCGGTCACTTCAAAAATCTTAAGAAATACCGGTTTGGCAATATGGGGAAAGACGATCAACGACATGATGGTAATCATAAAATGGGGCACCGGAATCGATCGTAGGATGCCTTTTTGCTGTTCTTCCAATACCTGTAGGAGAAAGTTTTGAAATATGTTGTTTTGTTCCAGTTTTTGCAGCAGTTTATTTTGGAAATTCATTTGGTTCCGGGCTATCTCGTTCAAAATAAAAATTGGGATGTACGGATTTTTGATAATGGTGTCGGTATAGTTAGACACCATTTTTTCCACTTTTTCCATGACCGGTGCATCTCCAGAAAGGGCATTCGTGAGTTGTTTCGACATCAGGTCCACGGCCCCATCCATGATCTTTTCAAAAAGTGCATCCTTACTACGGTAATAATAGTGCAACATGGCTTTGTTGATTTTTGCCTCATCGGCAATGGCCTGCATCCGTGCCCCGGCATATCCATGTTGGATGAAAATCTTCTTTGCCGCCCTTAAGATTTCCATTTCCGTGTTTTTCCTGCTGTCCATAATCCTTACGTTCTTGGTATGCAAAAATGAAGAATAAATTTGAAGCACGTAATTATTTTGACCAAATGGTTAAACTTTTGGTCAACTTTTTGCCCGGATCATTACCGGTTGAACGCTATTGAAACAGGTCAAAATGGATTGGGGACCACTTCCTTTTCTTTTTCCTATAGCGCATCATTTTGTGTAACTGCACGTCCTCAAAAGCGAAATTTAAAATTCATATCATGAAGCATCATTTTACCATTATGGGGGTTATGGCGCTATTTCTGGGAATTCAGGATACATTTTCCCAATCCTGTGAAACCATGTCAAAGGAAGAAGCGAGCCAGGTCGCTGAAGGCCAGGGCAATTCGGTTACAAGTGCCAACTCCGGCTGTACGCCCTCGGCATGCCGGGGGGCAAAAACCAAGTTTGGTGAAGCAAAGGTCATATCCGATCTAAGGCTTAGCCTGATCGCGTTGAAATCAAAAATGGAGAAGCATGGCACCATCAATTTCAACCCACGATCGTATGACATACATGATATTGTTGGAGAAACGGATGACCAAAGCCTACGGATTATTAAAAATGAGATTGAAATCATTGAAAAGGAACTGATCCAAAAATTAAATGCACAATTTCCGGATAACGAATTCCCCACGAACAAAGCAAAACAGGTCACGGCCCTAAGGGCAAAACTTTCAATTTTAGAGAAGGCATTATAAGGCTCTTTTGTTCAATTGAAACCCATTTCAAACATGAAAAGGAAATTGATCAGTACAAGCCTGGCCTTTTGTTTCGCAGTACTGTCCATTACAGGGGTTTTGTTCTATTTCTATGATTACAAAAAGGGAATAGCAGCTACCCATACCCTCTTTGGTTTTCTTTTTCTCGTAGGTGCTTTTTTCCATATTAAAACCAATTGGAATAGCCTGAGAAGCTACTTCTTGAAAAAAGGGTTGAATTCCCATTTTATTTTTCCAGGGTTTATGTTTCTACTCCTATTGACTTTGGCAATTACCGATTCCGAACCCGTATCAAGTCTTATGGACCTTGGAACAAGCTTAAGGGCAAACCAGAAAAAGGACGTGGAAAACAATAGCTTTATGGCCATCAAAAAGAATTTGGGAAGTCCCAACCAGTTGGAAATTGAATTGGTCGCCGGGGAGCACTACTGGCATCCCCAAATGGCCATTTGGTTGGAGACCATGGAAGGCGAATACCTCACTTCGCTTTATGTGACGCATGCTACTGCCAAGGGAACCTTCTTCGGTGGACGAACAAAGGAAAACTTTAAAAGTTTTGATACCCAACAACGCCAATCACAAGAGTATAGAAGAGTTGATGCACTCCCTGTATGGTCCCCTGGGCGAGGTGTGCAACAGGCAGATGGCCTTTATGCCCCCAGTCCCGAAAACCCATTGCCAGATGCCGTTTCAGGGGCTACAATATCAAGTAGTTTCCGTCTAAGGACGTCTTTTGGGGGCACTCCAAACAGGGTGCGTTTGCGCTTGGAGATCAACGTGGCATTTGATGACAATGAATTCTACTCCGAATTTGATTTTCCCGAAGATGAAATTTATCACAATGGAACGGGTCAACTAGGTCAACCCTCCGTAATCTATGAAGCCGTAATCGATTTAGGCAATCCTGAAAGAACCTACTATCTAATGGACTTGCTGGGTCATGGTCACCATTCCGGTCAAACGGGATCCATTTATCCAGATCTGAAAAGGCTGACCACCGCCAAAAAAATCGTGGAGCGGATTCTAGTGAAAACGTTCAGGGCTGAGTAATACGTTTTTTGGTCATTCCATGGAAAAGAGCCAGTGAAAAATTGAATTTTCCAAAGCTAACCCTTAGCTAATCCCCACAACAGTCATTGGGTTTTTGATGGCAAATAATGGTTCCCCTACCTGCCGATGAGATATGGCAGCATTCCGCAAACATCTGCCTGAGCTTTTTTCTTCCACGTTGTATCTTGGAACGAACCGTGACATAGTTCATGTTCATTTGCTCCGAAATTTTTTTCTGGGGGATATTTTCCAATTCCGATAACCTCAACAGTGTTCTGTATTCTTCTGGGAGCCGCTCCACAAAAGGCACTATGCATTGGCTAAGTTCTTCAATTACATTTTCGTCATCCTGGGACTCATTCGAGAAATCATTTTCCAAAACCTCCAGTTTCCTTTTCTTGGCGCGGTAGTAATCGATAATGGTATTTTTTGCTATTCGGTACATCCAACTTTTTAAATTCTCCACGGTTTCCCAATTGCTCCTGGAAAGTTTTAGGAAAATCTCCTGGGTCAGGTCTTCGGCATCCATGATGTTATCCACCCTTTTCTTCACATATCCCAATAACGGGTCATATAGTTTGTTGATTTCGTTACGCATATCATCAGTTAATTAGCATGAGTTCGAAGTAACAATTTGGTTTTAGTTTTAATTTTCAACAATTTGCTTTTTTGTCAGGTCGAGCGCAGTCGAGACCTCATCAAAGTACTCGACTTAAGGCTTCTCGACTGCGCTCGAAGTAACAGCACATATAGCTATTGACATCTTAGCCTACATGATTTCCCATATCGAACCGACGTTACAATAAAACAAACCCAGTCTAAGAGCCTGTTTGGGAATTTGTGATTGGAATTGTTATAGGCCATTTTTGTGCGGAACGAGGCAAAATTTTTGTGCATAGCCATAGTTATGGACTAAAATTTTAACAATGTGCCGTGCAAAAAGGGGCATAAGAAAACAATTGACAAATTCCCAAACAGGCTCTAAGTTGTAGACGTTATTTTTTAGGAATGATGCAACATACTATCGGTTTTTCGGTAATTTAAGCATATCTCCGGATTGTTGCGCAAGGAGAAGATTTTTGGAACATTGGTCCCGGTAAATGTGCTACAAATGGTATGGGAGGACACAATCTCAAAAAAAAGGTCGCAGAATACCCTAAATTTTGGTGGTATGTATTCTTTATCCGACCTTTTTGATAAAATTACACAACACTAAAAATGGGGGTTGAATTCGTTAAACTAAAAAACAAAAAAGGAATGGAGATGGAAATCTCCAATTACGGAGCAACCCTAATATCCCTAAAGGTTCCAACTCTTGAAAACAGACAGGTAAACGTGGTCGCAGGATTACAATCCCCCGATGTATATGCCCAGGAAAGCTATCAGAGGCACAATCTTTTTTTGGGAGCCTCCATCGGAAGGTATGCCGGGAGAATTTCAAACGGGACCTTTGTCCTCGAAGACCATGTTTATCAGTTGGATGAAAGGGATGGAGTGCATCTGCATGGTGGCAAACAAGGTTTTGACAAAAGGACATGGGTTTTTGAAAAGGTTAGCCATAGGGCAAATCCCTTTGCCATACTTAGCTACCACAGCAAACATATGGAAGGGAATTATCCGGGGGAAGTGGATGTTGAGGTGAAATACCAATTGTTGGAAACGAATGCCGTAAAAATCACCTATTCCGCAACCACGGACAGGCCTACGGTACTGAATTTGACCCATCATTCCTATTTTAATTTGAACGGTCATGGTTCCGTATTGAACCATCTCCTGCGGATCCATAGCGAAAAGTATCTGATTGTCGATCCTTCCCTGCTGCCCACGGGAAAAATAGCACCTGTAAAGGATACCCGGTATGACTATAGGACCATGTCAAAAATTGGGAAACAGGGGTTTGCCGGACTTGATGATACCTTTGTACGCTCCAAGACGCTCTTGGCTGCATCAATGTGGTCAAGGGACAGTGGAATATATATGAAAATCTTCACGAATCAACCCGCCATGGTCATATATACACCTCCCCAATTCCCCAATTTGAATTTTGCCCAGGGGGCATCTTATGATAAGTATCCGGCCATATGTTTTGAAACCCAAAACTTTCCCGACGCCCCGAATAAGCCCCATTTTCCTTCAAGTGTACTTTTGCCGGGAATGCGATATTTAAACGAGACCGTTTTCGATTTCAGTTCAAAACCTACACTATAGCCCACAAGCTCGCCTATTGCATTATATGATTACGCCCTTCACCAGGGGTACCGAGTTGTAAAACAGCATTTGGACCTTAAGGATTTCCCATATGGGTATCTTTTGGAAGATTAATGGTGCTATATGCTACATTTCTATTAGCATTTACATCATCACCACTATCCATTACATCCTTCTTTGACTAAATTTGAGTGTAAAAATTGCTGTCAGGATGAAGTGTTTCCCATTACTAGTTGTTTTATTGTTTACGGTTTCTTGCGGCTCGGATTCCGGAAGTGTGACCATCATACCCACTGATGATACCGTTCAGGAAGAACCCGTGGAAGAAGGTCCCGACGAGGAAGTTGGCATGGCCAGTGAATTTGATGATGGTGTCATGCGAAATCTGTCCGCTGTCGAAATCGTAGCAGAAATGAAAACGGGCTGGAATTTGGGGAACAGCCTGGATGTTGAAGGCCCAGTGGAAACTTTTTGGGGAAATCCGGTAACCACAAGGGCCATGATCGATGAAGTCTCCAACCGAGGGTTTACCACATTGCGGGTGCCCGTTACCTGGCGTTTTCACCAAGGGCTCGCTCCCAATTATACCGTTGAAAAAAGTTGGCTGGACAGGGTTGAGGAGGTGGTCAATTACGGAAGGGCGAACAATATGTATGTAATCATCAATGTACACCATGATGATCCATGGATCATTCCGACCTATGACAAGGGGGATGAAGTGAAGGACAGGCTTTCCAAATTATGGTCCCAAATTGCAAATAGGTTCAAAAATTACAGCGATTATGTCATTTTTGAAACCTTGAACGAACCTCGTTATGAAGGTTCGCCCGAAGAATGGACGGGGGGAACGGCAGAGGGAAGGGATATGGTGAACCAATACCATCAGGTAAGTTTGGATGCCATACGGGCCACCGGTGGCAACAACAGCTCCAGGCAGATCATGATTTCCACCTATGCGGCAAGCACAATACCCCTGGCCATGGATGCTTTGGTAGTTCCCAACGATGATGCGCACACCATAATTTCCCTTCATTCCTACTTTCCTTTTCCATTTACTCTGGAAGGTACGGACAGTACGTGGGGTACCGCAGAGGATAGGGCCGAATTGGAAGCGGAAATGGATAGGATCAAGGCAAAGTTCACGGATAACGGAAAAGCCGTTGTATTAGGGGAATGGGCATCCGGTAACCAAAACAATCTGGAAGATCGTCTTGCCCATGCCACCTATTACGCCCAACTTGCTTCCGAAAGGGGCTTTGCCAGTATCTGGTGGGACAATGGAAATAATCTGGTATCCAATGACGGACTGGCCCTATTCAACAGGCAAACCCTGTCCTGGCCCTTTGGGGAAATCCGGACTTAAATCATAAATTTAGGTAGTGCATCAATTTTTACACATATTGCTACAAATGGTCTTTGCGGATACAAGTCCTATAAATACTTTTGATACCAATAGCCAATGTTACCAATCCATAAACAGAATTAAAATACATCCAATGAAATCCATCACTACTTCCCTGCTTCTCATATTGGTCCTCTGTATCGTAGCCGGATGTTCGGATACCAATTCAAAAAAAGGCCTTAACGGACAAAAAAACAGTGTTCCACCCAATTTTGAACAAAGGGCGAAGGAACTGGTGGCCGCCATGACCTTAGAGGAAAAGGTATCACAAATGAACCACGAGTCCCCGGCAATTGCCAGACTGGATATTCCCGAATACAATTGGTGGAACGAATGTCTGCATGGTGTGGCCAGAGCTGGAAAGGCTACCGTTTTTCCACAGGCAATTGGTTTGGCAGCGACCTTTGATAGGGATCAAATGTCAAGGATTTCCAATGCAATTTCGGATGAGGCCCGTGCAAAACACCATGAATTTGCATCACGTGGCAAACGGGGAATTTATCAGGGACTTACCTTTTGGACCCCCAATATCAATATCTTTCGTGACCCTCGTTGGGGACGTGGCATGGAAACCTATGGGGAAGATCCCTATCTGGCAGGAGAATTGGCAGTCCGATTTATAAAGGGGCTACAAGGTGATGATCCCGATTACTTGAAACTGGTGGCAACGGCAAAACACTTTGCGGTACATAGCGGCCCCGAGGTGGATAGACATCGTTTCAATGCCGTACCAAGTCCACAGGATTTTTTAAATACCTACAGTCCCCATTTTGAAAAGGTTGTTAAGGAAGCCAAGGTCCATTCCATTATGTGCGCATACAACAGTTACCACGGTAAGCCTTGCTGTGGAAGTGAGGAGTTAAATGGTCTGCTACGGGACGAATGGGGCTTTGATGGGTATATCGTTTCCGATTGCGGGGCAATACACGATTTTTTTATGGAAGGGGCCCATGAGATCAGTGCGGATGCAAAAGAGGCATCGGCCATGGCCGTAAAAGCGGGAACGGATCTAAATTGTGGAAATTCCTACCCTGCATTGGTAGAAGCTGTGAAAAGTGGCCTCATTACGGAGGAAGAGCTCGATATTTCCGTGGAACGTTTGATGGTTGCCCGTTTGAAACTGGGATTGTTCGCACCGGAAGGGGCGGTCAAATACGAAAGCATACCTTATGATGTTGTCGATTCTGAAAAACATAGGCTTTTGGCATTGGAGACTGCGCATAAATCCATGGTGCTCCTAAAAAATGAAAACAGGACACTTCCATGGGATAAGAACCAAATAAAGAAAATAGCGGTCATCGGCTCCAATGCAGATGATCTGGAAGTTTTGTTGGGGAATTACAACGGTTACCCAACCCAGCCCATTACTCCGTTGGAAGGGATTAGGCAGAAACTGCCAAATGCCGAGGTAAGCTATGCAGTAGGTTGCAAGCTGGCCGAGGGACTGCCCGTGTTTGAGCCCATACCACAAAACGTGCTGTTCACGGATACTTCTTTGAAAACGGCAGGGTTACAAGCCGAGTATTATGACAACATTGCCTTTACTGGAACCCCAAAACACAAACGGGTCGATAAAACGGTGGATTTTACCTGGAGGACCACCCCTCCTTTTGATGACATGAGTTACGACGCGTATTCGGTTCGCTGGACGGGAATACTATCGGTTGGCAAAACGGGGAACTACGCATTGGGAGGAGAAGCCTTTTCATCCATGAAATTATTCTTGGACGATGTGTTGCTAATGGAGCGACAGGCTGTACATCATCCCAAAAAAATCTATGAATATGTCCGTTTGGAGGCGGGCAAAAAATATAAAATCAAATTCGAATGTGTCCAGAATAATACGGACCATTCCATTATGCGCTTGTTATGGGAATCCCCAAAGGATAATTTGGAAGCAGAGGCCATGGCCATGGCAAAAGAAGCGGACGCCGTTGTTTTGTGTATGGGAATCAGTCCATTATTGGAAGGTGAGGAGATGAAAGTGAAGGTAGATGGTTTTTCCGGCGGGGATCGGGTCCATACCAAACTCCCCAAAACCCAGACCCAATTGATGAAAAAAATACGGGCGTTGAACAAGCCTACCGTTCTTGTACTATTGAATGGAAGTGCACTGTCCATAAATTGGGAAAATGAAAATATCCCTGCAATCATTGAGGCCTGGTATCCCGGACAGGCAGGTGGCACCGCAATAGCCGATGTTATTTTTGGGGATTACAATCCGGCTGGACGCTTACCAATTACCTTTTATAAGGATATCAACGATATTCCGCCATTTAGTGATTACACCATGAGCGGTAAGACCTATCGGTATTTTAAGGGTCTCCCCTTATATGAATTTGGCTATGGCTTAAGCTATACCACCTTTACATACAGTGACTTTGAAGTACCGGAAACTGTAGAAGCAGGTCAGGACTTCACTGTGAAGGTCGCCATTGAGAATACTGGGGACCTCAAAGGCGAAGAGGTTGTTCAATTGTACGTTCAAAATCCGAATGCGGATATGTTGAATCCACACAGGACCCTGGCCGCTTTTGAAAGGGTATCATTTGAACCTGGGGAAAGGAAAACATTGACATTCAAAATCAGTAAAGAACAACTAAGTGCAGTAAACGGCAAAGGGCAAAAAGTGATACGGCCTGGAGCGTATCAAATTTCAGTAGGTGGGGCACAACCCTCCGATAGTAGGGCAAAACAAGGTTCCGTACTGATCGAAAAACTAACCCTTACGGGAAGGGTTACGGCAATTTAGGGGTTTGTGGCACGATACATGGGAGGTTATTCAGTTATTGATTAGGTGAAGCCCATTGTAGTGAGTAGCCCAAGTGTCATGACTTCAGGGTCACAGCACCATGTTCGGGATGGGACAAAAACAATTACGGAAGGAAGTATTTGTACGATCAATTCAAAAAGCAAAAGCGTACTGGATTGAATGAAGTACTTTTCAATGAGTTCAATTAAACTGTTGCAAAAAAACAGTACCCCTAAGACTTTCCTTTTTAGTGCGGAAATTCCTTTCCTTAAAAAAGTCCACATGTACTGTTTTTCCAAATCCCCCTTTCTGTTCCAATACATACAAAACCTTGAGAATATCCGTAAAAGGCCCCTCCAGGGTAAATCGGTAGGTATCTATGGCCAAGTTGTCTTCCATAATGGAATGTTTGGCCTCAAAATCGGAAATGCGGACAGATTGATCGTTGGATTCGGAAGAAATGGTCTTTAACAGGTTGTTTTCCACAGAAGTATTACCCAAGTTCATTTGATCAAATGCAGAATCCAGTTGTTGTTCCTTCCGGGCCAATCGCGCCAACCTTTGGGGGATTTCATCGGCCAACACGGCTTCTTCCCTAAGTGTTTTGAATTCCTCGTGGAGTTGCATCGTCCTGGAGATGGCCAATTTATAACAAAGGAACAAGGCCATTACAACGCCAAACAGGGCTACCATTAAACGTTTTTTACTATTCATCACAGCTAATTTCGATTCCAAAACGGGTCCGATTCGATTTCTCATAATCAAAATCTACGGTTTGTATGGAATGGATCCAAGGTAATTCCTCCAAAGCCTCAATCCAGCCGGAAAAGGAAACATGGTCTTGTGTAGTTCCAATAACCTTGATTTTATTCTTTTCCAATAGTATGGGTTTGGTCTCACGCACCGGAGTGGCCAAAGGTTGGTAAATCAGTTGCTCCAATCTTATGGTGCCGGGAATTCGGGAGGCCAATTCATCCAGATAATACGAAACTTTGGAACTGGAATGGGACACAATGGTCTTTAAGCGTTCTTCCTTTGCGGTTACCTTTTCCAAAAGCCCTTGATAGATTTCCCGGTTGTTTTCCGTGATACTGGTCAGTTCCCGCAATTTCTGAACCTTGTTGAAATAATGGTTGAATATCAGAAAATTGGCCATAAGAACTCCTAGGATAAGGAATAGGGAAAATCGCACTAAAAGGGAAAACAGTCTTTTGTTGGTGAAATCTGTCCGTAGCAAATTCAGTAATCCAGAAAGATTGGAGTTTTTTGCAACGGGTGAGAGATAGCCCAAAATGGCTCCAAAAGCCATTAAGAATTGGGATTTTATGGCCAGACCGTTCAGCTCATACACAAAATCCACGGAGGTCTCGGAGGCCTGTAAGGATACTATTTTTTTAGTGCTCCGGTCAATCCGCAAGGAAAAGGTATTGGTACCGATCGTGGAATTGGTAATATAAGGGACTATAGCGGAGAGGGCACTACAACCTAAAAATAGGGAAACGGGTTTTATGTTCACCTTTTCCAGTCTCTCCAAGTGCTCCAGTACACTTTTCTTTTTGGAGATGGAGATATGGGTATCCTCAAGCAAGGGGTAGGTCTCAAAAAAAATGGTGTCAAAGTTGATGTTGGGGAACATATGGTTGACCAGGGCTTCCCCTCCCACCCTCTTTTCGGCATCGGTTTTTTTGGTGATGATTCCCTCAAGGGAAAAGGCAATGCATAGGGGCAAGTTGGATTTCAATGAACGGGCCATGGTCTCCCAGTCTTCATAGACCATTTGCTGTTCCATAACGAGCTCATTCTTCTTTTTCCTTATCAAGATCAAGGCATAGTGGTGGGAACGATCTGGTGTTGAAAATACCTCCAATCCCTGAAAAGAGGAACCCGTTTGTATATATTTAAGAAAGTTGCCGAACACTAGTAAATAACGGTTGGTTTTATTAGAATGGTCAACTTCTGTTTGGAGTCTTCCCTACTCCGTTGGCTAAAAAGCCACTTTATTATTGGTATTCGAGCTAAAAAGGGCACCCCACTGCCCGTATCGGTTTTGACTTTTTCCTCCAAGCCGCCCAAAATGGCCAAATCCTGGTTTTGCATGCGGATAATGGAACTAAATTCCCTTGAAGTCAACCCAGGAGGAGCATCCTCATCAATGCGCTCCCCGCTGAAATCGGATTGGATCACATTGATTTCCAGGGTCACTTGTCCATTCCCGGAAACCAAGGGTTTGATACTCACTGCCAATTGCGCGTCTATGGGCAGAAAGTTGCGGATTTCGGACGCCGTTGGAATCTGGGCGCCAAAGAAGTTCTGACTGGTCACCACGTAATAGGTGGTTTCCCCTATGGAAAGATTGGCGCGGTGCCCATTTAAGGTGGATAATTTGGGGGTGGAACGTATTTTAATGTTTCCATTGGCCTCCATGGCCTTGATCGTGGCAAAAAACTCGGGCACTACCTTACCGATATTAAAGGAACCGAACCCATCAAAACCGCCAATGATCTTATTCACTGTTTGGGCGCCCAATGTTAGGTTCGCTTGTGGAAAAATAGCCCCTTGGGTTTCCACAGGACCATCGCCAATGCCCCAACTGATTCCTGTTTCCACGGTAGCGTTCCTGCGTACCTCGATCAACATGACCTCAATAAGTACTACGGGAACCGGTTTATCAATTTCCTTGATGAACTTTTTAAACCTATTAATGTGGGTTGCCGGGCCACTGACCAAAAAACTGTTCAATTCAAAATCCACTTGGATGTCCAAATCGGCCGTAACCTCGGCAGGAAGAATATTTACAATCGCTTCGGCAGCAGTGCTGTAATTCCCAAATTGATTGTTC
The DNA here is from genome assembly GCF_023016285.1 of Muricauda sp. SCSIO 64092. Lineage (GTDB taxonomy): Bacteria > Bacteroidota > Bacteroidia > Flavobacteriales > Flavobacteriaceae > Croceivirga. The sequence continues at coordinate 1,778,279 of NZ_CP095413.1, forward strand.
TGTGGGGTAATGGGCCTTTGATTATTGAAATTCTGTCCACGGTTTCCAAGTCCCGCTCCTACTCCTACTCCTCCTGGAACACCACCGTTTTGAAAACCATTCCCCAAATAGTTGACCCCCCCGGTGACGGTCCGCCCCGCGGACCGATTAAATGAGGAGGAAGGCATGGGATCTCCCAACAATTCCACCGAGCGGTGCATCATCTGTACCACTTCGAACCTGCGTACGCTCAATTGATCCGCGGTCCCAAAATAATAAATGTCATCTTCTTTTTTGAAGGTAAAGGACGTTCCGGAGCTTTGGGCCTGTACAGGACTAAAATTGCCGGGCTGGCCCCTCGTATTACCATTGGTGGGATCATTCAAAGCCCGGCCGTTCGAAAAGGAGGTCGAGGCCTTGCTCTCAAAAATCTTGGTCAATAATTCATCAAAATACATTTGTTTGGCCTTGATGCTCACATTACCGGCCTCCTGTAATGGAGTGGCCATGTAAATGTCCAGGTTCAAGTCATGGGCCATGGATTTAATGATGTCCGCAAGTGGGACGTTGTCAAAGTCCACGGAAACAATTCTATTCGTGGTGTCTATGACCTGATAGTTGAAATTACTGTTTTGGCCGTAAGATCTGCGGTTCGCGGCAGAGGTGCCTTCGGTATTGGACGCAGGTTGATCTATCCGATCGAACAAATAAAAACCATCACGGGACTTGGAAAAACTAAGACCATTGGTCCCTGCCAGTTTCTCCATGGCAATTTCAAAAGGCACGTCCTTAAGGTACAGTGTAAGCGGTATGTTTTCCATTCCGTTCCCAAACAATAGGTTTTGACCACTGACATCGATTAACTTCCGAAAGGTCTTTTCCAAAGGGTCGTTCCTTAAATCAGTGGACAAGTTATTGTTTAAGGGGTCGTATGAAATCAGAATTTCCTTTTCTGGAATGATCGGTGGTGGGGGCGCATATTTTTTAATGGATAGGATATTCCCTGTAAAATCAATATCCAACCCATATTCCTTGCACAAAAAAACCAAAAGATCGGCTACGGCCACATTGGAAAAATTGTTGACAATGTTGATACCCTGTAGGCTTGGGTCAATGTTAATGTTGATTTGATGGACCTCTGAAACGGCCAAGAGAAAATTGGACAAGGGAACACTGCTTACATTGATGTCCAATTTAAGGGTCTCGGTCAATCCTTTATTATCAACCGCCAAGGCCTCCAGATTGTTCTGGATCTTAAGAATACGGCCCTCCTCCTGTGCTGAGCCTTGGAGACCGATAAAGAGTAAAAATGCCAAAATAAGGTACTTCATGCGGTCAACTGGTTAAAAGGGAATATATTTCTTCTATGGACGTTGTCCCTTCCAAAAGCATGGCAAGGGCATTTTCCCGTAAGGTAGTAATGCTATGGTCCTTTATGTAGGAATCGATTTCCAGGACATTGTTTTTAATGTGTCCACTTAATTCCTGGGTGATGGGAATCACTTCATACAGGGCCTTCCTACCGGAATATCCGGTGTGGAAACATTCATGGCACCCAACGGCCTCATAATGGTGGGATAGATTTTTTGGGATTTGAAATCCTTCAGGAAACAGTTCCTGGGATACCGGTTTTTGTTCTTTACATAAAGGACAGAGTTTACGTACCAACCGCTGTGCAACGCTCAGGTTTAAGGTGCTCGCTATCAAAAAGGGTGGAATACCCATATCGATCAATCGGGATACGGTCGCCCACGCAGAGTTGGTGTGTATGGTGGACAGGACCAAATGTCCGGTAAGTGCGGCGCGTATGGCCATATTGGCCGTTTTTACATCCCGAATCTCCCCAACCATGATAATATCCGGGTCCTGCCTTAAAAAAGTGCGCAGTGCACTGGCAAAATCCAACCCGATGTTTTCCTTTAACTGCACCTGGTTGATGCCTTCCAAGGTATATTCAATAGGGTCTTCAATGGTCAGGATATTGGTTTCAGTATTGTTCAACAGTTTTAGGGTGGCGTACAGTGTGGTGGTTTTTCCGGAACCCGTGGGACCAGAAATCAGGACAATACCATTGGGCTTTTTAGTCCCCTCACTATAACGTCGCAATTGCAGATCATTGAGCCCCAAATCCTGTAGGCTCAACTGTTCAGTGTCCCTGTTCAAAATCCGGAGAACGATTTTTTCCCCAAACAGGGTAGGTAGGGAGGAAACCCGAATATCAAATTCGGCCCCCGTGGATTTTACCGTAATTCGTCCATCTTGGGGCAACCGTTTTTCCGCAATGTCCAGACCGGCCCTTATTTTTATCTTGTTCACTATGGTGGGATATTCCTCCAGGGCCACATGGAACTGTTCCACCAGTTTCCCGTCCAATCGAAAACGGACCCTACAATGGTTTTCATAGGGTTCAAAATGAATATCACTACTGCCAAGCTCCTTGGCGGTCACCAATAGGTTTTCCAAAAAATCAGTGGTGAAACGCAGTTCATCGCTGGCCGATTTTCGTGATTTTCGATAATTGGCCGTCAAAAGATGTTGCAAGGTATCGGAATCGATCTGCTCCAACTCCAAGGGGATGTCCAGTACAATTTGTAGCTCTGATTGCAGCTCCTCTAGCCTTTCCGCATCCGTCATGAGCACCAATGTTCCATTATTGCGGATTTTGGGAACGATCCGATAATGAAACGCCTGTTCTGCACTGATATGTTGTGCCAAATCCAAAGTAATGGTATAGTCCACAATCATAGTTAGAAGATATAGAGGGAGGGATGTTCAAAAAAGAGGGAATACCCAATGGCCATACTAAAAAATAGGCCCATAAGGCCTGCCAAGGGAATGGTAGCGTGTGTGGAACGCCCTTTAAGTGCAAAAAAAGCGATCAAGGAACAAAAGAGCGAGCTCGTGAACAAAATCAAAAATGTGACCGTTGGAAAGGCCATTGCCAATCCAATGAAAAGGAGCATATCGCCCAATCCAAGACTATGGTCAACAAATTTCTTTTTTTGGACCAATCGGGTATATAAAAAGACAAGGGTCAATACCAATAGAACTGCCAAGAGGTTCAACAGGATGTGGTAAAAATAGATGGTGGTCAAGGGACTGTACAAAAAATGAATACTGGTCATGAGCAGGGCCAAAAGGGGAAACAGGAACCAAAAGACCCTTCTTTCCTTAAAATCCTGGAAAGCGATAAAGCCCAGGGCCATTATGGCCATAATCTTTAGCAAAACCATCAATCCTTTACGATTTGTTTGGGATTGCCATTTTCGTCTATTTCCCAAACATTGAATACACCGTCCCCATCAAAATCGGTAATCGCCTCGGCCCGAGCCGTAAAGCTTGCGTTGTCCGCATTGACCAAGGAGTAAACATAGTTCGCCGTTCCATTTTCCTTTACGGTCCTTGGGGGTTCAAAATCCAGCTCACCGATATCCGCAGTGTATTTGCTGTTCATATAGCGGTGAGTGGTCTGGGCGTTGTAAATAGCTTTGAGCTGTACCTGGGCTTCCACACTTTTGGCTTTGGATATCAAGGGCATAAGGTTAGGTAATGCCAATAATAATAGAATGCCTATGATAGCTAAAACAATAAGGGTCTCTTGAAGGTTGATGGCCAGGACCTTCTTTTTAAAAAAATGACGGACAAAGGATGACATGCTCTACTCAGTTAAAAGGTTATTGATTCTGCAAGATTGTGTGGGTATAACAAATTCCATAGCGGTCGATGCCATAAAAACTACAAAGGTCGTAATATAACTATTCTGTAATAATATACAGAAAAAAAAACCATCCATATGATAATTATCATGTTATGGTTCTAATTTGATACGCACATTTGATGTAAGAAAAATTATGTTAAAAAGTAATTTTTTTATCTACCAATTTTTCTGCTGAGTAACAACCAAGATCATTAATTTTTTATCAGTTTTTAAGGCAAGCATGTCTTTTCCCATAATTTTTCCATTCCTATGGAGCTAGGGAAAGCGATGGAACGAGACATATGACTTCCGGAATTTTATGATGGTGCGGAGTATGTGATGTTGTTTTGGGCGTAGGAAAAAACAAGTGGTTTATGGTTTTTACGATAGTGTTCCAAAAGAATGTAATACACATCATAACCGCTCTGCCATGGCCAACCTATTAAAATACTTTTCCGTACTCCTCTGGTTCAATCTCCCATTAGTATCCCTTGGCCAGACCAACACTTTTCCTACAACTGGCAATGTAGGCATTGGAACAACAACACCCAACGCCTTATTTCAGATAATCCAAAACAACAATCAATTTAGTATTAGGCCTGAAAGCAATCAATCAGGGACGCTTATAAGTTCTGGGCAAGCAATCAATTTGGTATTTAACGATAACAATGTAGGAACCGACTTTTTCAGTATCAGGGCAAATGGTACAACATTCAGCACTTCGGACGAACTGCTGCGAATCATTGCCAACGGTAACGTAGGTATAGGGACTTCGCTCCCGGCTTCTAAGCTCCATATAAAAAGTGGTGGTCAGCAAATCATATTTGGCACTGGAAGCAACTCCAGTGGATATAATTTTAGTTTAGGGGTCAATGACGACGGAATCAACTTTTCGAACAATTCAAATTACAGAGGATTTAATTTTGACAACAATAGAGGCCAATTATTAAAAATAACCCATTTGGGCAATGTGGGTATAGGCACCACCAACCCGGATGCCAAACTTACCGTAAAGGGGAACATCCATGCCGAGGAGGTCAAAGTAGATCTCAATGTACCTGCTCCCGACTATGTCTTTAAGGAAGACTATGAACTCAAGTCCCTGCAACAAGTCCAAGACTACATAAAAGAACATGGGCATTTGCCCAGTATTCCTTCGGCCAGGGAGATGGAGGAAGACGGGATTGAGCTTGGAGCGATGGACATGAAACTGTTGGAGAAGATTGAGGAGCTGACTTTGTATACCATCCACCAAGAAGAAAAACTCACAGAAAAGGAAATGCAGGTAATGCTTTTAAGAGATGAGTTGAAAGCGTTGAAAGGTCGATTATCAACTATTGAAAAATACATTCTAGAAAAATGAGACAGTTCATACTTTATGCACTTATGCTTTTGTCCGTCATCTCTGTTATGGCCCAGGGCAGAAAAATTGTTTTAGGCTCCAATAACGGCTCGCCAGAATATTTGGTGGGTCAAATACCTGCCCACTCTACCAGCAACTATGCGAAGCTTAAAGTAGAAATTTTTGGCGGCAGTTGGCATAACAACAATTTGGGGGAAAACCATTATTACATTTCATCAAGGGATGGCCTTAAAATACATCAAGAAGTTCATGGTGGAAGTTATAGCAGGTATGCCTTAAAAGTCTACGACAATGGTAACGGCTATGATATTGTGGTCAAGGTTGTTGACCATTATCCTTCGTTCTACATACGATCCTGGCTTTTAGCTTCGGGAGGGACACTTTCAGAAAATACCATCTTGGATTATGATGCTACAGGGAAAACGGATATTACGGGGCAAATAACGATAACCACACTTTTTGCCACCCAAAACAATGGTAACGTAGGAATTGGAACCACTTCTCCAGATGCCAAACTTACCGTAAAAGGTAACATTCATGCTGAGGAGGTCAAAGTAGATCTCAATGTCCCTGCTCCCGACTATGTCTTTAAGGAAGGTTATGACCTCAAATCCCTGAAAGAAATCCAAGACCATATAAAAGCACATGGGCATTTGCCCAATATTCCTTCGGCCCAGGAGATGGAGGAAAACGGGATTGAGCTTGGAGCGATGAACATGAAACTGTTGGAGAAGATTGAGGAACTAACACTTTATACCCTACAACAGCAAACCATACTGGAAACGGTATTGCAACGGACCAGAAAACAGGAAAGGGAAATCCAGGAGTTAAAAAAACAGATGCAATGAAAAAAATAGGAACGGTCATCTTATCACTGGGGTGTTTACTGGGTATGAATGCACAGAATGATTTCCCTGATTCCGGGGATGCTAAAATCCAGGATGCCAATTTAACAATTGAGACCTCGCAATGGCGCCCTAGTCTACTGACCTTAAGGGATACCCATTACAATCCGAATCAAGTATACCATTTTCAATTGGAGAGTGATGGGCTCAAGATAAAACAGGACGGGGAAGTAAACTATCAATTCAAATCCGGCGGAAATTTCATAGTCAGAAATGGCAATACCATGTTGGGTATAGGGAGTCCACTATATAAATTACATATTAAAGATCCTTTTGGAGGAGCGGCCATAGGTCTTGAAAGAGGGGGCAAGCTTTGGCGCTTCGACTTACAGACCAATTCCGATCGACTTTTCATAGGTCATTCCGATAATAGTTCCATAGTTACTTTTCATAAAGATGGCAAAATGGGGATTGGAACCACCAGTCCAGATGCCAAACTGGAGGTACATGATGGAAGCATTGAAATAAATTCCTCCCCTTTTGCACACTTCAAGATATTAAGGGACAATGGCGCTACAGCTAGTATGGGCATAACCAGTAATACCAAACACGCTTACTTGAGTTCGGCTGGTGAGTTAAAATTCTTGACGGATTTGGAAAACGCTGATGCATCAACTAAAATGTTTTTGACCAGGTCTGGACGTCTAGGTATTGGCACCACTAGTCCAGATGCGAGACTCACCGTAAAGGGCAATATCCATGCCGAGGAAGTCAAAGTAGATCTCAGTGTCCCAGCTCCCGATTATGTCTTTAAGGAAGGCTATGACCTCAAATCCCTGCAAGAAATCCAGGACTACATAAAAGAACATGGGCATTTGCCCAATGTGCCCTCTGCGAAGGAGTTGGAAGAAAATGGTATTCAACTGGGAGTGATGAACATGAAATTGTTGGAGAAGATTGAAGAGTTGACCCTCTATACCCTACAGCAACAAAAAGAAATACTACTGCTGCACGAACAACTTAAAAAAGTGGATGCACTGCAAGAGCAAATAAACAATCTGTTGAACCAAAACCAAGAATAAATGAAAAAATGCGCATTACTTCTTTTTCTGTTGGGTTCATGGCAACTATGGGCCCAATCGACCACGGAAAACTATACCAAGAGTTACGAACCTAAAATTGCTTTTAGTGTTTCCCAACTGGAAGATGTTATTGGGGATGCCGGTACATCCAGTAGTTTTACGTTAAGTGCACCTGTAAGTTCAGGGACCTTTGAGGCAAAACAAAGTATCACCTTGGCACCAGGATTTCATGCCACGGGCAATGTAACGATCAAGATTGTGGGGTTCCATCCCGAGGTTTTGGAAAACATCACCTATACGGATGGGTTGGGAAGACCTGTACAAAGTATCGCCAAAGCGCAGAGCCCCAATGGCCATGATATTGTGCAATTTATGGAATACGACCAATTTGGACGTACGTCCAAAAATTACCTGCCATATCCCACCACACAGAAAACCGGGAATTTTATTGCCGATCCCAAGACCCCACAAACGGCTTATTACCAAAACCAATATGGGGATACCTATGCCTACGGGGAAACCATTTTTGATGATTCCCCCCTGAATCGGGCCATTGAGACTTCCTCGCCGGGCTACGACTGGCGAATTATCTCAGGTAGCAATAGTGACCATACTACGAAAATGGAATACGCTACCAATACCTCCACACTGGAAATTGTGAAGTTTACCATAAACGATTCGGGAGCAAGTCCAGTAGTTTCAAAAGGGGCATATGGAACCAAGGAATTGTTCAAGAATATTGTAAAGAATGAAAATTGGCAGTCTACGGATGGGCAATTGAACACCGTGGAGACCTATACGGACAAAAATGGCAGGACGGTGGCAACCATTGTTTTTGAAGAGGTATCAGGTACCGTTGAAAAGCGCATTACCCAAAATGTTTACGACATCCAGGGCAGATTGCGCTACATATTGCCACCAAAGGCATTGGAAAATGTAAACCCTTTACAGAACCCCTATGTTATTAATGAGGATCTGGTCTACCAATATGAATATGACGAATACAATCGGCAAATTGCCCAGCGGGTACCTGGTCGGGACTGGGAGTATCTGGTGTATGATCAGTTGGACCGACCCTTTCTTATGCAGGATAAGAATCTTGCCAATCAGGGAAAATGGCTCTTTACCAAATATGATGCCTTTGATAGGCCTGTATATTCCGGTTTTTATTTTAACTCTGGGAATACTCCGCAAGAATTACAGGACATCGTCGATAATTTTATTGCTAATAATACGGATAACCCTGCCAATATAGAAAAACGAATAGCCGGCACCAACAACCTTGGTTTGGGTCAGGGTATTGACATCAATTATACGAATGATGCTTTTCCTAAAGGCATAATAGATATCCTCTCGGTATACTATTACGATGACTATGACTTTACGGACACCGACAAACCCGCAACACCAACAACAGTCCAGGGACAAACAGTGACCATAAGGACCCAGGGACTCCAGACCGCCAACTTTTCCAGAACAATGGGTGAAAATACATGGACAAAGCTGTATACCTATTATGATGAAAAGGGCCGTGAGATCAAAATCCACAACAAAAATCATTTGGGAGGCTATACCGCTACGGAAAGCAAACTCGACTTTAGGGGGAAGATAGATTTGGCGGTGACCAAACACAAACGGGTAACCTCAGATACGGAGTTGGCCATTAATGACCGTTTTACCTATGACTATGCAGAACGTGCCTTGGGACATTTTCAAAAGATCAACAGTCAGGCCGAGGAACGCATTGCGGAACATGACTATGATGAACTGGGAATGTTGACCCTAAAAAAAGTGGGTGGCAGCGCTGCTTCCAGCATCCCTTTACAGGAGTTGGCCTATGAGTACAACATTAGGGGCCAGTTCAAAGCCTTGAACAATGTAAACACCCTAGATGACAAGCTTTTTGCTTATAAAATCAACTATAACCAAGCGGCGGAGGGTGCCGGTACCGCTCCCGCCCGTTATGATGGTAGTATCTCCCAGATCATTTGGCAATCAGCTTATGATAACACCAAACGCAGTTATGCCTATTTGTACGATGACCTTAATCGACTATCGGAGAGCAAGTACCAGTACAACTCCGGTCTAAATGGTAATGTTTCAAACAATTTCAATACCCAGTATACCTACGATGAGCACGGTAACATCAAATCCTTGGAACGCAGGGGAAGCTCTAACCTTATAGACCAACTGACCTATAATTATGGCACGGCCAATGGCAATCAATTATTGTCCGTTTCAGATGCCGGTTCCTCCCTAGGATTTATAGATGGAAATACCAGCGGCAATGATTATGCCTATGATTACAATGGGAATATGACCAGGGATTTAAACAAGGGGATTACCAATATTGGCTACAACCATTTGGATCTGGTCAATACGGTCTCCTTACCCAGTAATCGTAGTCTTAACTTTTTATATGATGCCAGCGGAGCCAAGCTACAGAAAAAGTATATGAACGGTTCTTCCACGGTAACCACTACGGACTATCTAGGGGGCTTTCAATATGCCGATGGCAACCTTCAATTTTTCCCTACGCCAGAGGGCTATGTGTACAAGTCGGGAAGTACCTATAAATACATGTACATCTATGCGGACCATTTGGGGAATACCCGGGTAAGTTATACGGATACCAATGGCAATGGTACCATAGAAAGCTCGGAATTGGCCTCCAATCGCAACTATTATCCCTTTGGAAGCGTCCATAGTGGGGACTATACCAATGGCCTGTCCGCGGTATATAAATATACCTTCCAGGGCAAGGAATTCCAGGCTGAGGACGGATTGAACTGGCATGATTTTGGCTCCCGAATGTACGACTCGGAGCTAGGTCGTTGGATGGCCACAGACCCACAAAGCCAATTTGGTAGTCCGTATTTGGCCTTGGACAATAATCCCATATTATATGTTGATCCCGATGGGGAATGGGTTTGGATTGCAGTTGGAGCAGTAGTTGGTGGTGTGATTAATGTAGCGGCAAATTGGGATAATATAGATAATTTTTGGGAAGGCGCAGCAGCTTTTGGCAGTGGAGCATTAGTTGGAGGTGCAACAGCGGCTTGTGGAGCCTGTGGAAGTGCAGTTGCTTTAGCTGCCGGAGGGGGAGTATTGACCGGAGCTACAAATAATATCATTAGTCAAACAGGTAACGGTAGAGGGCTAAATGATGTCGAGTGGGGATCAGTTGTACAAGGTGGCGTGATAGGAGGAGTATCTGGTATAGCTGGATACGGTGCCGGAAATTTAGCCGCAAGATACGGAGGAAATGTACTAATAAACGGATTAAATGTCCAAGGACCCGCAGTTCGTGGCGCTCTTGGAGGTGTCGCTGGTGCTTTTGGAGGAGGTTATGCAAGTGGTTTTACTGGAGCATTATTGTCTGGAGCAAACCTAGGAGAAGCTAATCAAGCAGGTTTGAATGGAGCAACCGATTTAGGGAACCTTGGTATAGGAACTGTTGCAGGCTTTGCTGGAGGTTATAAATATGCGAGAGATAATCAAATAAATCCATTGACTGGCAAATTTGAAAATACCACTAATCAAGTTGCAATAGGCAGAAATCAACATAAAAGAGTCAATCCCGCGGCTAACGATTTAGGAGCGGAAACTATTTCAGAATCTTGGGCAGAGAAGTTTGGCAACAAATGGATTCCAGATGATGTTGGTTTGAACTTTAACAATGATTGGTTCAACAAAAGATTAGATTTAAACTCCAATGTTTTTGATTTTGGAAACGGAGGCTTTAAGGATTACAGTCCATATTACAATGTTGAGTTGAATTCACTTCAATTCCGTTCTTATCCTATCATTAGGGCGCGCTACTCCAGTTTTTTTGGTCAAAGAGTAAGAATCATATATTATGAGAATAGGTTTATTACACTACCTTGGAATAACTAATTCACATCAATAACATCCTATGACTTGGAATGAACTTTTAGGTATTATTATAAACGCTTTTTCTAATACTGATTTTGGTATTTGTAGTACTTACTCTATTACAATTTGTGCTTATGAGGTTAAAATTGTTATTGAGAATCCCGTGAAGAGGTATTTAGTTGAAATAGAAATAGAAGGTACAAGAGTCAAAAAGGTTGAAGTTTCCATTTATTCATGGTTTGGGATTAGGAAAAAGACTTATTCCGTCTTTGAAGATATAATGACCTTCAATCAAAGTAATATTACCATAGAAAGAAAAATTGAAAGAATAGCCAATGAAAGCCTAAGAATTTTGAAAAATTTCGCCAAGGAATGATAATACCAATTGATACTAGTCAATAAATAGGGAAGCCAATTAGATAAATTTTTATCAGTAAAAAGATTCTTTAGGCTTGGTTACGAACAAATTTCAAAACGATTTGGAAAGGACACAAGTTTATTGAAGAAAACTATTAATAGAAAAGCCTTCAATTTAAAGCTAATAGAAAACGATATTGAAAAATAGAAAAAATGAAAAAAATAACATTGACGATAATAGCTGGCATGATAATTACTCAAGCTGTATTTACCCAGAATACAGATGCCAACGATATCCAAACCCCGGAACAATCCCCATTTAATATGGCCAGTGGTTCCATCCAAGGGGCCATAGCCAATTCCGTTAAGGAAGTAACGGGTAAGGCAAACCTTTCCGTGCCCATTGCCAATATCAATGCCCGGGGGGTCTCCTACCCCGTTTCACTGACCTATAATGGTGATGATGTGTTCCGGCAGGCCCAATACATGAACCGATATAGAACCCAGAGTATTCTGGGTGTCGGCTGGAATATGAACGTCCCCAAAATAGTAGTGGACCATAAAGGTACGGCAACAAGGGATGATGATACTTTTTATCTGCTGGACGGTAACAACAACACAAAACTGATCTGCACCAAAAAACAGATTTTAGAGGGGCTGTTTGGTATTGGCAGTAGCTATATGGCTTTTCAAATGGAAAAGTATGCCCCCTATAAGATCAGTTACAGAATCCGTACTAGGGACAACGTAAATAGTGTTTTTGTAACTACCGAGCAGGATTACTGGACCATTACGGATGATAAGGGCATTACCTATACCTACGGCAATACCGATAATACCAGACAGAATGTAGTGGCTTGGGGCAATTGGATCGGGGATTCCAGAAATACGGTTGGGGATTCCAAACATACCACGGTCTGGAACCTTTCCAAGATTCAAGATCAATGGGGCAATAACCTGACTTTTAGCTATGATAAGGTAGAGGGATTTGCCTCCAGCTCGGGGGAAAGACATACCGAAGCCTCTTATTTGGAAGAGATTACCGCTTCCTCGGGAGGAAAAATCGTATTCACCTATGGCAACAAGCCCATTACGGAATACTACGAACCCCATACGGAGGCCCAGGAACCCGACGCCTATCAAGAACAGTTTGAGACCAAATACCTGAGTTCCATCAAAACCTATGACAGGGCCAATCAATTGGTCTATACGTATGGTTTGGGCTACAGTGTGATAAAGAAGGTGGCCAGCAACGACCGAAATCGATATTTGCAGAGCATTACCCAAAAAGATAAAAACAATACGGCCTTGCCTCCCCTGGAATATGAATACCATACCACGGGGATTTTTGAGGGTGGGCTTAGAAAAGTGACCTATCCATCGGGAGGATCCGTTTCGTATACGTATGGCGAAAAAACCATATTCGATAGTGGCAGTATATCCGCTGTTGTAGACGGCAATATTTCCAATAATTATACCACTGTAGGCCATTTTGCAGGTCAGAACTATGCTTTACGGGTAAGGCATGAAGGCAATTGGAATACCAATGAAAGATTGAGCATTGTTTATGACTTCTGGATTGGGGAAAAATGGAAACGAAGGGAGTTTATCATTCCAGAACTGGTTAAGGTGGTTTTTAGAAACGGCAGACACGAAGTCAATACGCTGAAATTTGCATCAGGGAAGGACTTTTTTGCTTTCTTAACATTTGATAGAGGTAACAATAAAGGAAGTGTGTACCTATTCCATAAGAAACAAGATGGTGTAGATTGGTTACAAACCAGTTATAGGAATATTACCGTGGAATCGGGATCGGCAGATTATCCCAATGAAGATCCCGTATTGTTGGCAGGAGAAGATTTTGTAGCCGTCGGAACCAATAGGCCCGGAAGGTTGTTGACCTATACCTGGAATGGAAATGGGTGGAATTCAAAATCCATTTCGCAAGGTACGGGCCAGTTTTATTACGGGGCGGCCAACAACTTTATCGTGGCCCTGGATGAAGATGGCGGAAGTGACTGGATAACAGGAGTAAATCATGCAGATAATTACTACATCCATTATTTGGATGCGGAGAAGCAATGGCACACCAAATCGTGGTCGGCGGCTGCCGATCCACATACCCAGGGAACCCATGACCCTAGCTACCTATATGCTTCCAATTCCATGTTGGGTTTTATGGCAGGTAATCAAGAAGAATATATTTTACGTTGGGACATGGACTATAATTTAATAGCAGTGGATGATGTTGTTGGACAGCATACGGATACCTATCCACTGTTGCCCGTAATGAATAACGTTTTTATGTTGCTTAAAAGCTCACCCAACGGCCCCTATGGCCCCACTAAGGGATTGGCCTTCGATGGCTCTAACTGGAGTTTGGAACCTTTTGACCCTATTAATGTTTCCTACGATTATGCATTATGGAAGAATAAGGTATTGACAAAACGAAACGGTAATCCATATATCCATCGTTACAACCCAAATACTGACCAGTGGACCCACAATTCATTGGGTCAAATAATGAGCAACAATGGGATAGCAGTTGGGCAGCACTTTTTTATGGCGGACAACCATGGGTATCGAATAGAGAATACGGGTACGATTACTTCCCTAGAGCAGATTTCAAATTATTTTCAATCTCCCTTTAATAAGATTATTTATAACAACTTAAGTGGTATCTACCAACAATCTGAAAATCAAGGGAGTTATTTTTGGATGAACCAAAAAGATGGTCAAATCGATAGAGTTATAGTTCCTATTACTCATACCTCCAGCTTAATTCATGCGAATAGAAGTGTACCTCAACTGGCAAGGGGGACACAAAATTTCATGAGTTCCAATACCTTTTGTTTGAATCCCAACGGGTTTAATTTTAATAGAATAGTTGATGGGGAATTGAACAAAGTGGTCAAGGATATTGTGGTCGCGAGCATAGAAATTAACAATGGCGGGGGAGAGCTACGTACCGTAACTTACGATTATAACGATGCCCATACCTTACCGGACGATCAAAACACCTTCTATGGCAAGGTCGTTGTCCAAAACAGGGGCTATGGCAGTGGTAATATTGGTACTACGGAAAAATACTTTAATACCGGGGAAGATGACGTACAGATGGCAGGATTGCCGGAAAGAGTAGTAATCAAGAACAAATCCGGTAGTCAGGTGAGCGAAACGGAGACCAACTGGTTTAAATTCAGCAAAGCCTTTCAAAACACGGCGTATAGGACCATTGGCAGGGGCTACTATTTGCGACCTAACAGAATCATTGAACGAACACGATTGGACGGACAGGACGTCACCACCACGACCACTAACGGCTATAATACCTATGGACATTTGTCAAGTTCTACCCGTACCAATAGTGACGGCCAAGTAGAATTTACCTCGACAAGATATGCTCACCAGGAATACAGTTTTGTTTTGAACAAAAACATGCTGTCCTTTCCGTACGAGACCAAAATAATTGTAGGTAGCCAAACGGTAGGTGTGGAACAGTCCATTTGGAAATCTTGGAGTGGGAAAGCATACGCCTATCAGAATAAATCGGGCACCACGACCAGCAACTTAAGGATCAATAGCGAGATTACCAAGGTGGATACCTACGGAAATGTGCAGGAGAGTAACAATGGTCAGGGTATTTTTAAAACTGTCCTTTATGGATATGGCAATTTATATCCTGTGGCAACTGTTACCAATGCCACATTTACCGAGGTGGATAACCAGTTGGATGTTTCTTATGGTAGTCTACAAAGTTTATCCAACAGTTCCTTGGAAACGGAATTGAACAAATTATATGACCGCCTACCCCAAGCCATGATCAATCTAAACCTTTATGATAATCAGGGCAGGGTTACACGAACATTGGATGAACGCGATGAAGCGGTGAACTTTAGCTATGATTCCTTTGGAAGATTGGAATATACTACGGATTCGAACAATAGGGTCATTGAGAAAAAGGAATACCACTTTGGTACCCACTAAATTGGGAGGATTGCTGTAAATCAACTTTTTTCTGTAAGGGTGTTCAGTTGAACACCCTTACTATAAAAGGAATACCCCTTGGGAAGGTGTTTTAATCCCCATATCCGTTTCTTTACGCTGATTCCATCGCAGCGCAATTGTAGAAGCAGTGGTAAGCATCATATTTTGACATAAAAAAGCTACGGTCCTGGGTTTTCTGCATCGTAGCTTTTCGCTATTGGGATTTCCCTATTCTCGTTGCACTCTTCAGTTGTTGTTCTGTAGGTCACCCTGAGCGAAGTCGAAGTATGATGCGGAATCCACCCTAGTTCCTCCACCAATAGATTCCCGCCTTCCCCTCAACAAGCCCGGACCTACGATTCCGATTTCCCTTGTCAATTTCGAAATGAGGTGCGAAGCACCGATTGAGAAATCCAACCCTAAATGGATTTCCCAATTATTGCCCAATAGCAACGGCTGCTACATTGTCAAATAGCGCCTGTTACATTAGTGTAAAAGTGCTGGCCATAAAGAAGTAGCTTAACGCGAAAATCCATTCAAATACTTTATCTACCTACCATGGAAATAAACTACGCTATGGCCCTAAAGCGGCCCCTACTTATGCTTTTCACCTGCCTATTGACCACCACAGGGCTGTTGGCCCAGGGGGCGTTCGTCACCACCTGGGATACGACCAAGCCAGGAACCTCCGGTAACAATTCCATCACTATCCCCGCCTGGGGGACTTACGATATGGACCTGGGCAATGATGGCACTTATGACCTATTTGACCAGACGGGGACCACTACCGTGGATGTCACCCAGTATGGCCATACCGCCGGGGAGATACAAGTGGCCCTTCGCAATGCCGCCTCCGGGGCCGGGGACCTGACCAGGATACATTTCTACAATAGGGGCGACAAGGAGAAACTGCTTTCCGTGGACCAATGGGGCAGCAGTATCTCCTGGAGCACAATGCGGTACGCATTTTACGGCTGTACAAATCTGGGAATCAAGGCAACCGACATTCCCGACCTAGGCAGCGTGACCGATATGACCGGTATGTTCCAAATCTGTGACTCACTTACGGGGACGATGGGCTTCTCCAACTGGAACACCAGCAAAGTAACCGATATGTACTTCATGTTTAGTGGAGCAAGCGCCTTTAACGGAGACATCGGTGCATGGGACACCAGCAAGGTGACCGATATGAGCCACATGTTTCGAGGTGCCACCGCTTTTAACAGGGACATCGGTGCATGGGACACCGGCAAGGTGACCGATATGCGATGGATGTTTTCCAGTGCCGCCGCCTTTAACGGGGACATCAGTTCCTGGAACACCAGCAAGGTGACCGATATGACGGCCATGTTTCAGAGCGCAACTGCCTTTGACCAGGACATCGGTTCCTG
Organism: Muricauda sp. SCSIO 64092; assembly: GCF_023016285.1. Classification (GTDB taxonomy): domain Bacteria; phylum Bacteroidota; class Bacteroidia; order Flavobacteriales; family Flavobacteriaceae; genus Croceivirga. The sequence continues at coordinate 1,794,856 of NZ_CP095413.1, forward strand.
GGACACCAGCAAGGTGACCAATATGACATGGATGTTTCTCTTTGCACGGGCTTTTAACGGGGAAATCGGTTCCTGGAACACCAGCAGCGTGATCACTATGAACGCCATGTTCTCGCGCGCAAGGGCCTTTAACCAGGATGTTGGTTCCTGGAACACCAGCAAGGTGACTAATATGGGATCCATGTTTTACGGTGCATGGGCCTTTGACCAGAACATCGGTACTTGGGACACCAGTAAGGTGACCAATATGATATGGATGTTTTACTTTGCACAAGCGTTTAACCAGGACATCGGTTCCTGGGACACCAGCAACGTGACCGATATGGAGTGGATGTTTTCTGGCACAAGGGCCTTTAACCAGGATGTTGGTTCCTGGAACACCAGCAAGGTGACTAATATGAGATCCATGTTTCGGAATGCCACCGCCTTTAACCAGGACATCGGTTCATGGGACACCAGCAACGTGACCGATATGTGGTACATGTTCAATGGCGCAACCGCCTTTGACCAGGCCATTGGTTCCTGGAACACCAGCCAGGTGACCGATATGGCCCGGATGTTTCGGGAAGCAACCGCTTTTAACGGGGACATCGGTTCATGGGACACCGCCAAGGTGACCGATATGGACTACGTGTTTTATGGCGCAAGTGCCTTTGACCAAAACCTGGGGGGATGGGACCTGGGGCTGGTGACTGATGGTACCGATATGCTTAACAACAGTGGGCTCTCCGTCGCCAACTGGGACGCTACGCTCGTTGGCTGGAACAACAAGGACCTTACCAACACGCCCACCATCGGTGCCTCCGGCCTGGTCTACTGCACCGCAGGCGCCCAGCGTGCCGCGCTGACCCTCAACATTACCGGGGACCGCGCGGAAACCATTAAGCCGACAGCCCTATGTAAGTCGGCGACCATCCAACTGGGCACGGGCGGTACGGCCAGCCTGACGGCCGCCCTTGTGGACAACGGTTCCAGTGATGCCTGTGGGGATGTCACCCTAGGCCTGTCCAAGGACAGCTTTACGATCGCCAACCTTGGTACGAACACAGTGACCCTTACCGTGACCGACCCCAATGGGAACACGAATACCTGTCAGACCACGGTGACCGTGGAGGACCCCACAAAAGCTTATTTTATCACCACCTGGGACACGACCAAGTCCGGCTGGTCCGATGGGAACTCCATCACCATCCCCGCTACGGGGACCTATGATGTGGACCTGGGCAATGACGGCAGCTATGAGCTGTTGGACCGGACGGGGACCATCACCATTGATGTGACCACCTATGGCCATACCACGGGGGAGATCCAGGTGGCCCTCCGCAACGCCGCCTCCGGTACCGGTACCCTGGACGCGATACAGTTCAACTACACCGGTGACAGGGATAAGATCCTCTCGGTGGACCAATGGGGCAGCAACATTTCCTGGAGCACCATGGAGGGGGCGTTTTACGGCTGCAGCAATCTGGAGGTCAAGGCGACGGACGTCCCCGATTTAAGCAATGTGACCAATATGTACTCCATGTTCGCCCTTTGCAGGGTGGTCACGGGTACGGGCTTCTCCACCTGGAACACCAGCGGTGTGACGGACATGGCGCGGATATTCCGTGGGGCAGACGTCTTTAATGGGGACATCGGTTCCTGGGACACCAGTAGTGTTACCGATATGAGCTACATGCTCAATGGTGCTAGCGTGTTCAACCAGGACATCGGTCCGTGGAACACGGCCAAGGTGACCAATATGATCCTTATGCTCGCCAGGGCATACGTCTTTGACCAGGACATCGGTTCGTGGAACACGGGCAATGTGACCGATATGCTGTCCATGTTCGTCAGGGCGGACGCCTTTGACCAGGACATCGGTTCGTGGGACACGGGCAAGGTGACCGATATGACCTACCTGTTCTTGAATGCGGGCGCCTTCAACCAGGACATCGGTTCTTGGAACACGGCCAGTGTGACCGATATGAGCAGGACATTTTTTGGTGCAAGTTCCTTTGACCAGGACATCGGTTCATGGGAAACGGGCAAGGTCGTGGATATGTGGGGCATGTTCGAAGGTGCAAGGTCCTTTAACCAGGACATCGGTTCCTGGAACGTGGGCAATGTGACCACCATGGAAGAGATGTTCGATAATGCGACCTCCTTTGACCAGGACATCGGTTCGTGGGACACGGGCAAGGTGACCGATATGCAGGAGATGTTCGAAGGTGCGACCTCCTTTGACCAGGACCTGGGGGACTGGGACATGGGACAGGTGACCAATGGGACCAAGATGCTGGACAACAGCGGGCTCTCCATTGCGAACTGGGACGCCACGCTTATCGGCTGGGCCGGCCAGGACTTTACCAACACGCCGACCATAGGGGCCTCAGGACTGAAATACTGCACGGCCGGCGCCCAACGTGCCGCGCTGACCTTCAACATTACCGGTGACAGTGGGGGGACCACCCCGCCAACGGCACGGTGCAAGACGGCAGTAACGCTACAACTGAGCACGGACGGTACGGCCACCCTGACGACCGCCCTTGTGGACAACGGTTCCAGCGATGCCTGTGGGGATGTCACCCTAGGCCTGTCCAAGGACAGCTTTACGGCGACCGACCTGGGTACAAACACCGTAACCTTGACGGTGACCGACCCCAATGGGAACACGAATACCTGTCAGACCACTGTGACCGTGGAGGACCCCACAAAAGGTTATTTTATCACCACCTGGGATACGACTAAGGCCGGCACCTCCGGCAACAATTCCATCACCATCCCCGCTGAGGGCACCTATGACGTGGACCTGGGCAATGATGGCACCTATGAGCTGTTGGACCAGACCGGGGAAACCGAGATAGATGTCACCAACACCAATTATAAGGACCCTGACGGTAATAATTATTCCGCCGGGGAGATACAGGTGGCCCTGCGCAACGCCGCTTCCGGTACCGGGAACCTGACCAGGATACATTTCAACAATACGGATGACAAACAGAAGCTGCTCTCCGTGGACCAGTGGGGCAGCAGTATCCCCTGGAGCACCATGGAGGGTGCATTTTGGGGCTGTACCAATCTGGAGGTCAAGGCGACCGATGCCCCCGACCTGGGCAGTGTGACCAATATGGGCCGGATGTTTATGCAGTGTACCTCACTTATGGGAACAACGGGCTTCCCCACCTGGAACACGGCCAACGTGACCAATATGGCCCGGATGTTCAATGTGGCAAGCGCCTTTAACGGGAATATCGGTTCCTGGAACACCGCCAATGTGACCGATATGAGCTGGATGTTCAATGTGGCAAGCGCCTTTAACGGGGTCATCGGTTCCTGGGACACCAGCAAGGTAACCGATATGGCCGTCATGTTCCGGTTTAGTCCCTTTAACGGGGACATCAGCTCCTGGAACACCAGCGAAGTGACCAATATGGGCTCCATGTTCGGCAGTACAAGTACCTTTAATGGGGACATCAGTTCCTGGAACATCAGCAAGGTGACCGATATGGGCGGCATGTTCTATGGAGCAAGCGCCTTTAATGGAAATATTGGTAACTGGAACACCAGCAAGGTGACCTATATGGGCAGCATGTTCTGGGATGCAACTTCCTTTGACCAGGACATCGGTTCCTGGGACACGGGCAATGTGACCAATATGATGGCCATGTTCTCTGGTGCAACCGCTTTTGACCGGGACATCGGTTCCTGGAATACCAGCAAGGTGACTGATATGTACGGCATGTTCGATGGGGCAAGCGCCTTTGACCAGAACCTGGGCACATGGGATCTGGGGAAGTTGACCAGTTATGGGGGTTGGGCCATGCTCGACAACAGTGGGCTCTCCATCGCCAACTGGGATGCGACCCTTATCGGCTGGCACGGTAAGGACTTTACCAATTCTGCTTACATCGAGGCCTCCGGCCTAATCTACTGTACCGCGGTCACCCAGCGTGCCGCATTCAACTCCGGGCCCTTTAGGGTCAGTGGGGACCGTGCGGAAACCATCCCCCCGACGGCGAGTGATCTTACAGCAATCAGTGCCCAGTGCAGTGCCCCGGTACCGGACACCGCCGTGGTGACCGATGCGGCCGACAACTGTGGGACGCCAACGGTGGCCTTTGTAAGCGATGTAAGTGATGGCAACAGCAATCCGGAAACAATCGTCCGGACCTATCGGGTGAGCGATACTGTGGGGAACAGTACCACCGTTACACAGACCATCACCGTGGAGGATACCACCGCCCCGACGGCCAGTTGCAAGCCTTCCGTGGAGATCGGACTGGGCACGGGCGGTACGGCCGCCCTGACCACCGTCCTTGTGGACAACGGTTCCAGCGATACCTGCGGAAACGTTACCCTTGCCCTGTCCAGGGACAATTTTACGGCCACCGACCTGGGTGCAAATACGGTGACCTTGACGGTGACCGATTCCAACAACAACACAAACACCTGCACGGCGACAGTAACCGTGGTGGACAATGTGGCCCCGACGGCCTCCTGTACGAACGCCAGCGTACAACTGGACGCCCTGGGCAGTGCAACGATCACTGCGTCCAACATTGACAACGGCTCCTCCGACAACAGCGGCACGGTGTCGCTCTCCCTGGACGAAACCAGCTTTGGCTGTTCCGATGTGGGTACGAACACGGTGACCCTTACGGCCACGGACGGCAGTGGGAACTCGGCAAGCTGTACGACCACGGTCACGGTACAGGACAAGGTCAGGCCCACGGCCAGCTGCAAGCTTTCCGTGGAGATTGGACTGGGCTCCGATGGTACGGCCGCCCTGACCGCCGCCCTTGTGGACAACGGTTCCAGTGACAACTGTCCCATCTCCATGGAGGTGTCCAAGGACAGTTTTACCACCACCGACCTCGGTGACCATACGGTGACCTTGACGGTGACCGATCCCAACTACAACACGAACACCTGCACAACCACGGTGACCGTGGTGGATAATGTGGCCCCGATGGCCTCCTGTACGAACGCCACCGTACAATTGGACGCCCTGGGCAGCGCAACGATCGCCACGTCCAACATCGACAACGGTTCCTCGGACAATAGCGGCACGGTGTCGCTGTCCCTGGACGAAACCAGCTTTGGCTGTTCCGATGTGGGTATGAACACGGTGACTCTTACGGCCACGGACGGCAGTGGCAACTCGGCAAGCTGTACGGCCACGGTAACGGTACAGGACAAGGTCGGGCCCACGGCCAGTTGCAAGGCCTCCGTGGAGATCGGACTGGACACGGGTGGCACGGCCGCCCTGAGCACCGCCCTTGTGGACAACGATTCCAGCGATGCCTGTGGGGGAGTCTCATTCGGCCTTTCCAAAAGCAGCTTTACGGCCACTGACCTCGGTGACCACACGGTGACCCTGACGGTGATCGATCCCAACAACAACACGAACAGTTGCACCACTACGGTGACCGTGGTGGACAATGTGGCCCCGATGGCCTCCTGTACGGACGCCACCGTACAACTGGACGCCCTGGGCAGCGCCACGATTGCCACGTCCAACATCGATAACGGCTCCTCCGACAACAGCGGCACGGTATCGCTGTCCCTGGAGGAAACCAGCTTTGGCTGTTCCGATGTGGGGCACAATACCGTGACCCTTACGGCCACGGACGGCAGCGGCAACACGGCAAGCTGTACGGCCACGGTAACGGTACAGGACAAGACCGGCCCGACGGCGAGTTGCAAGCCTTCCATGGAAATCGGACTGGGCACGGGTGGCACGGCCGCCCTGAGCGCCGCCCTTGTGGACAACGGTTCCAGCGATGCCTGTGGGGGAGTCTCATTCGGCCTTTCCAAAAGCAGTTTTACGGCCACTGACCTAGGTGACCACACGGTGACCCTAACGGTGACCGACAACAGCGGCAACATGAACAGTTGCACCACTACGGTGACCGTGGTGGACAATGTGGCCCCGACGGCCTCCTGTACGGACGCCACCGTACAATTGGACGCCCTGGGCAGCGGCACGATCGCCACGTCCAATATCGACAACGGTTCCTCCGACAACAGCGGCACGGTGTCGCTGTCCCTGGACGAAACCAGCTTTGGCTGTTCCGATGTGGGGGACAATACCGTGACCCTTACGGCCACGGACAGCAGCGGCAACTCGGCAAGCTGTACGGCCACGGTAACGGTACAGGACAAGGTCGGGCCCACGGCCAGTTGCAAGGCCTCCGTGGAAATCGGACTGGGCACCGATGGTACGGCCGCCCTGACCGCCGCCCTTGTGGACAAAGGCTCCAGCGATGCCTGTGGGGGAGTCTCATTCGGCCTTTCCAAAAGCAGCTTTACGGCCACTGACCTCGGTGACCATACGGTGACCTTGACGGTGATCGATCCCAACAACAACACAAACACCTGCACGGCGACGGTGACCGTGGTGGACAATATGGCCCCGACGCCCTCCTGTACGAACGCCACCGTACAACTGGACGACCTGGGCAGTGCAACCATCACTACGTCCAACATCGACAACGGTTCCTCCGACAACAGTGGTACGGTGTCGCTATCCCTGGACACAACCGGCTTCGGCTGTTCCGATGTGGGTACGAACACGGTGACCCTTACGGCCACGGACGGCAGTGGCAACTCGGCAAGCTGTACGACCACGGTCACGGTACAGGACAAGGTCAAGCCCACGGCCGTTTGCCAACAACAGACAGTGCAACTTGCATTGGGCACGGACGGTATAGCCGCCCTGACCGCCGCCCTTGTGGACAACGGTTCCAGTGACAACTGTCCCATCTCCATGGAGGTGTCCCCAAGCAGCCTTACGACCGTGGGTACGCACACGGCGACCCTGACGGTAAGGGACGGCAGTAACAACTCGGACAGTTGTACCGCTACGGTGAGCGTGGCGGACGGTGCGGATCCGACCGCCGCTTGCAGGGACATCAGTGTGGAACTGGACGACCTGGGCAGTGCGACGATTGTGGCGGCGGACGTGGACGGCGGCTCCTCCGACAACAGTGGCACGGTGTCGCTCTCCCTGGACAGGACCGGCTTCGGCTGTTCCGATGTGGGGGACAATACGGTGACCCTTACGGCAACGGATGGCAGCGGTAACTCGGCAAGCTGCACGGCCACGGTGACCGTGGGGGACATAACCAATCCCACTCCGCAGTGCAGGGCAGCAAAAATCCGGTTGGGCACCAACGGTACGGCCACCCTGGAGGCCGATCTTGTGGACGATGGTTCCAGTGATACCTGTGGGGGCGTTTCCCTAGACCTGTCCCAGAACAGTTTTACGACCTCCCATCTGGGGGTGAACACGGTGACCCTTACCGTGGAGGACGACAACGGCAACACGGACGAGTGCACCGCCGAGGTGACGGTGGCGGACTCCAAGACCTTTGTCACCACCTGGGACACGAGCGGGTCCGGTACCCCCAACAGAATCTTGATTACCATCCCCGCCATAGGGACCTACGATGTGGACCTGGGCGATGACGGCAGCTATGAATTGCGGAACCAGCGCGGGACCACTACCGTGAACGCCACTGCCCACAGCCGTGACGGGCGGGTAAAGGTGGCCCTCAACAATGCCGCCTCTGGGGCCGGGGCCCTGGAGGGAATACGGTTCAACAATGGGGGCGACAGGGAGAAGCTGCTCTCGGTGGACCAATGGGGCAGCAGTATCTCCTGGGGCTCCATGGCGGGTGCCTTCTATGGCTGCACCAACCTGGAGGTCAGGGCCACGGACGCCCCGGACCTGGGCAATGTGGCCAGTATGGAATCCATGTTCAGGGGGTGCACCTCACTTACCGGGACCATGGGCCTCTCCAACTGGGACACCGGAAACGTGACCAATATGGCCGGCATGTTCCAGCTTGCGACCGCCTTCAACGGAGACATCGGTTCCTGGGACACAAGCGAGGTAACCTCCATGGAGCGGATGTTCTCCGGGGACGAGAACGATCCAAATGCCATAATGGTGTTCAACCAGGACCTCGGTTCCTGGAACACCGGCAGGGTGACCAGTATGGGGTCCATGTTCAGAAACGCAAGGTCCTTTGACCAGGAGATCGGTCAGTGGGATGTGTCCCAGGTGGAAACCATGAACGGCATGTTCGCCTTTGGAAGGGCCTTCAACGGGGACATCGGATCCTGGAATACAAGCAAGGTAACCGATATGCAATGGACACTTGCCGGGGCACATGCCTTTGATCAAAATATCGGTTCCTGGGATGTGTCCCAGGTGACCGATATGAGCGGCATGTTCCGGTTCACCCGGACCTTTAACGGGGACCTCAGCTCGTGGAACACCAGCAAGGTGACCAATATGGGCGGTATGTTCAACAATGCAAGGGCCTTCAATGGCAACATTGGTCCGTGGGACGTGTCCGGGGTGCGTGAAATGGGGGCCATGTTCCAGCTTGCGACCACCTTCAATGGGGACATCGGTTCGTGGAACACGGGCAGCGTGACCAATATGGGCTCGATGTTTTTGCTCGCGACCTCCTTTGACCGGAACATCGGCACCTGGGACACCGGCAGGGTGACCGATATGTGGTCCATGTTCAACGGTGCAAGTGCCTTTGACTGGGACCTTGGCGAGTGGAACCTGAGGGCATTGAGGATCGGTGGCAGCATGCTCGATGGCAGTGGGCTCTCCGTTACCAATTGGGACGCCACGCTGATCGGATGGTACGGGCAGGTCTTTACCAATACCCCCACCATCGGTGCCTCCGGGCTGGCCTACTGTAACGCCGGGGCCGAGCGTGCCGCACTGAGCTTCACCATTACCGGCGACACCATGGACTGCAGTGGGGCACGTACCTCGCTGACGAAGGATGGTGGCACCAACGGCAACGATACCAGCGGGCTTCCCGATATGGACGCAACGATGACCGGAACGGACGACAGGGACCTTGCCGGGCTTCAAGAAGTGGGCAAACGCGGGTTCTCCCCGAACGGTGACGGGGTAAACGATACCTTTTCCATTTCCTGGTTGAGGCAGAATTACCCCAATTACAGCATGACAATCTATGACCAGAACGGCACCCTGGTGTACCAGGGGAATGCGGGCACACCGGACTGGGACGGCAGCGCTGCCGGGGGCACCGTCCTGGGGGACGGTAAACTGCACAACGGGGTGTACTATTATTGGATCGATTTCGGGGACGGGAGCAGGCCACCGGCCCAGGGCATCGTCTACCTGCACCGATAGACAGGATACTGTAGGGCCATCCGGACCATGGATGGCCCTACATAGGTCCAGTGGCTTGTTGCTGACCGGGTCTGGGACGATGGACAACTTCGGTCCGGATTTTTCCATGGATTGGAATGACAAAATACACTTAAATGTCATTTCGAAATGAGGAGTGATGAGAAATCTCGTTCATGGGGATTTCGGTTTCTCCCGTTGGTCGAAATTGTTACTATTTAGGATTTTTGAACACTGAAGTTTTTTAGATTTCTCACACTCAACTTCACAATGTTCAGTTTCGGTTCGAAATGACATTGGGTTTTTTTGTCATGCCACACGGATGCTGAGCGAATTCGAAGTAGGATGCGGAATCCACAATAGTTCCCATAGGAATGGATTCCTGCCTTCCCCTCAACAAGCCCGGACCAACCATTCGGGTTTCCCTTTTCATTTCGAAAAGAAGTGCGAAGCACTGATCGGGAAATCTAGTTCATGGGACTTAGAGCCTGTTTAGGAATTTGTCATTTGTTTTCAAAATTCATGTTTTTGTCCCCTTGAGCGCAGTCGAAAGGTTGGCAAAAACATCTCGACTACCTGCCCGACGATGTCATTCAGGCGGGCACTCGATGTGACAGGAAAATCAATTTCTGGCACACACGTGGAATCAAAAAAATCAATCATAGAATCCATTTAGCCCTTTGAAAAAGTCTAAATGGGTTCATACAATCCTGAACAGACACTTACTACAGTACACTTATTTTTTCAACAAACCACTTATGCATCGGTCTTTGCCTTTCTTGCGTTCCTGCATTAGTTTCAAGTTGCTCAGCTTTCAGGAATGCCATATTCCTTTAAACGTTTCATTTTCAGACGGGAAGAACTGGCACATAGCCCTTTCCAAGAGTGCCACGGGAGGGATCAAATGGGGTTTCCGGGAATGGGTAACCCCCGGTTGCCAACTGGCGGTAGCAGTGGGATGTCAGTAATAGGGCTTTCTCACACTACTCCTTATAGCAGATAGGTTTAAAAAAAATACCGTTGCGTGAAAAAACTACTCTATATCCTGGCGTTTTCCCTTGGTTTTGGTGCTATGGCCCAACAAATCGAAGTCACAAACCTATGTTTCGGCGAATTCACTGAGTTTCGGATTATATCAAGTGAAACCATTTGGAGGTTTGAATGGGACTTTGGCGATGGTACCATTATAGATGGTGAAACCCCGCAGGATGTCTATTATCATAAGTATGACACAACTGGAGATTATACGGTAAGTTTGATAGTGAACACCTCCAGCGAAACAAAGGATATCACAATCTACGCACTGCCAACTGTCCCCTCTTCAGGAGCCGATATTTCGGTCTGCGATGACAACAATGACGGATATTACTCCTTCAAGCTTAGCAACAAAGATGGTGAGATCCTGGGTACACAATCGCCGACCGAGTATGACATAAGTTACCATCCCACCCTGGCAGATGCCGAAGGGGATACGAGTCCCCTGAACGCTACCGCATTTTCCAATACCATCCTGTATCGACAGACCATTTACGCGAGGGTCGAGAATCTGTCAACCTCATGCTACAGCACCACCTCTTTTGATCTAGTCATCAAGAATACCCCTATAGTGACAAGCTCAGTGAGTGATTGGCCGGTCTGCGATGACAACAGTGACGGATTGTATACCTTCAAGCTTAGTGACAAAGATGGTGAGATTCTGACCGGGCAAACCGATGGCAATTTTGAGGTTACCTACCACAGTACCCTTCTGGACGCCGAAGGGAATACGAAACCGCTGAACGCTAACGCCTTTACCAATACCGTTCCCAGCCTACAAACTATTTACGCGCGGCTCGAGAATCTGACAACACAGTGCTATAGCACCACCTCTTTTGACCTGATTATCAATACCTCCCCCGTGGCGAACGAAGTGAATGATTGGTTGATTTGCGATGACGACAATGATGGATTTTATACCTTCAACCTTTCCGACAAGGACAGTGAGATTCTGGGCGCACAATCGCCTACCGAGTATGACGTAAGTTACCACCCCAGCCAGACGGATGCCGATGGGGATGCAAATCCGCTGACCGCTACCGCATTTTCCAATACTGTTCAGTATCAACAAACTATTTACGCGCGGGTCGAGAATCTGGCGACCCATTGCCATAGCACCACCTCTTTTGACCTGATCATCGATACTCCCGTGGAAAATGAAGTGAACGATTGGACGGTCTGTGATGACAACGGTGATGGAGTTTATACCTTCAAGCTTAACGATAAAGATAGTGAGATCCTCGACGGGAAATCACCAACCGATTATGCCATTAGCTATCACTCCAGCCTGACGGACGCCGAAGGGGATGCGAATCCACTAAACACCACCGCATTTTCCAATACTGTCCAATATCAACAAACTATTTATGTGCGGGTCGAGAATCTGTCAAACTCTTGTTATAGCACCACTTCTTTTAAACTAATCATCAACGATACTCCTGTGGCAAACAACATGAGCGATTGGACGGTGTGCGATGACGACAAAGATGGAGTTTATACCTTCAAACTTTCCGACAAAGACGGTGAGATCCTTGGCGGGCAATCGTCAGACCAGTATGTCGTAAGCTACCACACAAGCCAGGCGGATGCTGAAGGCGATGCGAATCCGCTGAACACTTCGGTATTTTCCGGTACCTCCCCCAGACAAACCATTTACGCGCGGGTCGATAATCTGTCAAACTCTTGCTATGGCACCGCCTCCTTTGACCTGATCATCAAGGCCAGTGCCATGGCAAACGAAGTGGACGATTGGGCCGTCTGCGATGATAACAATGATGGGGTTTATACCTTCAAGCTTTCGGACAAAAATGGAGACGTTCTGGGCACACAATCGCCAATGGAATATGACGTAAGCTACCACACCAGCCTGACGGACGCCGAAGGGGATACGAATCCACTGAACACTACCACATTTTCCAATACCACCTCACACCAACAAACTATTTACGCGCGGGTTGAGAATCGGGCAACACAGTGCTACAACACCACCCCTTTTGACCTGATCATCAATACCCCACCTGTAGCCAACAACATAAACGATTGGCCCGTTTGCAATGACAACAATAATGGATTGTATACCTTCAAGCTTTCGGACAAAAATGGGGACATTCTGGGCACACGGTCACCAGACCAGTATGCCGTAAGCTACCACACAAGCCAGGCGGATGCCGAAGGGAACGTGAATTCGCTGAACGCCACCGGATTTTCCAGTACCACCCCTGGACAAACCATTTACGCACGGGTCGAAAATCGGACAACTTCTTGCTATAGCACTACCTCTTTTGACCTGATCATCAATACCCCCCCTGTGGCAAACCAAGTGAACGATTGGACGGTCTGCGATGACAACAATGATGGATTGTATACCTTCAAACTTTCTGACAAAAATGGGGACATTCTGGGCACACAGTCACCAGACCAGTATGCCGTAAGCTACCACACAAGCCAGGCGGATGCCGAAGGGGATACGAATCCACTGAACGCTACTGCATTTTCCAATACCGTCCCAAACCTACAAACTATTTACGCAAGGGTCGAGAATCTTACAACACAGTGTTATAGCACCACCTCTTTTGACCTGATTATCAATACCCCACCAGTAATCAACAACATTAACGACTGGTCTGTCTGCGATGACAACAATGATGGATTGTATACCTTCAAACTCTCCGACAAAAATGGGGACATTCTGGGCACGCAGTCGCCTACCAAATACGCTGTAAGCTACCACATCAGCCTGACGGAGGCCGAAGGCGATGTGAATTCGCTGAACACTACTGCATTTTCCAATACCGTCCCAAACCTACAAACTATTTACGCAAGGGTCGAGAATCTTACAACGTATTGCTATAGCACCACCACTTTTGACCTGATTATCAACACCCCACCTGTGGCAAGCCAAGTGGACGATTGGACGGTCTGCGATGACAACAATGATGGATTGTATACCTTCAAACTTTCCGATAAAAATGGGGACATTCTGGGCACACAGTCACCAGACCAGTATGCCGTAAGCTACCACACAAGTCAGACGGATGCCGAAGGGAATACGAATCCGCTGAACGCTACTGCATTTTCCAATACCGTACCGGACCAACAAACTATTTACGCGCGTGTTGAGAATAAGGCGACCCAATGTTATAGCACCACCTCTTTTGACCTGATCATCAACGATATCCCCGTTGTAAACAGCGTAAACGACTGGATAGTCTGCGATGACAACAATGATGGATTGTATACCTTTAAACTAACCGATAAAGATGGGGAAATCCTGGGCGGGCAATCGCCATCCGACTACCCCCTAAGCTACCACACCAGTCTGACGGATGCCGAAGGGGATGCGAATCCGCTGAACGCTACCGCGTTTTCCAATACCGTCCCAAACCTACAAACTATTTACGTCCGGGTTGAGAACCGGGCGACCCAATGTTATAGCACCACTTCTTTTGACCTGATCATCAATACCCCCCCTTTGGCGAACGAAGCGGACGATTGGTTGGTCTGTGATGATAACAATCATGGAAGTTATACCTTCAAGCTTTCCGACAAAGATGGTGAGATCCTGGGCACGCAATCGCCGACCGAATACACCCTAAGCTACCACACGAACATCTCGGACGCCCAAAGGAGTAAGAATCCGTTGAACGCTACCGCATTTTCCAGTACCGCTCCTGGACAAACCATTTACGTGCGTATCGAGAATAGGGCAACCCGGTGCTATAGCACCACTTCATTTCAACTGATCATCAATGCCCCCCCTGTGGCAAACCAAGTGAACGATTGGACGGTCTGCGATGACAACAATGATGGATTGTATACCTTTGAGCTTACTGACAAAGACGGTGAAATCCTCGGAGGGCAATCGCCAACCGAACATGCAGTAAGCTACCACATAAGCCTCACGGATGCCCAAGGGGGTGCGAATCCCCTGAACGCTACCGCATTTTCCAATACCATCACGTACCAACAAGCCATTTACGCACGGATCCAGGCGAACAATAACCCCGATTGTTACGATGTGACGGATTTTAACCTGATCATCCACAATACCCCTGTGGCGAACGAAGTAGACGACTGGTCGGTCTGCGATGACAACAATGATGGGTCTTATACCTTCAAGCTTTCTGACAAAAATGATGATGTTCTGGGCGGGCAATCGCCAACCGAACATACCGTAAGCTACCACCTCAGCCAAACGGAGGCCGAAGGGAATACGAATCCGCTGAATGCCAACGTATTTTCCAGTACTGCCCCCGAACTAACAATTTATGCACGGATCCAGGCGAATAAAAACCCCAATTGTTACGATGTGACGGATTTTGACCTGATCATCAACGCTACCCCTGTGGCGAACGAAGTAGACGACTGGTCGGTCTGCGATGACAACCATGATGGGTCTTATACCTTCAAGCTTTCCGACAAAAACGGTGAAATCCTGGGCACGCAATCGCCAACCGAATATGTGGTAAGCTACCACCTCAGCCAAACGGAGGCCGAAGGGAATATGAACCCACTCAACATCGCCGCATTTTCCAATACCATTCCGGACCAACAGACCATTTATGCAAGGATCTACGCGAATAAAAAGCCCGATTGTTACGATGTGACAAATTTTGATCTGATCATTAGTGATACCCCTGTGGCAAACGAAGTGGACAACTGGTCGGTCTGCGATGACGACATTGATGGCTTCCATACCTTTGACCTTACCATTAATGATGATGGCATCCTGGGCGGGCAATCGCCAACCGAGCATGCCGTAAGCTACCACCTCAGCCAGACGGATGCTGAAGGGGATACGAATCCACAGAATGCTACCACATTCTCCAGCGCGGCCCCCGGGCAAACTATTTACGCGCGGGTCGAGAATCTAGTAACTCAATGCTATAGCACTACCCTTTTTGATTTGATCATCGATACTCCGGTAGCAAACGAAGTGAACGATTGGGCGGTCTGCGATGACAACAGTGACGGATTGTATACCTTCAAGCTTTCCGATAAAGACGGTGAAATCCTCGGCGGGCAATCGCCAACCGAATATGCGGTAAGTTACCACCCTAGCCTAGTGGATGCCGAAGGGGATTTGAATCCGTTGAATGCTATGGCATTTTCCAATACCGTCCCGAACCTACAAACTATTTACACAAGGGTCGAGAATCGGACAACCCAATGCTATAGCACCACTTCTTTTGACCTGATCATCCACCCTACCCCTACGGCAAAGGAAGTGGACGATTGGAAGGTCTGCGATGACGGTGATGAACTTTATACCTTCAAGCTTTCCGACAAAGATGATGAGATCCTGGACGGGCGATCGTCGGATGACTACACTATAACCTATCACGGCAGCCAGGACGATGCCCAAAATGATGCCAATAAACTGCAGGACGTCACCCTATCCAGTACGGAACTCAGACAGACCATTTACGCGCGCATCGCAAATGAACATTGCCATAGCACAGCCACTTTTGACCTGATCGTCAGCAATACCCCCTTGGCGAAACCGATTGAAAACTTGACCGTATGCCTTGACAGCGGTGTTGGAAGTCATACCTTCGACCTTACCGAACAAAACGATAAAATCCTCGGAGGGCAGCCGACACACGAATATTCGGTAAGCTACCACAGTAGCCCGGGCGATGCCCAAAACAATGTCAGTCCACTACTAAATGTCACCCTATCAAGTACGGACCCTGCACAGACCATTTACGCTCGCATTGCGAATGAAAATTGCCATAGCACCACTTCCTTTAATTTGATTGTCAACGAATACCCCTCTGTGGAAAAGGACGTGGACAATTGGACAGTCTGCGACGATAACAATGATGGGTTTCATACCTTTGACCTTACCGAAAAGGAAAATGAAATCTTGACCCTGACCGGCCAACAGGGGGCCTCGCAGTTCATCATCACCTACCATACCTCCCCGGAAAATGCGGAGAAGGGTACAAATCCGCTGGAGAATCCTACCACATTTACCAATATGCACCGGTACCAACAAACCATTTACGTACGGGTCGCAAATGCCAGTTGCCATGCCACCACATCCTTTCAATTGGTCATCGATGTCCCCGTGGCGGAAAAGGTCGAAAATTGGACCGTATGCGATGACGACAATGATGGAGAACATACCTTCGACCTTACCAAAAAGGAAGATGAGATCTTGACCTTGACCGACCAACAGGGGGCCTCACAGTTCAACATCACCTACCATACCTCTCAGGAACATGCGGACACGGGTACGAATCCGCTGCTGAATCCCAGCGCATTTTCCACTAAGGCCCCCGGACAAACCGTTTATGCACGGATTGAGAATCGGGACAGTGCCGATTGCCATGCCATCTCCTCCTTTCAGCTGATCGTCAACGATACCCCTGTGGCAAATAAAGTCGAAAATTGGGCGGTCTGTGATAACAACAATGACGGGTTCCATACCTTTGACCTTACCGAAAAGGAAGATGAGATCTTGGCCGGCCAACAGGGGGCCTCACAGTTCAACATCACCTATTATACCTCATGGGAAGATGCTGATAAGGGTAAGGACTGGCTAGAGAATCCCACCACATTTTCCACTACTGCTCCTGAACAAACTATTTTCGTGCGAATCGCAAATGACCATTGCTATACGACCTCCTCTTTTCAGTTATTCATCAATCCTTTGCCACAACCAAATCTCAAAGAAACGTACTTCATTTGCCCAGACAACGCGGCACTTCAACTGGATGGTGGTATTAATTTTGATAGTTGGGTGTGGAGTAAAAAAGAAAATGGAGAAATTATAAGCGAAGACAGAACCGTTGTAATCGAGGATTCCGGAGAGTATTCCCTAACCGCAATACAAACCCAAAATGGAATTGACTGTGAAAAGACCGTATACTTTGAAGTGTTCGATTCCGATGTTCCGGAAACCCTATCGGTTTCCACAAGTGGGTTTTCCGATGTCATCACCTTAACAGTGACCGCCACCGGAACCGGGGAGCTTGAATATTCAGTAGATGGGAACACCTACCAGGACAATAACGTATTTCAAATCTTTCCCGGGGTGTATACGGTATACGTCACGACGCCTTCCCGATGTAGGATATTGACCGAAGAGGTGGCCGCAATTGGGTATCAAAAGTTTTTTACCCCGAATGGGGACAATGCCAACGATTATTGGAACATTATTGGGGCGGAGCGCCTTCCTAACGCTTCAACGGCCATCTATGACCAATTTGGAAAGCTTATACAACAGATCCCAACTAACAGTAAGGGCTGGGATGGCAACTATTTGGGAAATCCAGCCCCACCCGATGACTACTGGTTTAAGTTTGAATATCATAATGGCAAAATACTCTCCGGGCATTTCTCCCTAAAACGATAAAATTAAAATTACGTCCCCGTTGGGATAATTCCTGTTAAATTTCTTACTTTTAGTAGTAAATACTATCCCCTTGAAAACAACGTTTACCTACTTCCTAATCAGTTGTATAGCCCTATTCACTTTTTCATGTTCCTCTTACCAGGCCAAAAAACAGGAAGCGTTATTGTCCTTTCCGGAACTGGGTGCCATTGTTAAGGTAAAGGACAATCTTTGGTACAGTGCCACGGAACAAGTAGGGTTGCCCCAATGGACCCAGCTTAGGGTCACGGCCCAGGAAATGCCCTTCAACCGGGAAAGCTACTTTGCCTACGCCAAAGCCACCCACAGGGCGGGTAAGATCAATAGCATTCCCTATATGGATTCCCTACAGTACAAACCCAAGTACATTCGGCTACAACTATTGGACAAAATAGAAATTACCGAACTGCTCAATACCACAAAAAACAGAACGGTCCGGAGCTATCTGGAAAAAGATGGGGACTTAAAAATGGTCACATCGGTCGATTTGGCCCTCTCCGAGACGGAAATCACCTTTTTCAACCAAGCCGAAGCTTTTGAACTACGAAAGGACGATTATGGTACCGTTATACTGAATATTGTGGATGGTGGTACGGAACAAGCGTATTACCTATCTGATCTGCGGGTATTCAATTATGGATATTCCAGTTTTTGTTGGGGGGAGGACCAATACCACAGGCTCCAGATTGAGCATATCGCGCCCGAAGGGGAAAAATGTCCCAAGGGAACGTATACCAAGCCCGACAAGGTCAAAGCAAATCAATCCTACGTAAAATTTTGAATATGCAGTTACGGATAGTAAAGTTGGGATTAGTATTGGTCTTAATGGCAATGCCCGGTTGTGAGGATATTTTGGAAGAGGTGGACATCTCCAATCAACGTGTTACCGTATTCGCCCCTTTGGACAGTACCACGGTAACGGACAATAGCGTACAGTTTAACTGGGACCGCCTCACGGATGCCACGTCCTACCGCTTTCAACTGGCCACACCGGATTTTGTGGACACGGCCCAGATACTGTTGGACACCCTTTTTGTGGAGGACACCCTGGGTAGGGTCGCTACCCAAATCCAACAGGATTTGCTGAACGGGAATTATGCATGGCGCATCAAGGCCCTGAACAGTGGTTTTGAAACCCCCTTTGCGTTGCAGACCTTTGTGGTGAACGGGGATGAAAATGTTGATCTGGACCCACCCAATACCCCGCAATTGGTGGCGCCGGTAAACGGAGCCACACAGGATGAGGCCACAGTGACGTTCCGTTGGACAAGGGAAGACGTTCCCGGGACCGCAGAACGCGATAGCATTTATTTCTTTTCCGATCAAGCCCTACAAAATCTGGTCGGTAAGGATATTGGTGCCAATAAGACCTTTTCCGCTGATTTTGCCGCGGGCACTTTTTACTGGTTTGTTAAAGCTTTTGACCTGGCCGGCAATGAAAGTGAGGACAGCACGGTGTTCAGTTTTACCATAAACTAAATTATTGAACGCAAATACAAAAACATATCTCTTGTTGGGCCTGGTGCTTATCATCTGGGGAATCATAGGGTATCGTATACTTTCCACCATTTCCCCAGAGCCAAACGAGCAATTGGTGCTCAGGGAAACAGTACTAAAACCTTTGGAAAAAATTGAAAGGGACACCTTTAGCATTAAGGCAGACTATAGAGATCCTTTTTTGGGCACCCTACATCATCCGAAGATTAAAAAGAAAGCCAAACCAAACGGGCCAAAGAAAGAACGCTTTGACATTGATGTGCGCTATACAGGTTCCATGTTGAACAGCAATAACGGACAGCGTATTTTCTTTGTGACCATAAATGGACAGCAATCCTTGATGGAAAAAGGGAAACAGGCACAGGAAGTAAGCCTGGTCAACGGTTCGGAAAAGACCATTACGGTACGCTATAAGGGCATTCTCAAGAAGATTGAATTGCAACAATGAAGTGGTTCACCAAAATAAAGGGCGGTTCCCTGCAGTTTGTCTTGTTCATTGGAGCGGTCATTGCGGTACTCCTGCTCACCTTTGTGCTGTTGAGCCATATGCACATTCAGTTTTCAAAAAAGTCGGACACCTATATTGAGACCATCAAACAGGCCGATTTGGTCCTGGGAATGGCCTTGAACAATCCCAATGGGGAATCAGTAGGGTTAAGGAACCTCTCCCAAAAAGGCAT
This sequence comes from Muricauda sp. SCSIO 64092, assembly GCF_023016285.1. Taxonomy (GTDB): domain Bacteria; phylum Bacteroidota; class Bacteroidia; order Flavobacteriales; family Flavobacteriaceae; genus Croceivirga. The sequence goes on from NZ_CP095413.1 coordinate 1,814,618, forward strand.
TGAAACCACTGTGGTTCAGGATCGCTGGGGCTTGTTTGATTTATATAGGGTTGACGCCTCCTTCCAGAAAACGCGGTTTACCAAAATAGCGCTTGTAGGCATGAAAAGGGCCACAAATGATGCCGCACTTTACCTTAAGGACAATCAACGTCCCATGATCATTGTGGGGCATGCCCGTATAAAAGGGGATGCGTATTTGCCCGATCAAGGTATACGCCCCGGTAACATTGCAGGGCAATCCTTTTATGGTAATACCCCGGTACAGGGCAAACAAAAACGGAGCAATGGTTCACTCCCGCCAATAGCAGGACAACTAAAAAACAGTCTGGAACAATGGGCATCACCGGGTTTTATCCCAGCACGATCAAAACGCCTGAATGGCTTGCAGTCCAATGAACTGGCCCATTCCTTTTTGGAACCTCCCCTGGTCGTTTGGGGAGAGGTATTGCAGTTGGCAGGAAAAAAAATAACGGGCAATGTTGTCCTTAAAGCGGATTATAGGATTGTGGTCTCCCCCACTACCCTACTTACCGATGTAATTCTGGTAGCCCCGGAAATTGTGATCCAGGATGGTGTCACGGGAAGTTTTCAGGCCATAGCTTCCAAAACCATTGTGATGGGAAAAAACTGTTTGTTGCATTACCCCTCGGCACTGGCGGTCTTCCATAAGGAAAGCCGCACCGCTCTAAATCAGGGCATTCCCGTGCCCAACATTCAAATACAGGCCAATAGCAGCCTAAAAGGCATCATAGGGTATTGGGAGGACATTAGGGAGCAAAAGCAGCGCTACCATCCCCAGGTAAGGATTGATGCAGGGGCCAATGTGATTGGACAGGTCTATTGCGAAAAGCATTTGGAGTTAAAGGGCAGTGTCCATGGAAATGTAACCACGGACGGTTTTGTTGCCATGGAGAATGGCAGTGTATACCAAAACCACCTCTTTCAGGGTAAAATAGATGCTGGGGGCCTACCCTTACAATATGTGGGGCTGGGTTATGGACAGCAAGGGAAAGGAGGGGTGGCCAAATGGCTCTATTAAAAAAAATACGGGCATCCACACTTATGGAGACCATGGTGGCCACCATCCTGATCGTCATCATCTTTATGGTGGCCAGCCTGATCATGAATTCACTGATGGCCGCTCAGGTAACCGCGAATACAGGTAATATCTCGGAACGATTGCATCGCTTGGAATATCAGTATACCCATGGATTGCTGCAATTGCCCTATCAGGAGGATTGGAACGACTGGAGCATAAGGGCCGTCCTTGAAAAGGACGTTAATGTTCCCGTGGTCCGACTGGAAGCGACACATAAAACATCCAAAAAAAACCTCGAATCCATTCTAGTTGCGCATGATCCGTTTTAACCAAAAAATAAAGGCGTTTACCTTAAGTGAGATGATGGTGGTCCTTTTACTCACCGTTATTGTAGTGGGCTTGGCCTTTTCAGTATTGAATCTGGTAGAAAAACAAATGGCGGGCATTCGGAAGGAGTATGGGGCCACTACGGAAGTGCGTTTGTTGAAACAAGCGCTTTGGAAGGACGTAAGAACGTTTTCCAGAATATACGCCGCCGAAAATGGGGATGGACTGATCTGTGATGGCTCAGGGGGGCAAATCCAATACTTGTTTTATAAGGATTACATAATACGGGGCAGTGATACCTTTAGGGTAGCAATTGGGCACAAAAAATACTATTTCATGGGTAGGCCCGTAATATCCGGTGAAGTGGATGCTTTGGAACTGCAATTTAACGACAGCATAAGACAGCCGTTACTGGTCTATAAGATCAATGCCTCCGAATCATTTATGGATTGAATGGGATTTAAACTGGACAACATAGCGACAGGAACCGTTGAGGGAAAGGCAAAAGACAAGCCTAATGTGGATATCTGGAAAAAGGAAATCCATTGGTTTGGATCACTTTTTTCCAATAAGAAAAAAGAGGATTTCTACACGGAACTCAGTGTGCTGTTAAAAGCGGGAATTACGCTAAAGGAAGCCCTGGAGCTGATTCAAGAAGGCCAAAAAAAGGAAAAACTGACAGATTTTTTTGGAGGGTTGACGGAACACTTGATATCCGGTCAAAGTTTTTCAGAATCCATTCGCCAAAAAAAGGAATTTACGGAATACGAATACCATTCCATCAAAATAGGGGAGGAATCGGGAACATTGGCGGAGATAACTGACGAACTGGGCAATTTTTTTGCCAAAAAAAATGAACAGCGCAGAAACCTGATCAATGCCCTGACCTATCCAATCATCATTCTGGTCACGGCGATATTGGTCGTTCTTTTTATGCTTCGTTTGGTTGTACCCATGTTTCAGGACATCTTTAAGCAAAACAATGTGGAATTGCCCTGGATCACTAAAGTGGTGGTCTCGGCCTCTGATTTTCTACAGTCGTATGGATCGTGGTTTTTATTGGTGGTTGTAGCCATCATTTTTTCAAGGCGACTACTGCGGAACAATGTATCCGTTAAAAGGCTTCGCGATCGTATGCTATTAAGGATTCCTTATGTGGGTACTTTTATTAAGGCGGTCTATCTCGCCCAATTTACCCGGGCATTGAGCCTATTGACCGCTTCCCGATTGCCTATGCTCAACAGTATTGAGCTGGCCGGAAAAATGATAGATTTTATTCCTTTAAAGGATGCCCTGGTGGAGGTGAACCAAAAGATACTCCAGGGAAGGAGCCTATCCCAAAGCCTTAAGGACAACACCTTGTTCGATTCCAAGATGGTTTCCCTGGTCAAAGTGGCAGAGGAGACCAACCAAACCGAATATATCTTTGAGCGATTAAACTCCCAATACAGTATCGAAGTCCAACAACGGTCAAAATTACTTTCAACCCTATTGGAACCAATGATCATACTGGTGGTCGGGATTTTTGTGGGCGTCATTCTTATTGCCATGTACCTGCCCATGTTCAAGTTGGGCAGTGTACTGGGATAATGGCCCTTTGGTCCATAGGATAGTCAGCGCTTCCAAAAGCAATGGAAGCATCCTCCTGCACTCAAAAAAATCTGAAGCCCATTTTCCTTTCATTTTTTCAAACACTTGGACTATTTGAATTCATAACGGGAAATGGTATCTTAACGCTTTTTTATTACGAAAGTGGGACCAACTTGTCGTTCCCTCGATAGGGCCAAGCGGTGAAGTCGCTTTTATGGAAGAGATTATTTTTAAGCCTTACGCTTTGGAAAAAATGGTTTTCGCATCGACCTTTCGGGGATAGTCGGTATTTCGTTTTTAAGAATATCACACATAACAATGGCCAGCATTGATAAAACATCAAAAAGTTCTGTATTTTTGGGACAAATCGGAACCAATTAAGCAAATTGCAAAATAAAAATGTATGACACATAAGAAAGCAAAAAATGAGAGAAGGGACTTTTTAAAAAAGTCGGGGGTAGCCTTGGCAGGCATTTCCATAGTACCAAGCCATGTCATTTCAGGAATGGGCCATACCGCCCCAAGCGATAAACTGAATATCGCCGGTATCGGTGTAGGCGGAATGGGCCGCGCAAACCTGAGAAATATGAACACCCAGAATATTGTGGCCCTGGTAGATGTGGATTGGAAATATGCCAAACGCTGTTTCGATGACTATCCCGATGCAAAAAAGTACAAGGATTATCGAAAAATGCTGGATGAAATGGGTAAGGATGTAGATGCGGTGGTGATCGCTACCCCAGACCATACCCACTACGTTTCCGCAGCGGATTCCATGCGGATGGGCAAACACGTTTATCTCCAAAAGCCCTTGACACATTCCGTATATGAATCCCGAAAACTCCGAGAACTTGCCCAAGAGACCGGAGTTGCCACCCAAATGGGGAATCAGGGGAACTCCAGTGATGATATGCGAAAAGTATGTGAATGGATTTGGAATGGCGAAATTGGAACAATAACCAAAGTGGATGCCTGGACAAATCGTCCCATATGGCCACAAGGGTTGGAAAGACCGTTGGAAACACCTTCCCTGCCTCCCACCCTGGACTGGGACCTGTTCATTGGACCAGCCGAATGGCGTCCTTACCACCCATCCTATACCCCATGGAACTGGAGGGCCTGGTGGGATTTTGGAACCGGGGCGTTGGGAGATATGGCATGCCATATCATGGATCCAGTCTATAAAGCGTTGAATTTAGGATTCCCATATGCTTTTGAGGCCTCTTCTTCCCAGGTGAACACGGAAAGTGCACCCATATCGGAAAAAGTAACCTATTATTTTGGCGAGCGGCCAAAGAAAGGAAAGGTAAAAATGCCGGCCGTACAGTTTACTTGGTATGATGGCGGTCTGACCCCAAAACGTCCTGAAGGACTAAAACCTGGCGTATTCCTGGGAGACTGGGGAGGTGGTGCAATTTTTTATGGCTCCAAAGGAACCCTTATATGCGGAACCTATGCGAGGGATCCATTTATCATAGGTAGAGAGGACAATCCACCTCGGGTCACCAATGAATTGCGAAGAATTCCGAATGCCATGGAAGGCGGCCATGAAATGGATTGGGTCCGTGCGTGTAAGGAAAGTAAGGAAAACCGCGTGGAGTGTAGTTCCAATTTTGAATATGCAGGACCATTGAACGAAACGGTCGTTGCTGGAAATCTTGCTGTACGTTTACAAGATTTACGTAGAAGATTGGAATGGGATGCCGAAAATATGAAGATCACGAACATCAGCGATACGGATGAAATTCGAGTGGTAACCACGGATAGTTTTACCGTAATTGATGGTGATCCAAAATTTGATACGCAATACGCCAATTTAAATGCAAAAGAAGCGGCTGAGAGCTATATCAAAAAGACCTATAGGGAAGGTTGGAGCTATTAATAACAAACAAAACAAAGTCAATGAAAAAATCACAAATAATTGTAGTGGTGCTCGCAGGACTGTTATTTTCCTGTAATTCTTCCAAAAAAGAAGAAAAACAAGCAGCACAGGAAGAACCGGCAATGGAAAAAACCGAGACGGCAATGGTACCCAATGCCCTTACCGATGAAGAAAAGGCAGAAGGTTGGAAACTCCTATTTGACGGGGAAGGCCCATCCGGTTGGAGGAGTTACGGAAAGGAAACTTTCCCTGACGGCTGGGTCATTGCAGATGGTATGATACACTGTCCCGGTTCCGGCAGGGGCGAAGCCGGAGGAAAGGATAGAGGGGATATCATTTATGGAGGTTCCATGTTTTCAAATTTTCACTTGAAATTGGAATGGAAAATTTCCGAAGGTGGTAATTCCGGTATATTCTACTTAGGACAGGAATCCGATGACCTTGATTATATCTGGAAAACCGCTCCGGAAATGCAGGTTTTGGACAATGACAAACACCCCGATGCAAAGATGGGTGCGGATGGAAACCGACAAGCGGGATCCCTATATGACCTTATTCCCGCCAAGCCTCAAAATGCAAAGCCCGTTGGGGAGTGGAACCAAGTGGAAATAATGGTCTACAAAGGTTCTGTTTGGCATAAAATGAATGGGGAAAAGGTAGTGGAATATCATTTGTGGACCCCAGAATGGAATGAAATGGTAGCGGGAAGCAAATTCCCGGGATTAAATGAAAATTGGGCCGATGTTGCCACTGAGGGTTATATTGGTTTACAGGACCACGGCGATGATGTGTGGTTCCGAAATATAAAAATCAAGGAGCTTTAATCCAATGGGTCCCTAAGGGACCCATTGGATCCATAGGAATAAAAAGCACGGTTTTAAACCGTGCTTTTTTAATTTTGGTAAACACGTGATCATATTGTCACCAAGGCATTTTCAAAGCCCTTTGAATACCTCTTGGTGAATTGGACAAAACCTTACGGACAATTTATCCTATATCCTCACATTCGGATACTGGTACACGAACGCTTTATGGCACAGACCGTTGGGATTTCTTCCATATCCAAGGCCATTTTTTTGTATTGTGCTCCTGAATAGCCTTCAACCTAACTGTGAACTTTAGAGCCAAAATTTTAGTCCTTAACTATGGCTATGCCTTTCCATCGCCCCGGCTCGCCCATAGCTTTCGCTATGTCGTGCCTCGTTCCGCACTAAAAATGACCTATAACAATTCCAATCACAAATTCCCAAACAGGCTCTTAGTTCTCGTTCAAATATTTGTGTACCAAACTGATGGACATAGAACCCTCGCCAACGGCAGAGGCAACACGGTTCATCGCCCCACTGCGCACATCACCGGAGGCAAAAATACCCGGTACACTGGTTTCCAAAAGATAAGGTGTTTTGTCCTGTTTCCATACCAGGCTTCCGTTTTCGTGGTCCAATACCTCCCGTCCAGTGACTAAAAAGCCCTTTTTATCCTTTAGGAACAGATTACCCGTCCACTCGGTATAGGGTTTTGCCCCAATAAAGATAAAGATGGCCCTTGCCTCGTGGTCCGTTTCCTGGCCACTTATATTATTGCGCAGCACTAAAGCTTCTAAATGACTATCGCCTTTGGCCTCAATAATTTCCGAATTGGGCAGGATCTCAATATTGGCCGTAGTATTGATTTGGTCTATCAAATACGAACTCATGGTGGACACCAGGGAATCACGGCGAATTACGATATATACCTTTTTTGCAAACTTGGATAGGTACATCGCACCTTGACCGGCACTATTCCCACCACCTACAACGTATACTTCCCCGTTCTTACAGGTATGCGCTTCCGTAGTAGCCGCGCCATAATACACTCCGGCACCCGTGAATTCTTCCATCCCCTTATTAGGAAGTTTACGATAATCAACACCCGTGGCAATGACCACTGTTTTGCTCTTCACCTGGGCGTTGTTGGACAAGGTAAGGGTTTTGTAGGAATCCTTGACCTCAATGGCCTTGACCTCAACAGGGGATAGGAACTCAATGCCAAAACGAGTTGCTTGGGTAATGGCGCGCCGGGCCAAATCAGAACCACTAAGTCCTTTGGGAAAACCCAAATAGTTTTCGATGCGTGAACTTGTTCCCGCTTGCCCTCCCGGGGCTTTTTTATCAATGAGAAGGGTCTTAAGCCCTTCACTTCCTCCATAAACCGCCGCGGCCAATCCTGCTGGCCCCGCTCCTATGATGATGACATCGTACAGTTCTTCCTGGGCTTTGATATTGAGCCCCAATTTTTCAGCAATGGTGGTAAGCTTCGGATTTTTCAATAAGCTGCCGTCCTCGAGGAAAACTACGGGCAAGTCTTTGTCTTCCAGAGAATTGCTTTCACTTAATTCTTTGGCCGTTGCATCATTTTCAATATTCAGGAATTGGTAGGGAAACATATTGCCCGCCAAAAAATCCTTGATATAATGTGTGTTGGGTGAAAATTGATACCCCACTATCCGCAGGCCTGTAAATGGCGGTGAGTAATGCGCCAACCAATCCTGGAGGACATCATCAATTACAGGAAACAGTTTTTCTTCAGGTGGGTTCCAGGGTTTTAGCAAGTAGTAATCAAGCTGAACATCATTTATGGCCTTGATGGCAGCATCAGTATCGGAATATGCGGTAAGCAGGACACGTTTGGCCTGTGGAAAAGTGACCAATGCCTTTTCCAAAAAATCGACCCCCAGCATTTCCGGCATACGTTGATCAGAAAGGAAGAGCGCCGCTTCCTCACCTTTGTTCTTCAAGGAAACAATGGCTTCCAGCGCCTCATTGGCAGAGGTGGTGGCCATGATTCGGTAATCGTTTCGGTAACGTGAACGAAGGTCACTTCGAATGGCGGCCAATACTTGGGCATCATCGTCCACAGCTAGTATAATGGGTTTTTTCACGGAAATCTTATTCTGGATTAGGGTCAATGGGCAAGCAAACCTCAAAAATGGTCTCACCAGGTTTTGAAGTGGCCTTTACCTGACCGTTATGTTGCTTTATTATTTTTTGGGTTACGTCCAATCCAAGACCTGTCCCCTTACCTACTTCCTTGGTCGTATAAAAGGGTTCAAAAATGTGGTTCAGGTGTTCCTGGGCAATGCCGTGGCCATTATCCTGTACATAGGTATAGGCAAAATTTTCAGTTGCCTTTGTGCGTATGGTCAATCGGCCTCCTTTTGGGGGCAAGGCATCTATGGCATTATCAATAAGATTTGTCCATACTTGATTCAATTCGCCTGGTAGCCCCATGATTTTTGGCATGGCTTCATCAAATTCCGTGACCACCTCATGTCCTACTTTGCGCAATTTATGATTAAGCACGTTCAACGTACTTTGGATACCCTGGTGAAGGTCCAACCATTGAAAGTCCAGGCTCTGGTCCATGTAGGAATACGTCTTTACGGACTGTATGAGTGTTTCAATTCGAGATGAGGCCTCTTTAATATCAGTTACCGTTTTATTCGTGGTCATGTTCTGCACAATCCATTTGAGGACAGGATTGAAATCCTCTTCCCTGAGCAATGACTTTACAAATTGCAGGTCTTCAATATTGAACTGATATTCCACCAATAGGGGTACCAAGTCATATTTATCATCAAGACTACATTCTGAAAACCAGTCGTACAACTCGTCTTCCAAAGTGTTTTGCTCCAACAATGTAAGTTCCGAGGGCTTTTCCGTTAGCTTCTGATACATAAAGTTGTTAACGGCGTCTATGGCTGCATCATCGGTCTTTATTTTAATGACCCGTTTAAAATCGGCCGGCAATCCCATAAGGTGCTGTTCCAATAAGGAAGCACTGCGGACCATTGCCGAGGCGGGATTGTTCAATTCATGCGCCAGACCGGCAGAAAGTTTTCCCAAAGCGATCAGTTTCTCATTCTGTACCTCGATTTGGGTGATGTTTCGGATACGGTTGTTCATTTCATGGACCAGGACTTCCGTCAACTCATAATGGTCCCTGATCAACTCCCGCATTTTTTCCCGATGTAGCTTCCCCACCCTTGCCGGTTTTCTGGCAACGGCAAAACCAGTGGCCTGCTTTGCCCTTGAAAAAGGGAGCATCCCCGTAATATCATGTTTTTGCAAGCGGCCAAAAGCCTTTCTATTGTTATTGTTTACCAGGTACAACTCAAAATCACCTTCAAAAATGAGCATCAAATGGTCTATTGGGCTACCCTTTTGGAAAAGAAACCCCCCTTTGGGAATATCCACCATTTCCATATGCCTACTTAACCATTGCAACTGCACCTTGGGCACATTATTGAGTTTGGAAAAGTCATTTAACGCCTCAATCATACAGGATTCCTTTTATGTGAAAAAGCAAGTTTTTTCATAACTGAAAGATAGGGAACTTGTAGGGAAAAACCACCTATTGTATTTTGGCAGATACCGCATGGATTCTCCCTTAAGAAATCGCTTAATATTCGTAATTTCACCTTGCACTAAAACCAAGCTATGCAGCATCATGTACTCCTTAACCTCTTCGCTATTTTCGGAGTTGCTACAGCAGTTATTATCATTTGTAAATTTTTGAAAATCCGATACATCATCGGTTATCTCATTACCGGTGTCCTGTTAAGTCCAAACACTACCTCTTATTTTGCAGATATGGAGGAGGTGGAAGTGTATGCCGAAATAGGCATCATCCTCTTGCTGTTCACCGTTGGACTGGAATTTTCGTTCAGCAATTTGAAGCGCATAAAAAACTACGTGCTCGTGGGCGGGGCCTCACAGGTGTTTTTTACCATATTCCTTACCGCAGCGCTCATTTGGTTGTTAATGCGCCCCTCTTTGGAGGAAAGCCTGTTTTGGGGCTTCCTCTATGCCCTGAGCAGTACGGCCATCGTGGTCAAGGTGTTACAGGATAGCAACAAAATCAACACGCCCCATGGCAAGTTCATTTTGGCGGTCTTATTGTTCCAGGACATCATGATCGTCCCCCTTATGCTATTTACACCCATTTTGGCAGGTGCGGGGGAAAGCAGTGCCTTTGAGGCTTTGCTATGGTTATTGGGCAAATTGATACTGATGGGTGGAATAGCCTATTTATTGGCACGATTTATTATTCCTTATTTCCTGAAGACGGTCATGAAAATACAAAGTCAGGAAGTTTTTTTGATTGCCCTGGTATTCATTGTGACCGGCATTGCCCTGTTGACCGAGAAATTGGGGCTGTCACTGGCATTGGGTGCCTTTATTGCCGGACTTATCATTGCTGAGACGGATTACAACCGTATGGCCATTTCTTGCTTTTTACCCTTCCGGTACGTTTTCATGAGCTTTTTCTTTATTTCAATGGGCATGTTGTTGGATTATCGCATTTTCACTACGGATGGGGGATGGATCGTTTTCTGGTTCTTCTTTGCATTGACCGTTAAGGCCATTGCGGGCATTTTAGCTGTAAAAGTGATGAAACTGGAATGGAAGACCGCCCTGGCCGTTGGCTTTTCCATTGCGCAGATTGGGGAGTTCTCTTTTGTATTGGCGCAAAGCGGATTGAAATACGAACTGATCAGCCAGAACAACTATCAAATCTTTTTGGCCGTATCCATTTTGTTGATGTCCGTAACGCCCATAATCGTGACCCAGGCCGAACATATCCACCCCAGGTTTATCAAACTCCTCAAAATAAGGACCCATGGCTAAGGATACACTAAAACTATACGGCGCGGACTGGTGTCCCAAATCTGCCAATTTGCGCAATTACCTGCAATCGATTTGGGTTACATTTGACGACTACAACGTGGAGACCGATGCCGAGGCGGAACAAAGCGTTCGTAAACGCTACAATGGGGATTTAAAATTCCCAACGGTGACCTACGGTACCGATTTTCTAAAAAACCCTTCCCTTAAGGAGCTCGATATTTTCTTGGATAAATATGGGCTAAAAGACATTTGATCCATTCGTACCAGTTTTAATGTGTATTTGCATTAATCTGCAAAACACATGTCCCAGCAATTTTAAAAAAAATTAAAGTTAAGGTTAACATGAATGTACATGTTAAAACTTAACATGTAACCCCTCTGCCCCGGGTCTAGATTTACATTTCAATCAAAATGTATGAAAATGAAAATCTACCGACCCAACCGTCAAAAACAATGGAAAGGAGTACAAAAATTAATGGCCTTTTTAGGTATTGTGATGTTTTGCTCAGTGTCCTATGGCCAAGCCACCAATGCCTCAATTCGGGGTAAAATTACAGATGCGAATGGTGAATCCCTAATGGGAGCGGCCATAGTAGTGAAGAATACGTCCACCGGATTCGTTTCGGGTACGGTGACCAATGAAAATGGAAACTATAGGGTACAACAATTACCACTGGGGGGGCCCTATTCGATTACTGTTCAGTATCTGGGTTTTCAAGATAGCGTAAGGGAAGGGTTTACCCTTAATTTAAGTGATGCCCTGGTTTTGGATTTTGTGATGCAAGAAGCTTCTACTGAACTGGATGAAGTGGTCGTAACATCCAATACCCTTACCAAACGGATAGAGCAATTGGGCGCATCCACCAAAATAGGCACCGATCAAATAAAAACACTTCCCCTGGAAGGAAGGAACTTTACCGGTTTAACCAGTCTTTCCCCTTTACAGGGTGGTGGATCTATCAATTTGGCAGGGCAAAGACGTACCTCGACCAATGTCACCATAGATGGGGTGAACGCCAGAAACCAATTAACGGCAGGAGAAATTGGACGGGGCCCTTATACCATTTCCCAGGAAGCCATTAGGGAGTTTGAAGTGGCCACCAATGATTATTCCGTGCTCCAGGGTAGACAAGGTGGGGGCGCCATTAACGCCGTAACCAAATCCGGGACGAATACACTTAGTGGAAGTGCCTTTTTCTATCATAGGGCCGATGCGCTACAAAGCCAATTCAACATTCGCGGAGAAGATCGTGATGCCAATTTCTTTACCTCCCAGTATGGGTTCAGTTTATCGGGTCCCATCATCAAAGATAAGTTACACTTCTTTGCGGTTTATGAGCGACAGGATGCCGGGGAGCCCCTGAGCATCGCAGACATTCAGAGTGACAATGACCAAAACCTTTTGGGTATTTCCCAGGAGAATTTAGATCGTTTTTTACAGATAGGACGTGATGTATATGGGCTGAGTGACTCTAGACAGACCGGTCAGTTTGATAGGGAAACTGAAGCCAATAACCTGTTTGTCCGCCTGGATTGGCAAATTAATGACAAACATAGGCTTACCCTTAGGAACCTATACAACAAATGGGAAAATCCTTTTAGCGTAAGTGACAATTCCAATATTGAAGTTGCGGAATCCTTTTCAAATTTCGAATCCCAGGAAAATAGCACGCTGTTGTCCCTGCGCTCCATATTTTCCCCAACGGTGATCAACGAGTTCAAAATACAGTACCAACATGCTGAAAGACAATTCACCCCAAATACCGAACTCCCTTCTTCCAACATCCCCCGGGCCATTGTTGAGGTGTCTTCGGTATTGCCCAATGGTAATACAAGAAACCGTAGTGTGCAATTGGGTGGGCAACGTTTTACCCCGGAAACGAATTTGGAAAACCAATTACAAATCGCCAATACGACCTATGTCAATTCCGGAAAATTCAATTTTACATTTGGGACGGACAATCTTATCACCTATTTGGAAACATTGCTTTCCAACGAGCAGAACGGCCGTTTTTTCTTCGATTCCCTTGATGATTTTGAGAATTTGAACGCTTCCAGATATGCCCGTGAGGTTCCTTTGCAAGGATTACCTTTGGTAGAACAGACCGTTCTAGATCTTTCCTTGTTCGGACAGGTTGAATTTGATTTGGCAAAAAACCTCAACCTAATGGCGGGAATCCGTTGGGATGCTACCGTATTTATGGATGAGGCCGAATTCAATCCCACCGTATTTCAAGAATTGGGCATACGCACCAATGAAAAAATCGACGACTTTGACAATATCCAACCTCGCTTTCAATTAACATGGAACGTGAAGGGCAAGAATACCGACATCATCAAAATTGGAGGGGGTGCCTTTAGTGCACAGCCCCATTATTATGCCCAGGTGAACAACATTCAAAATAGTGGCACTTTGCTCGGTGCCATAGATGTAACGGGGGATGCCGTTCCAACACCTGATTTTATTTCCTATCGCAATGATCCCAGTACCGTACCGGGAGTTCCGGAGGGAGAGACCCCATTTTCAACCATAAATGCGGTTAGTCCCAATTTTGAAGTCCCCACCATATACAAAGGAAACATAAGTTATACCCGATTTTTTGGAGATCGTTACACTTTGGGCATCAATGCTATTTTTAGCCATACGACCAACAACTATGTATATCAGGAAGCCAACTTGGTGGCGGAGCCCTTTTTTACCACGCCCATAGAAGGACGTGAAGTATTTGTTCCTGCAAATACGATTGGTGAGAACGGACTTACCGATTGGACGAATTCAAGAGTATCCGATCAGGTGGGGCGTACCTTGGTCTTGACATCCGATGGGGTCTTGGACAACATTTCAGTCATTGTGGAAGGCTCTGCCCGTATTGGTCGCGATGGCTATATAAACGCTAGTTTTACATGGAACAGGACCAAGGACAATTCCTCCTATAACTGTTGTGTGGCCAATACCTCTACGTTCCTACCCGTGGAAGGGGATCCCAGGGATCTGAACTACGGTTTTTCCGATAATCATTTTGACACCAAAGTGGTCCTTAATGGTTCCACGCCCACCTGGAAAGGGTTTAACTTTGGAGCTACCATTATTGGAACGGGGGGCACGCGTTATTCACTTCATGTAGACGACAATACCAGTGCCAATGGGGATTTCAATTTACGAAATGATATTGCCTATATTTTTGACCCCAATGACCCCAATACGCCGCAGGCCATCATAGACGGCTACAATGAAGTATTGAACGACCCAGAGACCCCCGAAGGATTTAAGGAATATCTACGGGAAAGCTTTGGTGGTTTTGCAGAGCGTAATGGAGGCAAGAACCCCTTTAGGGCCATCATTGACCTGCGCTTACAGAAAAGGTTCAGCTTTAACCGGAACAAACATGGTCTTGAACTCACAGCGGACGTGTTCAATTTTGCCAATTTATTGAACAAGGAATGGGGGCGTACCAACAACTTTGGAAGGAGAAGGGATTTTATGCGTATCAACGGCTTTGATCAGGCGACAAATGCATACGATTATAGTGTACAGACCGGAGCCGGCACCGAGCCTATAAATGGTACCCCTTGGCGACTTCAGTTGGGCGCACGATACACTTTTAATTAAGTTGAGTTGTTTATTAGCTATGGAGAGGGGTTTGTTAATTTCAAACCCCTCTTATCAAAACCATACCTTACTTTTTAAAATGAATTTCATAAATAGACCCTGATGAAGAAAAGGACGAACCTAGCGAAATCGAAACTGACTTATCGTATGGGACTAAGGTATTTCATCAGGTATTTTAAATCGTGGAAACTGATTTTTTCTTCAAGGCATTGGAGATGGTCTGTCGGGTTGCCCCAATAAGATCCCCTAAGTCCTTTTGGGTCAAAAGGTCGTACAGCTTATACGTGGAACCCGCATCATCATTGATATTTTTGTTAAAATAGGATTCTAAAAACCGAAGTTTTTCCGAAGTGTTCCTTTCGTTTATTTTACGCAGTTTCTTCTCTGCGGTGCACCATCTTTTTACAATGTAGGATATAAACCATTCAGCAATAGCGGGTTCTTCTATAATTACTTCCTTAAAAAAGGACAATTGATAGACCCGCAATCGAGTAGCCGTGAGTGTTTTTGAAAATTCAAAGAATTGATTGTTCAGATATTTAAGATTCCCGAAGAAATCCTTTTCCGATACTACATCATAGACAAATTCCTCCCCCTGTTCGGTATAACTGCCCAGCTTCAGGGCCCCATTGATCACTTCGTAAATATACCTGTGTTCCAATGGAGGTTTGTATACATATTCATTTTTTTGAACAATCAGTTCAAATACTTTACCGTCCAGGTTATGGCCCAAACTGTCCCTTAAATAGTGGAAAAGGTCAAAATTCTCGTAGTTTGTATTGATTGGTCGTTCCATGATAGGGATATGCCCCAAAACACTGAATATTCCTTTCAAAATTAGGTTCCCTGAATTAGCTTAAGGTTATCCATTGATTATTAAAAAGCTTATGAGGATATAATGGTGGTGGAAAAATTGGTCTGAAACAAAAAGCCCCTGAAAAATCTCAGGGGCCTAATTTGTACCGAAGGTGGGAATCGAACCCACACGGTATTGCTACCACTGGATTTTGAATCCAGCGCGTCTACCAATTCCGCCACTTCGGCCAATGGGACTGCAAAGCTAAAAAATAATTTGAATCCCAAAACCAAAATAACCACAATTATCCTTTAGCAAGCCAGATTAATTTTTAAATTTGCACCGCTTTTGAACAGGCTTAGCTTTTAGCGCTGTTATAAATTGTAAGCAATGCCATATCAAGTTCCGGAACCAAAAATATTTGCATGTACGCAAAGTACCGTATTGGGCGAAAATATTGCGAAAGCGTATGGGGCCGATTTGGGAAAAGTACATTTCTCAAGATACAGTGACGGAGAGTTCCAGCCCTCTTTTGAGGAATCCATTAGAGGGGCCCGAATTTTTATCATTGGTTCCACCAATCCTGGCCCGGAAAATTTGATGGAAATGCTATTGATGCTGGATGCCGCCAAAAGGGCCTCGGCAAGACATATTACAGCGGTAATGCCCTATTTTGGTTGGGCAAGACAGGATAGAAAGGATAAGCCCAGGGTTCCAATTGCGGCCAAGTTGATTGCCAAAATGCTGGAAACCGCTGGTGCAACACGGATCATTACCATGGATTTGCATGCCGATCAAATTCAAGGCTTTTTCGAAAAACCGGTGGATCATTTGTTTGCTTCCACCCTTTTCTTTCCCTATCTACAAAACCTTAGCCTGGAGAACCTTTGTATCGCTTCCCCGGACATGGGGGGATCCAAAAGGGCCTATGCGTATTCCAAAGCACTGGAAAGTGATGTGGTCATATGTTACAAGCAACGTGCCAAGGCCAATGTCATTTCCAAAATGGAATTGATCGGGGAGGTAAAGGGCAAAAACGTGGTATTGGTGGATGACCTGGTAGATACCGCAGGCACACTGACCAAGGCTGCCGATCTGATGATGGAAAGGGGGGCATTGAGTGTACGGGCCATTACCACCCATGGGTTGTTATCTGGTGATGCCTATGAAAAAATCAAAAATTCCAAGTTGCAGGAATTGATCATAACAGACTCCATTCCTTCTCATGAAAACAGTGAAAAAATACGGGTTTTAAGTTGTGCGGAACTATTCGCGGATGTTATGCACCGCGTGCACCACAATACTTCAATCTCGTCCAAATTTATTATGTAGCCTTCGACTACGCCGGGAGTGAACAGCCCGGCAAATCGATACAATGAAAGTTTAATTATTTACTAGAAAAAATGAAATCAATTACGATCAAAGGATCCCAAAGAGAAAGCGTGGGCAAGGTTTCGACCAAAGCCTTACGTAATGCTGGAAAGGTCCCTTGCGTGCTGTACGGAGGGGAAAAACCAATGCACTTTTCAGCTGATGAAATCGCGTTTAAAGATTTAGTGTATACCCCCAATGCCTACACGGCGGTAATTGAATTGGAAGGTGGTGAGACCTTTAAAGCTGTATTACAGGATATTCAATTCCATCCGGTAACGGATAAGATTTTGCATATCGATTTCTATCAGCTCTTTAAGGACAAGCCTGTTACCATGGAAATCCCTGTCCGTTTGGAAGGAAATTCCCCAGGGGTCAGAAATGGTGGACGTTTATTGTTCCGGAAAAGAAAGCTTTCTGTTAAGGCATTACCGGATTTGCTTCCAGACGAGATTACCGTAGATATTTCCAAATTAAGAATTGGGGGTAAGGTAGCAGTGGAAACCCTTAGAACGGATGACTTTACCATTGTGCATCCGGACAACATTACCGTTGTACAAGTGAAGGCCTCCCGTAATGCCATTGCGGATGAAGAGGAAGAGGAGGAAGAAGGTGCCACAATAGAGGGTGCGGAAGCACCTTCGGCAGATGCAGCGGCATCAGCGGAGAGTTAACCTTTTAACCCTATCAAAACAAAAGCATCCGGACCCCATGTTTTGGATGCTTTTTTATTTTTGAAGAAAAACAAAGTGTTTCAATTTTTAAAATCACTGTTTACCAACACCAGTGCACCTATACTTGAAGAAATCGATGGCATGAAAAAGTTTTTGGTCGTAGGCCTGGGCAATATTGGGGAAAAATATGCAGGAACAAGACACAATATTGGATTTGCGGTCTTGGACCAGTTGGCAACGGAGGAAGATTTTATATTTAAAGAGGTTAGATTGGGGGCAGTGGCCAATTTTAGGTACAAAGGAAAGTCCATACTATGCCTTAAGCCTTCGACCTATATGAACCTTAGCGGAAAAGCAGTAAAATATTGGATGGAGCACGAAAAAATTCCATTGGAAAATGTACTTATCGTTACAGATGATATTAACCTTCCCTTTGGAACACTGCGTTTAAAGGGCAAGGGAAGTGATGGCGGACATAATGGGTTAAAGGATATCCACCATATGTTACAGACCAGTCACTACCACAGATTTCGTTTTGGCATTGGGGCAGAATTTTCCCAGGGCAGGCAGGTGGATTATGTATTGGGGAAATGGACGGAAAATGAAGAACACGCCCTGGTGGAACGCTTAAAAAGAAGCACCGAACTTATACGTTCCTTTATTTTTGCAGGCGCAAAAAACACCATGAACCTTTTTAATGGCACTTAAGCTCCTTAAAACACCTTAAAATCAAAGACTCCCGAATCCGATCTATTGCCTTCTGCATCAATCGTAATGACTTTCCAATAGTAAATTTGACCTGAAACCACGTTGCCCATAGTTTCCATAGTTTGTGCATCAGTAGTAATCAAAAGTGTTTCCGGAGGGTTGTTTTCAGAGAAATAAACCTCAAAAGTTTCAATATCCCCTTCCACATCCGCACCGGTCCAGGAAAGTACCACCCCATTGGCAGTCGCCTGAACTGTACTGCCTGCTTCAGGTGACCTGATTTGCGCTGGAAACGGGGCATAGGTTGTCTGTGAACCTGCATTGTAGAAAAGCCAGGATTCGCTGGTGGCGGTTTCGTCAGATTCATTATTGGTGGATAGTATGGACCAAGAAAAGGGAGCACCCTTTTCTATGGAAAGGGCCGCAGAAGTGCTTGATGTACTA